>SXLG01000066.1 GCA_005777805.1 Pseudomonadota bacterium
CCTTGCCGGTCTCACCGTCCTCGACCTCTCGCGGTTGCTGGCGGGGCCCTACGGCACGCTCGTTCTGGCCATTCTGGGCGCGCGCGTGATCTAGGTCGAGCGACCCGTGCGCGGCGACGACGTGCGCGATGTCGGGCCCTTCTGCGGTGGCAAGAGCCTCTACTTCTCGGCGCTGAACTACGACAAGGAATCGATCGCGCTGGACCTCAAGGCGCCGGCAGACCGCGCCCTCTTCGAGCAACTGCTGGCGCAAGCCGACGTGCTGGTCGAAAACTACCGCCCCGGCACCATGCAGCGCCTCGGCTACGGCTGGGAGACCCTGCACGCGCGCTTGCCGCGCCTCATCTACGGCGCGGCCTCGGGCTTCGGCCATACCGGTCCGCTGAGCCCGCGGCCTGCCTACGACATGGTCGTGCAGGCGATGAGCGGCATGTTGAGTCTCACCGGCTACCCCGGCGAGCCACCGGCGCGAGTCGGCGTCTCGATCGGCGATATCGCCGCAGCTCTCTTCCTCGCGATCGGGATATGTGCTGCACTCCACAAACGGCGCGACACCGGCGAGGGCGCGATGATCGACGTCGCCATGCTCGATTCGCAGATCGCGATCCTCGAGAACGCCCTGACACGCCATCTCGTCACCGGCGACGTGCCGGGTCGCACCGGCACGCGACACCCGAACATCTCACCCTTCCAGGCCTTCCAGACCGCCGACGGCCAGGTGGTCGTTTGTGCCGGCCACGACGAAATCTATCACGTTTTCTGCGACACGCTGGGCCGCGGCGAGATGAAATCCGATCCACGCTTTCTCACCGCCGAGGACCGCCGCGTCAATGTCGACGCGATGCAGGTCGAAATCGAGGGGGTCATGCGCCAGCAATCAACGGAATACTGGCTCGCCCGCCTCGAGGCCGCCGCTATCCCCTGCTCGCCGATCAACACGGTCGCCGAAGCGGCGCGGCTGCCGCAGCTCGCGGCCCGCGCCATGGTGCGCGAGATCGCTGATCCTGCGATTGGCAGCCTCTTCGTCTCGGGCAACCCGATCAAGATCTCGGGCGTGCCCGAACCCGCAGTCCACCGGCCACCACCCGAACTCGACGCCGATCGGGCCGCAATCCTCGCCGGGTTGCTGCCCAGGCGCGACTGAAGGTTTCCCCGCGGCGCCCGGCAAGCGGGGCCAGAGCGGAACCGCCTTGGCTGCCACGGCCTCGGCAACGTCCGCCCGCGCCGCATGGACGAGTCCGTCTGTCCCGATTCGATGGCCATCGCGAAGTCGACTTCAGACGTGAATGCCATCGCCGCGGGATCGAGCGAGCACGACGGACTGGCCCCTCAGGCGCGCTTCGGCATGAGTTCCCAGTGGTCCATGTCGAGAAGGACGCGCGGATCGTGCCGCAAAACACCTCGCTCGTCCCGGATCTCGATGGCAAAGTCGGGAAGATTCGCCGGGTTCATATCCTTGACCGCGACCAGGCGCAGGCGCAAGGCACCCCAGGACGCCCCCGGCACGTCGTGCGTCTCGAGCACGTCGGTGAACGAGTAGATCGTGGTGCCGGCGTAGCAAGGGTTGGCGTGTACGCCAGAGTTCATGGCGACGATCCCGGAGCGGTTCTCGAGTCCGTTCTGCGCCTGTGCGTAAGC
This sequence comes from Pseudomonadota bacterium, assembly GCA_005777805.1. Taxonomy (GTDB): domain Bacteria; phylum Desulfobacterota; class Binatia; order UBA12015; family UBA12015; genus SXLG01. The sequence continues at coordinate 1,639 of SXLG01000066.1, forward strand.
GATCGACATCGGCAGCCCACCGTACACCAGCGGACGGCCCTCGGTCAGGATTGCATCGAAATGGACCTTGGCGGTGTTCTGGAAGAGGCGCGTGTACGACGTGTGGTCGGACGCGTTCACCGTCATGCCATCATGATGAAAAATGCGCTCGCCCGGCTGATAGTCCTCGAAGGTGAATCGCCCGCCCGTTTTCTCGGCGCGCGAGAGTTCGCCATCGAAGGGCGGCAGCTCGGTGGGGGCGACCTGCCTGGGTAGACTCGGCACGACCGGCTCCTCGAGCCAACGGGTGGCCGCGCCCGCGTCCCGCTTCTTCACCATCACCCAGCGCGTGTACTCGAGCACCACCACGCCCTGCTGATTGCGACCGATCGTCTTCACCCAGACGTTGCCGGTCTGCCGGTTCGAGTTCTCTTTCAGACCGAGGATCTCGATCTCGGTGGTGATCTCGTCGCCGTGAAAGACCGGCGCGCGCCAGATCATGCCGGCGTAGCCGAGATTGGCGCGCGCGTTGAGAGAAATCTGCCTGACGGTCTGGGCGATCACCAGATGAAAGACGATCAGCGGATGGACGCGACCCTCGGCGCTACAGAACCGCGCGCTGCGGTCGTTGGTGGTGGCGATATGAAGCGCCGTCTCGGCCGGGCCGAGCACACGCGGCACCGGACACAGGCTGCGCCACCCGAGCGCGAAATCCTCAAAAAAGTTCCCGAGATCACCCTTCATGCCCACTCCTCGCACAATTGGACCGCCGGCCTCCAACAAGTGCCCGGTCGCCCCGCCGGGCTAGCGCGCAACCGCGGCTGGAGTTTCGTGGTCCGCCTCGGCCGCTTCCAGGAGGCGAGCCAGGTTGCTCTGGTGGCGGTCGCGATCGATCCGGTAGGGAAAGAGACAAGCGATCGAGCAAGCATAGAGGACCGCCACGATCGGCGTGAAGCTGGCCCCGAGCCACCAGAGCGTCTCGGGCGGGACCTCACCGGGCTTCGCACCGGAAGGAAAGCCCACCGCCGTCAGCAGCAGACCGGAGCCGAGCACGCCGAAGCCCGAGACGATCTTCTGCACGAACATCCGCACGGCAAAGAACGTCCCCTCCGAGCGCCGTTTGGTGCGAAGCTCACTCTCCTCGACGATATCGGCCACCATCGCCGACACCAGGATGCTCGAGGAGATCACGAGCGCGATCTCGATCATGGTGAAAAGGGCCAGGACGGGAAGCAGCAGCGGCGTGCCGTTGGCCGGCATCACGTCCATGAGCCGCAGCACGATCGGCACGGGCACCAGGCTGAGTCCGGCCGTGCCGGTGGCGATCGCCGCCCGCTTCTTGCCGACGCGCGCCGAGAGGCGCGGCGTCAGCGCGAAGGCAAGCAACGCAGCCGGGAAGTAGGACAGAACCAGCAACGAAATCTGCGCTGCGCTGAGGCCCCAGAAGAAGGTGCTGAAGTAGACATGGAGCGCTGCCGAGATCCCCGCCGCCGCGGCCCCGAAAAGCCCCGACACGAAGAGCGCCAGGAAGTTGCGGCTGGCGAGCGATTCGCCCAGCTCGCGCAGCATCCGTCGCAGCGCGAAGGGGGCAGCCGGCGGGGGGGCCTTGAGGCGCGGAATGTGGCGGTGCGTGCCAAGAGCAGAGACCAGGATCGCGGCCACCATGAGCACCGCCGCCACCACGCCGTAGATCCGATAGCCCTCCGCGTTGAGCACGCCGATCGGCTGCTCGGCCGTGGGGCGCAGCAAGATCCCGTAGGCGAGCAACGCCATCCCGAGCCCGCCCCACCAGCCAAACAGGAAGCGGAAACTCATCATCGAGGTGCGCTCGTCGTAGTCGTCGCTCAGCTCGGCGACCAGCGCCGTGCTCGGGATTTCGTAGAAGGTGATGCAGACCCGCACCACCACGGCCATGCCGACAAAGTAGGCAAAGAGAGCATCGCCGCCGAGTCCGCGCGGTGGGGCAAACAAGAGCCAGAACGACACCCCGACCGGGAGTGCGGCGGCGTACATGAAGGGATGCCGCCGGCCCCAGCGCGAATGCAGATGGTCGGAGAGATGACCGACCAGCGGATCGAGGATCGCATCGCAAGCCAGCGCGACCAGGATACCAAGGCCAACCCGCGACTCGGGCACGCCGAGCACCTGGCCGTAGTAGATCAGGAGAAAATAGGAGAATCCGTTGTCCTTGACGCCGTAGGCGACCGACCCGAGTCCGTAGAAAATCTTGGTACCGAGATCGACCTTGCCACGCATGTCCGCCGTACTCCGTTCGCGGAAGTCCGGGGCCGGGCCGGCTCCGAGCCCTCGAGGATTCGCCCCTTGTGGGGGTTGGGGGTGCCCGGTGCAAGGGCGTGCCCGACGACGCAACGACCGAGCCGTGTCAGCGCGTCGCGCCACCTCAAAATGGAGAGGGGCGACCTCCACCATGAGGCCGCCCCTCTCGTCCGTCTCGAGCCGGCGACGCGTCCCTTGGGACACGCCGCCGGCTCGCGAGGGCGTTACTTCACTACCCGGATCAGAACAGCGACGAGCCGTCGACGAACGCACCACTCGGCGAGCCGTCACAGCCCTCGGTGTTGTTCCAGGTCGAGCTGGCCGCGTCGGTGAGCGCGTTGTCGATCAGCGGGATCAGCGCCGCGTACGTGCCGCCACCAGCACCGAGCTTGGATTCCATCTTGGCCCGCGCGCCGTCCCGGCAGGCGTCCTGCACGGGATCCGGGGTATCGGCACTCTTGGCGCTGCACTGGGTCAGGCTGTCGGTGAGCGCGCCGCCGCCCTTCGAGCCCTTGGAATCACCCTCACAGGAGCCGATGCACTTGAAGAGGCTCTGGCCATACTTGCTGAGTTCGCCGATGTCCTTGCCGAGCGTCTTGATGTCCTTGCCGGCGGCGTTGCCGAGAACATTCGCCAGCAGGGCAAGCGCGTCGAGCTGCGCGTAGGTCGAGTCGTGGGCCCCCTGCCAATCCTCGACGTCCGTGTAGTCCTGGTTGCCGGGCGTGGTCGAGTCGTTGTCACCCGGACATTGCATCGTCGTGTAGTCAGCCGACGCGTCGCCCGTCGCCGACTTCTTCGAGTAGTCGACCTTGCTCTCGCACGACGCCAGCGCTTCTGCGAAACCCGATCCAGCCGGGCCGGTCGCGGTCGCCATCACGCAGTCCTGCGTCGCGACATCCATGCCGTACTTGCCCTCGCACTTGACGGTGGCCTTCACCACGCAGGCGACGAATTTGGCCTGCTGCTTGTAGATGTCGATCAGCTGACCGAACGCTGCCTTCTCGCCATCGTCGGTCAGATCCGGCACCCAAGCGCGGGCCATTCCAGCCGACGCGAGCAAGGCGCCCGCGGCCACGGCCATCTTAAAAGTTGGGGTACGCATGCTTTCTCGAGCCTCCTGTGGGGTTAGAGGTCAGCTATCCGGCGATTGAGGTCACCGTCCGGGGCTGACCGGGGATAGCTTCCCCAATAGACCCGTTCGGAGTCATCGAGCAACCGCTGACGTTGCCTGGATCTCGAAAATCGTCGAATCGTCCCGATAATCGGTCGGACGAGGGATGTCCCCTACTGGCCTTCAAGCTGGCCATGCTGCGCGAGCGCGTGCTCGGTCCCAGCCGGGGGACAGCTCCGCGATTCCCCTCTGGGCAAATCGCGCCATCGAAACGGGGCGATGTCGGGAAGGGGCGGTAGAGCCTTCCGCGGGCGTCCGCGCGCTCGTGCGGGGCCAAGTCCGCGAAGCTTGCCGGGCGGACGGGAGACCGTGCAGCGCCCAAGCCGGGACCGCTCGGCCCAGTCTCGCGGGATCGGCGCTTGGGGTGCGCCGCTCCCGCGGACTGCCGGGTCCCGATCAGAAGAGCGACGAGTCGCTAGCTGCAGCCCTCGCTGTTGTTCCAGGTGGTGTTAGCCGCGTCGCTCAGCGCGTTGCGGATCAGTGGGATCAGCGCCGCGTACGTGCCGCCGCCCAGACCGAGCTTGGACTCCATCTTGACTATCGCGGCGTCCCGGCAAGCCGCCTGCACGGGATCGGGAGTGTCTGCGCTCTTCACGCTGCACTGGGTCGTGCTGTCCGTCGTCCCGCCGTTGCCCTTCGAGTTCTTGGTATCCCCCTCGCAAGCGCCAATGCACTTGAAGATAGCCTGGCCGAACTTGCTGAGTTCGCCGATGTCCTTGCCAATCGTCTTCACGTCCTTGCCGGCGGCAACGCCAAGCACGCTGGAGAGCGTGCCCAACGCGTCGAGCTGGGTGTAGGTCGCAGAGCGGGACGCTTGCCACGCCGAGAGATCGGCAAATTGCTGGTTGCCGACCGCGGTCGAGTCCATGTCACCCGGACACTGCATCGTCGTATAGTCAGCCGACGAGTCGCCCGTCGCCGACTTCTTCATGTAGTCGACCTTGCTCTCGCACGACGCCAGCGCCTCTGCCAGACCTGGACCGCTCGCAGTAGCGAAGACGCACTCGCGCACGGCGGGGTCTGAACCCAGGGCTTCGCACTTGACGGCAGCCTTGACGACGCAGGCAACGAACTTGGCCTGCTGCTTGTAGATGTCCGTGAGCTGGCCGAACGCTGCTTTCTCTGACGCGTCGGTCAGATCTGGAACCCAGGCGTGGGCCATTCCGGCCGACGCCAACAAGGCGCCCGCGGCCATGGCCATCTTCAAGGTTGGAGTACGCATACTTCTTCAAGCCTCCTGTGGGGTTGGGGGTCAGCCGTCGGGCAGAATTATGGTCACCGTCCGGAGCTGGCCGGGTAGATCATCCCCCATAGACCCGTCCGAGATCGTCGCGCAATCCTTGAGATCACCCACCCCTCGGAAACCGTCGAACCGTCCCGATAGTCGGTCGGACCCGGGATCTCCCGCTTCCACGCGGCCGAGGGGGCCACGAAGAACCCGGAGGTGTCCCCTGGAGCGTCCCCGAAGGGGCGCACCCCCGCCTCGCGCAAGAGAGGCGGTCGCGACTCCCGGAGGGAATCCTCCAGCGGGGGAATGGTGGCCGGCGCGCAACCGCCATGGCCAAGGAGTCAGGGGTCTCGGCGTTCGCCGGTGATACCGGCGGGAAACCGTGCCGCGCACGGTTCGGGACAGTCCCGCGGGAGCGATGCGCTGCCGGCGCGCCGCTCCCGCGTGGACCGTCGGGGCGACCGTGTCGCTCAGAACAGGGGCGAGCCGTCGACGAACGCGCCGCTCGGCGAGCCGTTGCAGCCCTCGGTGTTGTTCCAGGTGGGCTGAGCCCCGTCACCGATTGCGCCGTCGACCAGACCGATCAGTGCGGCGTATGCGCCACCACCCGCGCCGAGCTTGGTTTCCATCTTTATCTTGCTCTTGTCGTAGCAGGCGATCATCGCGGGGTCAGCCGCACCATTGCCAGGATCACACTGGGTCGTGCTGTCGGTGAGAGCGCCCCCGCCCTTGGTCCCCTTGGCGTCGGCCTCGCATTTGCGGATGCAAGTGAAGAGCCCCTTGCCGTATTTGTTCAGGGTGCCCGTGTCGGCCGCTGTCGCGATGGCGTCCTTGCCCGCCGCGTCCGCAAGCAATGCGACGAGGGTCGCCAGAGTATCGAGCTGAGAGTAGGTGCTCGGGAGCGCTGCCGTCTGCCAGGCCGTGAGACTGGCGTAGTCCTGATTGCCGGGCGTCCCGCTATCGGAATCAGCCGGGCATTGCATCGCGGCGTAGTCAGCTGCCGCGTCGCCCGTGCCCTTCTTGTTGTAGTCGACCTTGGCCTCGCAGGCGGCGAGCGCCGCGCCGAAGCCCGAACCGACCGGACCCGTCGCGGTGGCGAACACGCATTCCTGCGTACCCACCGAGGTCCCATAGGTCTGCTCGCATTTGATCCCGGCCTTCACCACACAGTCGACGAACTTCGACTGCTGCTTGTAGATGTCACCGAGCTGCTTGAAGCGCGCCTTCTCGGCCGGGTCGGCCAGATTGGGAATCCACGCGCTCGCCGCGCTGGCCGTGGCAAGCACTACCGTGGCGACGAACGCCACCCTCGAGATCAGAATCCTAGCCATCTGTTCTTTCTCCTGTCCTCAACACCGGGGGACGATCCTCGTCCGGAAGGGGTCAGTTCAAGGCCGTCCAGTCTTTCGGATGTTCTACTAGGTATTTCTACCTAAAGACAACCCTATACCCCCTGATTAAACGACACGACCTGCCCCATATTCACGTATGAACATTGGAATCTTGCGGGCGTAGGGCGATCGCCTCGGACGTTCGCACAGCAGTCGCACGCCCGACGCTCCGCGGCATGAACGCACCCGCGAGCGCCCAGGCCCCTGTGCTAGCCGGGCCCCGCGTGCCCGACCGCCACATCTTCGTGACCCAGGATTACCCGCCCGCGCCGGGCGGCATGGCACGGCGCCACGCGGATCTCTGCCGGCGCTTCGCACCACGCCCGGTAACCGTCTCCACAGTGGCGGCACCCGGCGCCGCAACCTTCGACGCCGGCGAGCGGACCGCGATCGAGCGTCTGCCCTTTGGCTTCGACGACGCCCACCTGCTGACCAACCAGTGGCGCTGGTACCGGCGCCTCGTCGCGCACCGACGACACTATGCCGGCAGCACCACCGTCCTGCATTGCGGCAACATCCGGCCCTGTGGCCATGCCGTGTGGTGGCTCCACCGCCACCACCGCGTGCCCTATCTCCTCTACGTCAATGGCAGCGATCTGGTACGCGAGGAGATCAAGGCCCGCGGTCGACTGCGGCGGGCCGTAACGCGAAGGATTCTCGGCGACGCCGCCGGGATCGTGGCGATCTCTGCGTGGACGGCCCGCTTGGCCGCAGGACTGCTGGCACGGCTCGGGATCGAACGCCCGCCCGAGATCGCCACGATCGACCTCGGTACCGATCCCGAGGTCTTCCGGCCCGAGCGCGACACGGGCCAACTGCGCCACCGTCTGGGTCTCGGCGACGCCCCGCTCCTCCTCACGGCGGCAAGGCTCGTGCCCCACAAGGGAATCGACACCGCGCTCAGGGTCCTGGCACACCTGCGCCGGAACCACCCGCGGCTGCGTTACCTCGTCGCCGGCAGTGGCCGTGACGCCCCCCGCCTGCGCAGCCTCGCCTTGGAGTTAGGGCTTGACGATGCGGTCATCTTCGCGGGCACCCTCTCGGAAGCCGATCTCGCCGAAGCGCACGCCACCGCGACGCTCTACTTGGGCCTCTCGCGCGTCCACGCCACGGTCAACGTCGAGGGGTTCGGACTGGTCTTCGTCGAGGCGGCCGCGAGCGGCACACCGTGCGTGGCCGGAGACAGCGGCGGTATCCGCTCCGCCGTGCGGGACGGCGAGACCGGGCTGATCGTGGCGCCGGAAGATATCGGCGCCGCGACCCAGGCCTGCGATCGACTGCTCTCCGACACCGCACTCCGCGCCGGCATGGCCGCCGCCGGCCGCCGCGCGGTCGAGACGCACTACAACCTCGACCGAGTCGCTGATGAGACCCTCGCCTTCGTCGATCGCGTCACGTCGAAAGTCAAGGCGAGTCGCTAAAACTGTCGCGACCGGGCCCGCGCCCCAGCGGATCCTCTGCGTGGCCAGTCCTGCCCGGCGCCTGGCACGGTGCGCTGGTGCGCGGGCACCAACGAAGCCTCCCGGTGACCCGTCCTGCCCGATGTCGCTGCGGCCGGCTCGAGTCCTCAGCAGCCCGTGGCGCGCTTCCGACCCCTCGACGAGCGTTGCGCGCCTCGGCTCGCCCCGGCCTCTCCTCCCGCGAAGAGCGGCTGCAACGCCTCGCCGGTCGGTGTGGTGGCGCTATGAGCGAGAGCGAACGGCGCCCCCTCGGCCACAATCCGGCCGCCCCGTTCGCCCCCACCGGGGCCGAGGTCGATCACCCAGTCTGCTGCGGCAATGAAGTCCGGGTTGTGCTCGACCACCAGCACGCTGTGACCGCGATCGACCAGCCCGTGCAGCACGGTGGCGAGGCGCGCCACGTCCGTGAGATGCAGCCCTGTCGTCGGTTCATCAAAAATCAGGAGCCGGCCCGCCCCGGCATCCGGATCGATGAAGCTCGCGAGTTTCAGCCGCTGCGCCTCGCCCCCGGAAAGCGTCGCCGTCGACTGTCCGAGGGTGAGATAGCCGAGACCGACCTCGCCGATTGCGCGCAGCCGCTGACACACCCGGGGAATGTCGGCGAAGAATCGCTGCGCCTCCTCGACCGTCATGGATAGTATTTCGTCGATGCCGCGGCCGCGCCAGCGCACCGCGAGCACCGCCGAGCGGAACCGCCGCCCGCTGCAAACCTCGCAGGTAACCGTCAGGTCGGCCATGAAGTGCATCTCGAGCGTGACGATCCCCATGCCGCCACAGGCCTCGCAGCGACCGCCCGCTGCATTGAACGAGAAGGCTCCAGGACCGAGCCTTGCGGCCTTCGCGGCGGGGGTGGCCGCGAAGAGACGGCGGATCTCGTCCCACGCCTTCAGGTAGGTGGCAGGATTCGAGCGCGACGAGCGACCGACCGGAGCCTGCGACATGACCACCACGTCAGCGAAGCGCTCGATGCCATCGATGCCGGCACACGCGCCGGGCTCGGCGGCGAGGCCGCGCGCCCGCAGCCAGCCCTGATGCAGCACCTGCTCGACCAGCGTGGATTTGCCCGATCCCGAGACTCCCGTGACGCAGACCAGACGGCCGACCGGGATGCGCACGTCGATGCCCTTGAGGTTGTTCTCGCGCGCGCCGCGGACGACGATCGCCGGCGTTGCCGCGGCAACCGTGCGACGCGGGCCGGCATGGCGGCTGCTCCGCGCCAGCAACGCCCGCGCCGTGCCCGAGCCCGTGGCGCGCATCCGGGCCGGAGGGCCGGCCCAGACGATCTCGCCTCCACCCGCCCCACCCCCGGGACCCATATCGATCACCTGATCGGCACCCTGGATGAGCGACGGATCGTGTTCCACCACCACCACCGTGTTGCCCGCCGCAACCAGCCGTCGCAGCACCTCGAGCAGGCGGGCTGCATCGCGCGCGTGCAGACCGACCGTCGGTTCATCCAGACAATAAAGCGTATCGGTCAGCGCCGACCCGAGCGCGCTCGCGAGGTGAATACGCTGCGCCTCCCCGCCCGAGAGCGTGCGCGCCTGGCGCGAGAGCGTCAGGTAGTCGAGGCCGACGGCCAGCAGATAGCCGAGCCGCGCGCGGATCCCCGCGAGCAGCACCGCGGCGCGAGTATTCACACGCTCGTCGCGCTGGAGGTCTTCGGCCCAGAGGAGGGCACGATCGATCGGCAGCTCGGCCACTTCGGCGATCGTCAAGCCACAGACGCGGCTCGCGAGCGCCTCGGGGCGCAGGCGCGCGCCGCCACAGGCGTCACACGGAGTGTAGCCGCGGTAGCGCGCCAGCAGGACCCGGACATGGGTTTTGTAGCGCTTCTTTTCGAGCCATCCGAAAAATCCCTTGATTCCGGGAAACCGACGCCGGTGCCCCGGCGAGGCTTGCGTCTCGCCATCGACCACGAGACTGCGGGCGGACGCGGCAAGCTCGGCCCACGGCACGACGGTGGGGACGGCGTGCGCCCGCGCGCTCCGCAGCAGCCACGCCTGCATCTCGCGGCCGCTCGGCGTCGTCCACGGCGCCACGGCTCCGGCCTCGAGCGAGCGCGAGGCATCGGGGATCACCTTGTCGAGGTCGATCCCGGTGACCCGACCGAAGCCCTCACAGGTCGGGCAGGCGCCAAGCGGATTGTTGAAGGAGAAGAGCTGGGGTGTGGCCGACGGCTGCACGCGCCCGCAGGCGCGACATGTGGAGCGGCGGTCGAGTTCGATGCTGCGACCGGCATCGACGAGCAGCAGAGTGACGTGCCCCGCGCCCAGCGAGAAAGCCGCCTCGAGCGCCTCGCGCACCCGCGCGCGCGGCGACGTGCCCGCGCGCAGGCGGTCCACCACGACCGGCAGCACGCGCCCGCCACTACCCGCCCCGGCCGGCACGCCAACCGATTGTGCGGCCCCGCGGCGACGCGCCTTTGATCCGGCTGTAGATGACCGGGAGTCCCTTGCTGCACCGGCCAACCGTGCGCCCCCTTTGCGACGCGCGGGCCGGCCCCGCGCTGGCCCTGGGGAGATCGAGTCAGCAACAATATTTGACAAGAGGACGTCACCCGCCGCACCCCGACCATCTGGCCCGTCGGCGACGGACTCGACGTTCAGCCCGTCAACGGCGGGCTCGTCGAGACGCACGAGTCTGCCGTCGAGCCAGAGGCGCCGGTGACCGGCCGCGACCAGCTCGGCCACCACCTCGCCCACCCGGCGCCCGCCGGTTGCGACCGGAGCCAGCACGACGACCACCGTCCCCTCGGGCAAGGCAGCGAATTCGGCGAGACCGCTCTCGGGGTCGTCGGCCACGACCCGGCCGCCGCATTCCGGGCACGACACCAGGCCTGTGTGCGCGAAGAGCAGCCGCAAGTGGTCGTTGATCTCGGTGATCGTGCCGACGGTCGAGCGGGCATTGCGGATGGTGTTCTTCTGCGCCAGCGCGATCGCCGGTGGGACGTTCGAGAGAAAATCGACTTCAGGACGTTCCATGCGCTCGAGGAAGAGCCGCGTATAGGTTGACATCGATTGCACGAAGCGGCGCTGCCCCTCGGCGTAGAGAGTGTCGAAGACAAGACTCGACTTTCCCGAGCCCGAGGGGCCCGTGACGACCGTCAGGGCACGCTCGGGGATCGCGCACGAGACCCCCTTGAGGTTGTGCGTGCGCGCGCCGCGAATCTCGATCGCCCGGCCCGCCCGCGCCGGCGCGCGCCGCGGCATGGTGTCAGATCGCCTCGCTGACCATGTCCTCGCGAACGGAAGGCTTGGGCCGCGACTCGATCGGAGCCCAGTGGCGCTCCTCGGCGCCGGTGTAGAGCTGGCGTGGGCGGCTGATGCGTTGCTCGGGGTCGCGCACCATCTCGGCCCACTGCGCGAGCCAGCCCGAGGTGCGCGGGATCGCGAACAGGACCGGGAACATCTCGAGCGGGAAGCCCATCGCCTGGTAGATCACGCCGGAATAGAAATCGACGTTGGGGTAGAGCCGGCGCTGCACGAAGTAGTCGTCCTCGAGCGCGATGCGCTCGAGTTCCATCGCGATGTCGATCAGCGGATTTCGGCCCGTGACGTCGAAGACCTCGAGCGCCAGCTGCTTGATGATCTTCCCGCGCGGGTCGAAATTCTTGTAGATGCGAGGGCCGACTCCCATGAGGCGCGACTCGCCGCGCTTGAAGCGCTCTATCGCCCGCGGCACCGCCGCGGCCGATCCGATTTCCTGGAGCATCCGCACGACGGCCTCGTTGGCGCCACCGTGCAAGGGCCCGTAGAGCGCCGCGATCCCCGCCGCGACCGCCGAGTAGGGATCAACGCCCGAGCTGCCCACCGCACGCACGGCGTTGGTCGAGCAGTTCTGCTCGTGATCGGCGTGCAGGATGAAGAGGACATCGAGCGCGTGCTCCAGAACGGGGTCGGGTTTGTAGCGGTTCTCGCCCATGCGGAAGAGCATCGAGAGGAAGTTGCCGGCGTAGCTCAACTCATTATCGGGCTGGAGGTAGGGCAATCCGCGTCGGTGCCGGTAAGCCCACGCCGCGAGTGTGGGCATCTTGCCGATCAGGCGGCGGGTCTGCAGCCGCCGCGATTCGAGATCGTGAATCTCCTTGGCATCCGGGTAGAACGTGGACAGCGCCCCGATCGTCCCGAGGAGCATCCCCATGGGGTGCGCATCATACCGGAAGCCGTCCATGAACTTTTTGATGTTCTTGTGGACCATCGTATGGAGCGTGATGTTCCGCTCCCAGCGCGCGTAGTGCTCGGCGTCGGGCAGTTCGCCCTTCACGATCAGGTAGGCGGTCTCGAGGTAATTGCTCTGCGCCGCGATCTCCTCGATGGGATAGCCGCGGTCGCGCAGGATGCCGCGATCACCGTCGATGAAAGCGATCTGACTCCGGCAGGATGCCGTGTTGAGAAACGCCGGATCGTAGGACAGCAGACCGGGGTCGTGCTCGCCGGCCTTGATCTGGCCAAGGTCACGGGCGTGGATGGCCCCTTGCTCGATCGGCAACTCGTAGGTCTTGCCGGTCCGGTTGTCAGTGATGGTGAGCGTCTCTTTTGCCATGTCCAGACCTCTCCCTCCGCCTGCCCTCTGTCTTAAACGGTGGCGCTCCCTGCTGCCAGAGAGAGGGGTCCGCGGGATTCCACGGCTGTCCCGAGCACGTCGGGGTGGCCGAGGCCTGGGTCTCGCGTGGTGCCGAGTGCGCGGGTCCGTCGCGCCGGCGCAGGCCGCGCCCGTAACGCAGGGAGCTGCGCGCCCTGGGGCGCGAGCCGCAACTCACACCGCGAGCCGCCCCCCGGAGCGCGGCCCTGTCGCGACGCCACGGCAGCGCGCGCCGGACTCGCCCCCCCACGCGTGCGTAGAGCCGCGCTGATGCGCTCGGCAGAATGGGGCGCGACGCCGGCGGTGCTCAGGCCGCCGACTGCCGGTAGCGCGTCGTGCTGTGTAACGGATTCTTGTCGAACTCGGGGATCACCTTCTGACCGAAGGTCTCGAGGCACTCGAGAACCTCGTCCCGGCTCAGGTTGCTGGGCATGCCGAAGACGAGCTGATCGACGCCCGTGCGACGGTAAGCCTCGATCTGCTCGCAGATGTCCTCAGGCGTCCCGCACAGCAGCGCGCCGCGATCGATCGCTGGCTGCACGTGCTCAGGCAAAAGCCGGAGGGGAGGCTCGGGCCAGACCGGTGCTCCGGCGGGTTTCGGGAAGGTATCGTGGTAGAGGCAGACCAGCGAGAAGAGATAGTTGCGATCGGGCCGCGTCGCCGCCGCCCGCGCCCGCTCGCGGTCGCGGAAACAGATCACCGAGTTGGTGACCATGACGTTATCGTTGATGTACTCGCCGACGGGTTCGCGGCAGGTCGCGATACCTTCCTTGTAGGCGCCGATCTGCGGCTTCATCTCGTGGATCGGCGAGAAGTTGAACCCGAGCGCGCCGATTCCCATCTTGCCGGCCTTGGCAAATGTGGCCGGATTACCGCAGGCCACCCAGAACGGGGGGTGAGAACTCCTGTAGGGCTTCGGCAACAGGTTGTGCGGCTTGTCGATCGAAAAGTGCTCGCCCTTGAAGGTGTAGAACTTCTCGCGGAACATCCGCGGCAACTCGCGGATGACCTCGTCCCACTCGGCCTTGGTCGAGTTGATGTCGTGGATGTTGAACGTCCCGACCTCATGCGAACCGGCACCACGGCCGGTGCCGAACTCGAAGCGGCCTTCGCTCAGATGATCGAGCATGGCCGCGCGTTCGACGTTGCGCACCGGATGGTTCGCCCGCGGGCTCAGGTTAAAGATGCCCGAGCCGAGATGGATGCGCTTGGTCGCGTGGGCGAGGTAGCCCATGTAGACGTCGCTCGCCGAGATGTGGCTGTACTCGGTGAGCGCGTGGTGCTCGGTGACCCATACGTACTTCCAGTTGTTGCGATCAGCGACGACGACGTACTCGGCCTCGTTCATGATCGCCGCGTGCTCGCGCTCGGGGTCGTGGGCCCCGGCCCCGGGAACATAGCCCTGGATGAAGATTCCGAATTCCATGATCCCTCCGCCGAAGAGAAGTTCAATTCTCCGAATCACGGTTCTAGTACCCCGAACCGACCTGCGGGGCAACCACCGGACCGGGAGAATCTGATAGGCAGGAGGCATGGTGCTCGACCTTCTCGTCCCGAGTTGGAGCGACGCGGCCGGGCGGCACGGCTTCCGGCCGCCCGACGCGGCGAAGGGGCCGAGCCCAGCGTTGCGGGCGCAGCAAATGGACGGGACTCCGCCTGCCGAGCAAGTGCCACCCGCCCAACCGCCCCAGGAGCTATTGCGGGCACAGCAGCTCGGACTCGGACTCGGGGTTCAACCACTGAACGAGCCCTTGCGGGCCCAGCAGGTACACGGGGTCGCCGTGATCGAGGTCAGCCCGGGCGCGCAATCGCCGGTGGGCGAGGCGGACGCGCTGGTCTCGGCCACGGTCGGCCTCGCCGTAGGCATTGCCACGGCCGACTGCGTGCCCATCCTGCTCGACGCGCCGGGCGTGGTGGCGGCCGTCCACGCCGGCTGGCGGGGCAGCCTGGAAGGCGTCGTGCTGGCGACCCTGCGCCACCTCGCCACGCGCCACGGCGTCGCGCCCGCAGAAGTCCGGGTTGCGCTGGGGCCCTCGATCGATGGCTGTTGCTTCGAGATCGAACGGGAGATCGCGGCGCGCTTTGCTGTGCGTTGGGGGAGCCGGGTGTGGCGACTGTGGCGCGAACGCCCGGCAGGCAAAGGCACGCTTGACCTGCGCGGCTTCAACGCGCTGGTGCTGCTCGAGGCCGGCGTCGGGGAGAACGCGATCGAGCGCGTCGGCCCGTGCACGTTCTGCGGGCCGGGGCCCTGGGCATCGTACCGGCGGGAGGGCCCGGATTGCGGGCGGCAACTGGCGTGGGTCGCACCGGGGCCGCGGCCGTGAAGCGACGCGAGGCGGCCCGCGCCAGCGTGGGTCGCGCCGGGGCCGCCGCTCTGAAGCGACGCGAGTCGGCCCGCGCCAGCGCGGATCGCACGGGAGTCACGATCTCGCCCCAGCTCCATGCGGCATCGGCTCGAACGAACGCGCCGGCCCAAGCCTTGTCCACGGCCAGCTCGCCGCTCTCGCGCCGGGCCGCGGCACCCACGGCACCGCGGCCGCTCGGGCGCACGGCAGCGCTGCGGCGCGCGCTGCTCGACTGGTACCGCCGGGAGCGCCGGGATCTGCCCTGGCGCCACGACCGCGATCCCTACCGCGTCTGGCTCTCGGAGATCCTCTGCCAGCAGACGCGCGCCGAAGTCGCGGCCGTTGCGTTCGAGCGCTTCGTTCTGGCATTTCCTGATCTCGACGCACTGGCTCGCGCCGACGAGGACGCCGTGCTCTCGCTCTGGTCGGGGCTGGGCTACTACTCGCGCGCGCGCTGCCTGCTGCGCGCCGCGCAATCTCTACGGGCCGCCGGCCACCACAACGTCCCGGACGACTCAACCCGACTCCGTGCGCTGCCCGGAGTCGGGCCCTACACCGCTGCCGCGATCCTCTCGATCGCCTTCGGCCACCCGCTCGCCGCAGTCGACGGCAACGTGATCCGGGTGGTCTCGCGACTGGCCCGCCTCGACCGGCCCGATGCCCGCGGCGAACCGCACGCCACTCTCGCTCAGGAACTCCTCGATCCAGCGCACGCCGGGGACTGGAATCAGGCGATGATGGAGCTCGGAGCGCGCATCTGTACGCCGCGGGCGCCGCGCTGTCCCGCGTGTCCGATCGCCACCGCGTGTCAGGCCCGGACGGCCGGGAACCCCCTCGACCATCCGCCGCCCAAGCCCCGCCGCGCGCGCGAGATCGTCGGGGTCGAAATCACCGTGACGACCGATCCGGCCGGGCGGCTCTTGCTCGAGCGCGGCGCCTTCCCGCTTCTGCGCCACCTCTGGCTGCCCCCGGCGCGCCTGCGCTCGGGAGACTTGTCCAGCTATGATTTCAAGCACCACATTCTGCACCGCGAACTGCGGGTGACCCTGCGCTCGCAGCACACCGCATCACGGCCGCACCGAGCGCCGCGAGTCGGTCAGGCGTCCGTGATCGAGCGGCGGTTCTTCGAGCCGACAGCGCTCGGCCGCATCGGCCGCTCCTCGTTGCTGGCGAAAGCGCTGCATCATGCGGCCCTGGCAACGCACCCTGAACAGGGATGAGATCGAACGCGCTGGCCCCCGAGATGTGCAACGCGGCGCGCGACACCGCGCTTTACCGCCCGGCCGGCAGCGGCTAGGAGCAGTACGGACTCCACGCGCATGTTCACCGCGAATTGATGCGGGTACACCGCCGAACCTTCGAAGGGAATACCGCTCATGAATGCTGCCCGGCCTGATCAAGCGCCGCCCCCCCTGCGATCAGCGTGGAAGGGCGCAAGGGCCGGAGCGTGAACGCCCCCACCGCGTCGCTCCCTGATCTCTCGGCCGCGCACGCCCTCCCCGAGGCCTGCATCGAAGATTTCGGCCGTTGCGGCCACACCCTGGTGCGCGGCCTGGTTCGCCCCGGGGAGATCGCTCCCTTTCGCGAGGCTATCGTCGAGACCGGCCCGCGCGGCCGCATCGACCACCGCCCACTCGCCGAGCGCGACACCTACGGTCAGGCCTTCGTGCAGATGTTCAACCTCTGGACGCACGACCCACGCGTGCAGGCCTTCGTCTTCGCACGGCGCTTCGCCCGCGTCGCGGCCGAGCTGCTCGGCGTGCCGGCGGTGCGGCTCTATCATGACCAGGCGCTGTTCAAGGAAGCCGGAGGCGGCTTCACCCCCTGGCACCAGGACCAGTTCTACTGGCCGCTCGACACATCCGACACCATCACGATGTGGATGCCGCTGGTCGATTTGACACCCGAGATGGGCCCGATGCATTTCGCATCGGGCTCGCATCGCCAGGGCAGTCTGTGTGGTTTACCGATCAGCGAGGAATCGGAACTCGCCATTCAGGAAATCATGACGACGCGCGGCTTCCCACGCCACAGCTACGGCGCCCTCACCGCCGGCGACGCCTCTTTCCACGCCGGCTGGACTCTGCACGGCGCCCCGCCCAACACGACCGGACGCATCCGCGAAGTCATGACCATCATTTACTACGCTGACGGCTGCCGGATCGGTCCGCTCGATCACCCGGCACGCCTTTTCGACTGCAACGTCTGGCTCGGCGGAGGCCGGGAGGGCGATCCCGCGGCCGGGCCGGGGAATCCCGTCCTCTACTCACGCGCTTGAACCAGCTCGGGGCGGAGCTCGGCCTGGGGAACCCCCGCCCTCTGACGCACACGCCTGCGTCCGTGCCTCCTCGCACGCCAGAGCAAGCGCCACAGCAGGCTCCCCGGACGATCGCTGGAATCGCCCCCTAGAGACCTGGAGTACAGGCTTTCTTGCAGCCAACTCCGCCGACGCGGCGGGGCCCGGATCCCCGGGTTGAAGCCGAGGCTATCGGGCTCGTCCAAGGGACAGCGAGCTGCGCTGCGCCTTGGAGGTGCAGCCGCACCACCCCCACCAAGAGGACCGAACCGTGACTACCGCCTCATCCCTCCTGCGACCCTACGAACTCGGCCCAAGAGCCGCCCCGCCCACGCCTCGCCTCCGCGGTGCTGGCCGCCCGATGGTGCTTCTGGCCGTGCTCCCGCTTCTGCCGCAGCTCGCCGGGAGCGTCCTTGATATCGGATCGGGTGCCCCGGTTGTCGCGTAGCGGGCAACAAACATCTGCCCCCCGGTATTGGTTTTTTCATTTGCACCGCTCTTCCCAACAACGACGATCTTGTCGTCGGGCTGGACGGCAACCGCGAAGGCGTGGGCTCCCGGGTCAATGACGGAACCAACCACCCTGCCCTGGACGCCGAAAGTCGAATCGGGCACGCCAGTTGCGGAATATCGCGCCAACAGGACGCGGCCAAAAATACCTAGCTGATCCCCTGCCAGTCCGACCACGATGATGTTGCCGTGATTGTCGAGGCGATGTCACCCGGCAGCGTCAGGCCGCCTTCCCTCGGCGTCTCGACGATTCCGCCCGTGCCGAAGGTCGGATCGAGATCGCCCGGAAAGGCCAGTGCCGAGCAAGCTGCAAGCAGTCCGGCGAGGGCCGTCGCCCGAATTCCAATGGGTCGGAGGTGACGGGGTATCCTGTTCATTTGCTCCACCATGTCCTTTCCCGGTTTTTTGTCTCGATCAGGAATAACGACGATTCGAAACGAGATCCATTCGGCCGACAGGCCCCCGCCGTGGCCACCTTGCCAACTAACATTCGCGATAGCTTGAAATAATCCAAGGATTGTCACACTTCCCGGGACAGAACGAGGCCGTCGGCCCTCACGAGCTGCTGGAATGCGCGACTGACCCGAGGTCCTCGGTCGCGCAATTCTGGAGCTACGTCTGCACTGCCGCCCCCCGCCGTGCCTCCGGTCCCAGAGCTGTCGGTAGGAGAAGCTCGAGTTCAGACCTCAACCAGCCCGGTGGTGTTCGCGGACCCGCGAGCGAGACTCGACCGACCTCATGATCCACGATAGGTGTTTATGCCTATCGTGATACGGATTACACCGGAGAAGATCCCGATCGGAACTGATACCTTTGCGGGTCGTCCCAGCCCACGAAACTCGGGGCTAATTCGCACAGGCGCGAGTGCCGAAGAAAATCGAGGTGGGTCTTCCGGCACTGGGCAACGGCACGCTGGTCATGGGACCGACGCGGGCGATCGGTCGTGGCCGTCCACGCACGAGCCGTCCGCTCCTGCTGGTGATCGTGTTGCCGCTTCTGATGCAGCTCGTCGGGAGCGTCTTCAATATCTGGTACAACACCTTCCACGTTGTCCCCCTACTTGACGCCGCACAAAAGGACACCTTCGAGCAGACCATCGTTCTGTTCAATTGCGTGGCCTACCCGACGTTCATCGGTATCTGGGTCTACGCCGTCCTCAGACTGCGCCAGCCGCTGCAGGCCCGCCACTCCGGTCAGGCGCTGCCGGCGGAGCAGGCCACGGCCGCGCGACGAGCCGCCGTGCACCTGCCCTGGTGGACGCTCGGCGTCACGGCCGGCGGCTGGGTGCTCTGCATCCCAGCACTCCTGATTCCGCTCGCGACCGGGCCGGGCCGGCTCGATCCGCAGGTCTTCGTTCATCTGCCCATCTCGATCGCGATCGCTGGGCTGATGTCGGTCACGCAGGGCGTGTTCGTCGTCGAGCTCGCCGCCGAGCGCCGTCTGTTCCCGCTCCTCTTCGACCGCGACACGCTGCTCGAGATCGAGGGGGTCCACCCTCTGTCGCTGCGCGGCCGCGGCATGCTCTGGCTGTTCAGCGTCGCCGTGTGTCCGGTGCTCTCGCTGCTCTTGCTGCTCGTCGGCTCGGATATGGGGGCCGACGACCGGCTCTTCGCCACCGCAGTGAGCGGCGTCGGCATCGCGTTCGCCTTCGGCAGCGCCTGGCTCATGGCCCGGCTGCTGGTCGAGCCCGTCGAGCGGCTCCGTCACGCCGCGCGCGACGTCGCCGCCGGCCGCCTCGACACGCATATCGACATGCTGCGCGCTGACGAGTTCGGGCCGCTCATCCACGAGTTCAACGCGATGATCGCCGAGCTGCGCCAGCAACAGCGCCTGCGCATCCAGCTCACCGACCGGACCCGCGCCCTCGAACGCACGACGGGCGAACTCGAGAGGGTTGCTCGCCAGCGCGCGGAAGCCACCGAACACCTGCGCAGCGCCCTCAGCGTGGCCGAGCAGGCAAGCCGCGCCAAGTCTGAATTCCGCGCCAACATGAGCCACGTGCTGCGCACGCCGCTCTCGGCCATCCTAGGCTTCGCGGAGATTCTCGAGGACGAGGAGGTGCCGGGCGAGACGCGACGCGAGTTCACCGCGGCCATCGAGAAGAGCGGCCGCCACCTGCTCTCGATCATCAATGACGTGCTCGACCTGAGCGCCATCCAGTCCGGCCGTCTGCCGGTGCAGCGTGTCCCGACACGCCTCTCGCGCGTGCTCGACGAGGTGCTGGCACTGGTTCGCGTCGAGGCGGCGCGACGCGGTCTCACACTCGAGGTCGACATCGCCAATGACGTGCCGCAGCAGATCGACACCGACCCGCTCCGGCTCAAGCAGGCCCTGCTCAACCTGGCAGGCAATGCGGTCAAGTTCACCGAGAACGGCAGGATCTCCCTGCGGGTCTCCCTGACGGACGGCGCCACCGCGGGACGACGCCTCGTGCGACTCGAGGTCGACGACACGGGGCCGGGGATCCCGCCCGAGAAGATCGATGAGATCTTCGACCCCTTCACCCTCGGCGATATGTCGGCGACCCGCCGCCACGAGGGCACGGGCCTCGGCCTCTCGATCGCGCGGCATATCGCCGGCCTGCTCGGCGGAGATCTCACCGTCTCCTCCAAGCTCGGCACGGGGAGCCGCTTCACCCTGACGATCGCCGGCGACAGCGCCGCCTGATCGTCGCGGCCCGCGCTCGCCACGACGCCCCGACCCGACCGGCCGCTTGGCCGCAAGCGACTCCGGCGCACGCGGCCGGCGGGTGATGGAATCGCCGCCCGCGCGTTCGCGGCTCCAGATCCAGCCCACAGGCACAGCGACCACCACGTCGGGCAAGGGTGTGCGCTGGCGGCGGTCGCGGTGGTAGGCGGAGCCCGGCCCATGCCCGCAGACCCCACACCACCCTGGTGGAAGACGGCCGTCATCTATCAAATTTACCCGCGCAGCTTCTGCGACACGTCGGGCGACGGCGTGGGCGACCTCGAAGGCGTCCGGCGCCACCTCGACCATCTCGTCGATCTCGGCGTCGACGCGATCTGGCTCTCGCCCTTCTACCCTTCGCCGATGAAAGATTTTGGATACGACGTTACCGACTACTGCGACGTCGATCCCCTCTTCGGAACGCTCGCCGACTTCGACCGCCTGCTGGCCGCAGCACACGATCGCGGGTTGCGCGTGGTCATCGACTGGGTCCCCAACCACACCAGCGACCAGCATCCCTGGTTCCTCGAGTCGCGCCGTTCGCGCGAGTCCCCCCGGCGCGACTGGTACGTCTGGCGTGACGGGACGCCCGATCGCCCCCCCAACAATTGGCACGCGGCCTTCATCGATGGTCCAGCCTGGACCTGGGACGAGGCCACCCGCCAGTGGTACCTGCACCTCTTCCTCGGCGAGCAGCCCGACCTCGACTGGTCCAACCCCGCGGTCGTGCAGGCCATGCACGGCACACTGCGTTTCTGGCTCGACCGGGGCGTGGACGGCTTCCGCATGGACGTCATCCACTGTATCGGCAAGGATCCCGCGCTGCCGGACGTACCCGCGGAGATCGCCGGCATCCCGGCGTGCGCCCTCAACGACGACCCGCGCACACACGATCTGCTGCGCGACATCCGCCACGTGCTCGACGAGTATCCCGGCGAGCGCATGATGCTCGGCGAGGTTTTCCTGCTCGAGACCGAGCGGGTCGCGAGCTACTACGGCTCGGGCGACGAGCTGCACCTCGCCTTCAACTTCCCGCCGCTGTTCGCGTCCTGGGACGCCGCGGTCTGGCGCCAGCAGATCGCGCAGGCCGAGCAGCACATCGAGGGACGGAACGCCTGGCCGACGTGGGTGCTTTCCAACCACGACAACCGCCGCCACCGCACGCGCTATGGCAGCGAGGCGCGGGCGCGCGCCGCCGCCTTCCTGCTGCTCGGCCTGCGCGGCACGCCGCATCTCTACGCAGGCGAGGAACTCGGACTCGAGGACGCGGAGATCCCCGCCTCCCGCAGGCTCGATCCGGGCGGACGCGACGGCTGTCGCGCGCCGATTCCATGGACCGGCGCTGTGGATCACGGTTGGGCCGGCGCCGACCCCTGGCTGCCCTGGCCTCCCGAATGCACGCAGCGCAACGTCGATGCCCAGCGCCGTGATTCGGCCAGCACCTTCCATCTCTACCGCCGCCTGATGCGGGCACGCCGCGCGTCGCCTGCTCTGCGCACGGGCGCGCAGAGAGTACTCGACACGCCCGGCGGGATCGTGGCCTGGCAGCGCGACGCGGGCAGTGATCGCCGGATCGTCGCCGTCAACTTCACGGACGAGACGCTCGACTGGTCGCCCAGCGGCGAGTGGCAGGTCGAGGTCGCCAGCGGTGACGCTCGCGAGGGCGAGCGCTTCACGGGACGCCTTGGACCGGACGCGGCCTTGATCCTGCGCTGAAGCATCCGTCGCGACGATACCGCTGGATCGGGCCTGTGCGCGGGACGACGCAAGGCCGTCGCGCACGGTGGGCGGCCGCCCGCAGCGCTTGCAGCATGAGGCGCGACCCGGCATGGCCCAAGCCGTGACTTCGGCCACGATCGGCATCGACCTCGGTGGCACCAAGATCGAGGGCGTATTGCTCGACCACAAGCTTCGGGTTCTGGCGCGAGAACGCCTCCCGACGGAGCAGGAGCACGGCTACGAGCACATCCTCGGGCAGATCGCGACAGTGGTCGGGCTGCTGCGCGAGGCCGCCGCTACCCCGGTTGCCACCGTCATCGGCGTCGGTGCGCCGGGGTCGATCTCCTCGCGCACTGGTCTACTCAAAAACTCCAACACGGCTTGTCTCAACGGCCGCAAACTCGACCTTGACCTCGAGCAGCGACTCGGCGCTCGGGTGCGGCTCGAGAACGACGCCAACTGCTTTGCGCTGGCGGAAGCGCTCGCCGGCGCCGGTCGCGGCGCCGAAGTGGTCTTCGGTGTCATCCTCGGCACGGGCGTCGGTGGCGGCATCGTGATCGACGGCCACCTACGCACCGGGCCCAATCGGATCGCCGGGGAATGGGGCCACCACTCGATCGATCCCGCCGGGCCGTCCTGCTATTGCGGGCAGCGCGGGTGCGTCGAAGCCCTGCTCGCCGGACCGGCGCTCGAGGCCGCCTACCGGTGCAGCGCCGGCAGCGCCGCCTCGGTCCGCGTCCCGGAGATCGCGCGGCGGGCCGGAGCGGGCGACGCCGCAGCACAAGCGGTCATCGAACGCTGGCTCGGTGGATTCGGCCGAGCCCTCGCCAACCTGATCGACATTCTGGATCCCGACGTCGTGGTGCTGGGCGGAGGGCTCTCGAATCTATCGGTGATCTACCCGCGCGGTGTGGCCGAGGTCGCAGCCGCCGTCTTCAACGACGAGTTGCGCACGCCGATCGTCCGCAACCAGCTCGGAGACTCGGCCGGAGTGATCGGCGCCGCCCTGCTGGCCCGCGCAGCACCGCCCGGCTGAGCCTGCCACCATCGCCTACAAGAACGCGCCGGCGACCGTGGCGGTCATGCAGGTGGCAAGCGCGCCGCCAATCATCGCCCGCAGCGCGAGCTGGGCGATCTCGGCGCCGCGCTCGGGGGCGAGCGGTGGGATGCAGGCCAGTTGGATGCCGATCGAACCAAAGTTGGCAAATCCGCAAAGGGCATAGATCGCCATCCCGGCCGAGCGTTCGTGCTGGAACACCAACGCCTCGCCCGAACCGGGGAAGAGGTGGATCAGCCGCTCGTAGGCAAGGAACTCGTTGGCCGCGATCTTGAGCCCGAGCAGCGAACCGAAGAGCCGGGCGTCGTGCCAGCCGTCGATGCCCATGAGCCACGCCAGGGGTGCCAGGAGCCAGCCCAGAAGCCACGCCAGCGAGAGCTCGGGGACGCCGAGCCAGCCCCCGAGCGCGCCGAGCGGCCAGTCAATGAGTGCCAGCAGGCCGAGAAACGCGATCAGCATGGCGATCACGTTGAGGTAGAGCTGGAGGCCGTCGCGCGTGCCTGTCACCGCGGCCTCGATCAAATTATTGCTCTGGCGTTCGACGACAAACGGCACGCGCCCGGCAGTCATGGGCTGCCCCGTTTCGGGCAGCATCACCTTGGCGATCAGGAGAGCCGCCGGCGCCGACATGATCGACGCCGCAAGCAGATCCGGCGCCCAGCGTTTGCCGACCATCCCGATATAGACGGCAAGCACCGAACCGGCGAGCGTCGCGAAACCACCCGTCATGAGGCAATTCAACTCGGAGCGTGTCATGCGGGCGAGGTAGGGCCGCACCACGAGCGGCGACTCCGCCTGGCCGACGAAAACCGTGGCGGCCATGGCCAGCGCCTCCGCGCCCGAAACGCCGAACGTGGCCGAGAGCATCCGCGCGACAACCCAGGTAACCCGCTGCATGACGCCAAGGTGGTAGAGCACGCTCATCAGCGCGGCGAAGAAGATGATGACCACGAGCCCGGTGCCCGCAAAAGCGAACACGAAGGCCCGCGCTGGACCGAAGGTACCCGCCATCGCCGCCGGATCAGCAAGCGGCCCGAACACCAGCTCGGCCCCCGGACGGGCCATCCCCACCAGTCGGTTCACGAAAGCCGCCGCGAGCTGCATCGTCTCCCGCCCCGGCTCGGTCCGCAGGATGAGAAGCGCCAGGAGCACCTGTCCGCCGATGCCCCATGCGACAATCCGCCACGGAATACGCGCGCGACGCTCCGCGACGAGCCAGGCGACAAGGATAATAAATGCCAGACCGAGAGCCGCACGCAAGATCGCCATCCCGCCCGAGTAGCCGGCCCGGGCGAAGCAGGGCAAACGCCGGCCTATGCACCCCGGCACGACGTCGCCAGGATCACCCGCTGGCTCGCTATCCGAGTGCGCCAGGTGCGCGGGCCTCCGACCGTTGTTGCGTGCCTGCGACGGGAAGCCGCGCGGCCTCGCCGCCCGAATGCGTTGGGTGCGCGGGCCTCCGGCCCGCTCTTCGTATCGTCAACGTCGCCCACAGGTTCGCCGCCCGAGATCCTTGCGACGGCACGACGACGCCATCGCTGGCCCAGAGCGCGACGTCGCGCGGGCCCCCCACGCGCAGCCGAGCTTGCACCAGCACCCGGCTGAGCCCTATGGCGCAGAGCCGTGAATCACGAACTCGAAGAACTGGACGCCACCGCCTGCGCCGAGCTGATCCGGCGCGGCGAGGTCACACCGCTCGAGATGGTCGATGCCGCGATCGCCCGCATCGAGGAGCGCAACCCGGCGCTCAACGCGATCGTAACGCCGATGTTCGAGATTGCGCGCGAACGGGCGCGCGGGCCACTGCCCGACGGCCCCTTCCGCGGCGTGCCCTATTTGCTCAAGGACCTGATGGGGACATGGGCCGGCGTCCGGGAGACGAGCGGCTCGGCGCTGCTGCGCGACTTCGTCGCTCCCTTCGACTCCGAGTTGGTGGCACGCCTCAAGGCGGCTGGCTTCATCGTGCTCGGCAAGACCAACACGCCGGAGTTCGGCATCGTCCCGACCACCGAGTCGGCCTTTCTCGGTGCGGCGCGCAACCCGTGGAATCGGGCGCACAGCACCGGCGGCTCGAGTGGTGGCTCGGCCTGCGCCGTCGCTGCCCGCATGGTGCCGGCAGCACACGCCAACGACGGTGGTGGCTCGATCCGCATCCCGGCCTCCTGCTGCGGACTCTTCGGACTCAAGCCCACGCGCGGCCGGAATCCGCTCGGACCGATCTACGGCGACGTCATGAACGGGCTCGTGGTCGAACATGCCGTGACGCGCTCGGTCCGCGACAGCGCTGCGATTTTGGATGCGACGTGTGGCGCCGACGCCGGCGCGCCCTATTTTGCGCCGCCACCGGCACGCCCCTTCCTGCAGGAGGTCGGTGCGCCGACGGGACGGCTGCGGATCGGCGTCACTATCGATTCGCCGCTGGGAGGTGCGAGCCATGCCGACTGCGCCGAGGCGGTCCGCGCGACCGCTCGCCTGCTCACCGACCAGGGCCACGCGGTCGAGGAGATCCGCGCCCAACTCGATCCTGCGGCACTGCAAGACGCCTTCATCAAGATCTACGCCTGCGGCATCGCCCAGAACGTCGCCATGGCCACTCTCGCGGCGGGCCGCCAGCCCGAGGCCAACGATCTCGAGCCCCTGACCGCAGCACTCGCCGAGATGGGCCGCGGCATCTCGGGGGCGGACTATTTGATGGCCGTGCTCACGCTGCAACTGGCCACCCGTCAGCTCGTCGCGGCCATGGACGGCTTCGATCTCTGGCTGACGCCCACCCTCACCGAGCCGCCGGTGTCGCTCGGAACGCTCGACTCGCCGGCCGGCGATCCGCTGCGCGGCCTGATGCGGGCGAGCACCTACGTGCCCTTCACCGCGCTGTGCAACTTCACCGGACAGCCCGCCATGTCTTTTCCCTTGCACTGGAACGAGGTCTCGCTGCCGATCGGCGTGCACTTCGTGGCCCGGCAAGGCGCCGAGGCCCTGCTCTTCCGGCTGGCGGCCGAGCTCGAGGAGGCCCGCGGGCCCCTGCGCGCCCCCGCTCCTCCGGCCGCCGGCTGAGGTCGCCGGGACCCGGTGGCCGCCGCCCCGAATCTGTGAGAGGAGGCATCACCGTGCGGATGGCCTCTTGGATCGCGGCGAGCCTCTTTCTGCTGAGCGCGCTCGCCCAGTGGAACGATCCCGATCCCATTCGTTGGATCGCCCTCTACCTCGGCGCGACCCTGCTGGCGGTCGGCGCGGCGCGCGGTCAATTCTGGCTGTGGCCGAGCACCTTCGCGACGTTGATTTACCTCGCCACGGCAGCACCGCTGCTGCCCTCGCTGCGCGCCGCGGACCTCAGCGCGTTCACGTCCTTCGGCATGTCGTCGCTGCGCGACGAGGAGGCGCGCGAAGCGCTGGGGATGCTGATCTGTGCCGGTTGGAGCGGGGGACTGGCGCTGCGCGCGGCGGGACGGCGCCGCGCCCGACGGCGCCGGCGCGGACTCCTGCTGCCACTCGTCGTCGGCGCCCTGTCGACGGCACTCGGCGGCTGCGCAGCACTGGCCCCCACCCCGGCAACCCTGCAAGCCAAAGCCGCTCTGCCCATCACCATTCCGCTCGGTCCCGAGGTCGATCTAAGGCCGCGCACCACCGTGGCCTCGGGCCTTGCCAATCCCCGCGGCATGTTGGCGCGCGCCGACGGCAGCCTGCTCGTGGCGCTCGCCGGCACGGGCGACTCGGCGGCACCGGGTTCGGGCGCACTGGTCGAACTCACGCCACCGCGCGAGGGCCGCCGCTCCGTGCGACCGCTGCTCATCGGTCAGGAATCGACCAATCTGGTCGCGCTGGTACGACGCGACGAGGTCTTTGGCCTTGCCGGCATTTCTGCGGGCGACGACACCGTACTGCTCACCCTGGCTCGCTTCGGTGGTCCCTCGCACGTCCTTGCGATCGAGGGGCAGACGACGCGGCCCTGGGCCGTGGTGCACGGCAACATCAACGACATGACGTGGGATCCCAGGCGGCGGCGCTGGTACGGCGTGTCGTCTTCGCACGACGAAATACTGATCCTGACCGCCGGTGCCCGCTCCCGGCGCTTCGTCAAGCTGCCGCCCCTGGCACAGGGCCAGGACGCCGTGCCGGGCTACCTCGAGTACGATCCAACCACCGATCGCATTCTGGTCTCCCTCTTCACCGGCTCGCCACTCGGCGAGGAGGGCGGCACGGGTACCGATATCATTCCCGGCGCCGGCAAGATCATCGCCGTCGATCCCGATTCCGGGGACATCACCGATGTCGTGACCGGACTCACGGCCCCGACCGATCTGGCGCTGGACTCGGCAGGGAAACTCCATGTGCTGGAGATCTCGCGTGATTTCGTCGACGCGGTGGAGTCACGGCAAGCGATGCTCGGCAAGGTCAGCCACGGCGGCTTCCGGCGCTTCTCCGGCCGGCTACTGCGCATCGATCGCCAGCGCGGCAGCGTGACAGTGCTGGCGGACGATCTCGACGCCCCGACGAATCTCGCCTGGGACGGTGCGGCACTGCTGGTGGCCCAGGGCATGGGCACCCCCGAACGGCTCATCCCACGCCCCGACGGCAGCATCACCCCGCTCGACGGCGTGATCGAGCGCATCGAGCTGCCGGCCCACCAGCCCTGATCCACCCGTTCGGCGGCGCGAGCGCAGGCCCCCACCGACGAGCCGACGTGGGCCATGCCGGGCGTCCGCGGGAGACCTGCGCGGGGCGCCGTCCAGCTCAGGGCGCCGGGGCGCGGGCGTAATCCACAAAGATTGGCGATGACCAGGCGCGTTCCTCGGTCGGCGAGAGGCAGTCGTCCATGAAGGGGGTGCGGAAGTCGCCCCAGCAGGGATCGACCTTCCGGCAGTTGCCCTGATCGTCGTAGACGCAACGCAAGTTCTTCGCATTGACCGCCTGGCTCGGCTCCTCGACGGCGCGCGCGTAGTAGAGCGTGTCGCGGGAGAGTCCCGGAAACTCGTCGTCGGTGAACTCGATCGCGCAACCGGCGGGATCAGCCGGACACTCGAAGACCCGCCACGGATCCTCGATCAACGGGCGCACATCCTCGCCCGCCTTCACCTGCGGCTGAATGCGGATCACCTCGATGCGCGAGATCTTCCGCCGGACGTCGGACGGGTTGTAACACTCGCCTTGACAGAGGCTCTGCAAACGCTCGGGCGAGAGAGACTCGGTCGAGTACTCGGGGCAGCCCGGCTTCTGTTCGAGAGAGCCGACCGCCCGCACCCCGAAGCGCGGCGCCTCGCCCATCCGTGTCTCGCTACCCATGGGCAGCGCGGCCGTGCTGCCGGGAGCGTTGAGCAGGTCGAACCACAGCAGGATCCGGGGTCCGCTGGTGCCGTAGACCTCGCGGCGTTCGAGCGCTTGCCAGATCGAGTCGCGATCGCGGCCGCTGGAGTGCACCGCCGCCAGCCCGCCGGTCAGGAAGAACGAGGCCTGCCGCTCGACTTCGACCAACTGGAAGCCCTGCATCGGTCTGGTCACCGGATCGAAGGGGATCGCCTGCGAGCGGGGCTCGGCGGCCGGCGGCATCAGGATCGCGCGATCCTCGGCGCTGCGGGTTCCGGCGGCCTCGGTCATCTCGCTGCGGTTGTATTCCTTGTAGCCCGTGCCCGGACGGGCGGTGTGGACGTCGCTCGATGCCATGAAGCCGAAACGGAAACGGCGCGGGCTCTGCGGGTCCGCAAAGTTCGAGATGGCTTCGATGTACTGCGCACTGCTGCCGGGGCGGTAGTTGAAGGCCGGCTGGAAGCAATCCTTGCACTGACCGGAATCGAGCCATTCTTCCGTCTTGACGCCGGGCACGGTGAGATGACCCGCGATGGCCGCATTGACGTAGAACTGGCGCGCCTCTTCGACCCGACGCGTACATTCGTCGGCCGCGAGCCCTTCCTGCCGGCAGCGCTCGCCGATGATCTCGCCCGCACGCCAGCACGAGGGCATGTAGTCCGGGCGCGGCTCGGGGCAGTGCGGCTTGCCCTGAGCATCGAAGCGGACGGCCTGCCAATCGCGGTACTCCTCGGAGTTGCCGTGCCCCGAGAAGACCTCGATCAGGCGCTGCAGATTCGGGTCGTGCATCGCGCCCTCGAGTTGCTTGTCCCAGGTCGAGCCCGGCGGTGTGTAAAAACCCCAGGTCGTGCCGTGCGGAATCACGATCGCCGGGACGTTCCACTGGCGCAGCTTCTCGAAGAGCACGTCGGGCGTGCCCGCCGACTCGAGGCAACTCTCGGGCAGCTCGCGCACGTCGATCCCGTCGGGGCAGGGCTCCAGGTCGGCGCGCTCCGAGAGAAACCGGGCCATATCGTGGTAGCGCCGATCGCCGCCGCGCAGCGCCAACATGCCCCGCATGAAAACACCGGGGGCAGCCTGCAGCGTCTGGGCACTCACGCCGCGCGAGGCGATCGGCCGCGTCGTGATCTGATCGTCGGAAAGGCCCCGCAAGATAACATTCTTGTGTCCGTAGTGATCGGCCGGACTGGCGCCAACCTGGGTCCACTCCCAGCCGAGATACGCCACCACATCGGGGTCAGCGGCGTCGCCGGCGACGGCATTGCACTGCCGGATCGACTCGACGGTCTCGTCCCAGTTGGCCGGACTGATGCCCTCGGCATGGTCGTTGATCGACCAGAAATCGAGCGTCGAGCAGTAGCGCGCGAAGTCGCAGGCATCCGCGGGCGGGTGGCTGCCCTCGCCCGCGAGGAAGGGCAGGCTCATCATGAAAGCGTCGGCCGAGAAGGTCGTATGGACGTGCAGATCGCCGAAAAGGACTTGTTTGGGCTCGTCCACACCGACACGGCGGGCGGCCGTGGTCACCGCGGCGGCGTGCTCGGCGACGACCTCGGGCGCCAGCCGGGGACCGGCGATCTCGCCGGGGCTCTCGTGACTTCCGAACCAACCCCGGCCGGCGGCGTAGACCACGAGCACGCCGAGCACGATGAGGACCACAGCCCCGGTCAGAATACGTCTGAGCATGGGGTCAGGAATCACGGGCCGCATCGCCCCGCAAGCGGCACGCCCCCCCTAAGCCCCGCGCGAGGGCCGTCCGTCGGAGGCCGGATCCGCCATCGCCTCGACCGCCAATGGTTCCTCGAAGCGCCTCTCGGGGACCAACCGGACGGGGCCGAGCTGCACCGACGGCTTCCGGCATGGGGCGCGGCGGCCTCGCTGCAGTTCCGAGAGCGGCCGTTCCCACCCGGTGGCACACCCGGGCCGACCTCTTGACCTCCCTGCCGTTGCAAACAGCCCCTCGAGGCGCCAAGGGACGGCAAGCTGTGCCAACGGCCGCCACGGAACCAAGCGTTGCGTTCACGCCGCCGCAGAGGAGACCCCCGATGATCCCTTCGCTTCGATCCCCTTGGCGACTCGTCGCCCTGGCCCTGGTCAGCGTCTCCGCTGCCGCCTGCAGCAATGCCGGCGGCGGCGCGCCGGTCGATCCGCCCGCAGGCTGCGTCGGCGAGAGTTACGCGAGCACCTTCGAGGCCGTGCAGAAGCTCGTCTTCGCGCGGCACGGCTGCGCCGCCGAGGCCTGCCACGGCGGCGCACGTTCGGGAGGTCTCGACCTGCGGCCCGAGGTCGCCCACGCCAACCTGATCGACGTGCCCTCGGCCGGCGACGCCGAGGCCCGCGTCGTGCCGGGCGACCCGCAGCGCAGCACCCTCTGGCGCAAGCTCGCCGCGGCGACCGTGCCCGGCTCGGTCCGGATCGCGAATTCGCCCATGCCGATCGGCGCGGCCCCCCTCAGCGAGGAGGAACTCGAACTCGTCCGCTTGTGGATCTACGGCGGCGCGCCCGCCACGGGCACCGTGCTCGGCTCCGACGAGCTCGTCGACGGCTGCCTGCCCGAGGTCGATCCCATCACCATCAAGCCGCTCGATACCCCGGCCCGCGACGAGGGCATTCAACTCGTCATGCCGCAGTACACGCTGCCCGCAGGCGTCGAGGTCGAGAACTGCTTCGCGTCCTACTACGACTTCTCGGCCCAGATTCCCGCGCGATTCCTCGAGGCCAACGACTACATGTTCCGCTTCAAGGGCATCGAGCTGCGCCAGGATCCGCAGAGCCATCACGTCATCGTCAACCTGAAATTGCTCGACCCCGCGGAACTCGACCATCCAGATTTCGGCGAGTGGACCTGCAAGGGCGGTCCCCGCCACGGTGAGGCCTGCGAGCCGCTCGACACCACCGGCTGCGGCGCGGAGGGGCTCTGCGGCAGCGCGCCCCGCGACACGTTTGCCTGCGCCGGCTTCGGCCCCGGCCCGGGTATTCTTGGCCAGGATCTCTTCCGCATCGGCGGCGCCCAGCAGGCGCAGAACAAGCTCGACTTCCACCCCGGCGTGTTCGCGCAGATGCCGGTGCGGGGGCTCGTCTACTGGAACTCGCACGCCTTCAACGTGACGCCCCGCGATCATGTGATGAATGCCCGCCTCAACTACTACTTCGCCGAGAAGACCGAGTCCTTGCACTCGCTCCGCACCATCTTCGACTCCTCGCGCATCTTCGCGGCCAATGCGGCCCCCTACACCAGCCAGACGATCTGCCAGGACCACGTCCTGCCGCAAGGCGCCAACCTCTACGAGCTGAGTTCGCACACCCACAAACACGGCGAGCATTTCTGGGTGGACCTCCAGGGCGGCGAACGAGTCTACGAGAACTTCATCTACAACGACCCGGCCGAGGTGCGCTTCGACCCGCCGCGGGTCTTCGACTCGCCCGACCCGGCGCAACGCACGCTGCATTTCTGCGCTACCTACAACCACGGCGTCGCCGCCGACGGCTCGCCGGATCCCGAGGTGGTGACGCGCTCGTCGCGTGTGCCGGAGAGCGCGCGCCAACCCGGCTCCTTTGGCACCTGCGAACCGACCGCCTGCGTCAGCGGCAAGATCGGCGCACCCTGCGACGACGGCGTGCGCGGCAACCTCACCGGCAACGACGACGCCTGCGACTCGTCGCCCGGCAAAGGCGACGGCTGGTGCGACGCCTGCTCGATCACCGCGGGCGAGAGCACCGAGAACGAAATGTTTATCTTGATCGGAAGCTACTTTATTCCTTGACCCGGTCGCGGGCGCACCCCAAGCCGGTGCGCCCGCGACCGGCTTGACCGAGACGAGCGGCCGGGCCTCGGAGTCAGCCGCCCCAGCGCGAAGAGCGTGGCGCACGCAAGCGAGCGCGCTCGACCGACAAGCCGCCGGGCCCGCCCCCACAGCGCGGCTACTCGACGTAGCCGAGCGTGCGGAGGGCGGACTCCAGTGCGTGATCGAGCGCTTCGGGCGTACCCGGCTTCGTGCCGTCGAGCGATCCGTCGGCACCACGTGCTCGCCCGCGCTGCACGAGCTGCTCGACCCGGAGCGGGTGATCGGCGGCTACGTCCCGCGCTTCGAGCGGATCGGTCTCGAGATCGAAGAGGCGCGGCTTACCACCGTCAACGAGCAGTTTCCAGCGCCCCTCGCGCACGAACCAACCCGCGACCGGCTGACGCCAGACACCGCTCTCGCCGCCCGTGAGACCGCCGCCGAGGCGCTGACCAACGGCGATCGGCGGACAGGCCTCCCCGGAGATCGCCGCACTCGTCGGTGGCATCCCGGCCAGGCCGAGCAGAGCCGGCGCGAGATCCATCAGTGACGCCAGGCCGCCGACGCGGGCGCCTGTGCCTCCGGGAATCGAGATCACGAGGGGAACGCGCACGATCTCCTCGTGCAGCGAGTGGCCGTGCTGGACGGTGCCGTCGTCGAGGTTGCCGAGCGCCTCGCCGTGGTCGGACGTGATCGCGACGATCGTGTTCTCGAGCAAGCCACGTCGTTCGAGCTCGACCAGGAGCCGGCTCAACTCACGATCGGCGTAGGCGATACTCGCGTCGTAGGCGCCGGGATCGAGCAGCGGGTCCTCGGCGAGCGGCTTGCCGATCACACGCGCAAACATCTCTTGCATCGCGCGCGCATCGGCGGTCAGCGGCCGGACGACACGCGGCGTCGGCGGAACCGGCTCGGGCGGAAAGCGCTCGGCCAGATCCGCAGGCATCTCGTAGGGATAGTGCGGGTCGAAGGACTGCACCCAGAGGAAGAGCGGCCGGCGATCTTGATCGCCCTCGAGCCACTCGAGCAGGGTCTCGTGCAAACGCCGCGCGTCATGGCCCGGAAACGGCGATCCGGGCGTCGGCGGCGGGGCCACGATCTCGAAGATCTCGAAACCGCGCTTGAAGCCGACATCACCGCGCAGAACGGGATTGGCGAGGAACGCCGCCGTGCGATAGCCCGCCGCGCTGAAGCGCTCGGCCAGAGTCGGCTCCGGCGAGCGACGAAGTTCCTTCACCGGGATCGCCGAGGGCCGGATCGACGACATCATCGCCGGAATCGAGCCCAACGTCGAGGGACCGGGGGCATAGATCGCGTCAAAGACCAGCGCCTTCTGCGCCAAAGTCTCGAGTTCGGGGGTCGTCGGCCGGCGATAACCGTAGAGCGAGAGGTGATCGGCGCGCAGGGTGTCGATCACGTAGAGCAGAACGTTCAGAGGCCGCCGGCGCGCCGGTGCGCGATCTCCACGACGATCTGGACCTGAACGACGTAGTTCGAGAGCGGGCTTGATGGGCCGCTGCCGCCCGGCCAACACGACGCGCCCCATGAGTTCCGGCGAGGTGGCGATCTCCAGACGCGCGAGCCTCCCGGGGCGTGCCGCGATCGCACCGCGCCAGCGCCGGGGACCATCCTGGACCAGCGCCAGCGCCTCGGTACGGTCGCCTGTGGTCACGACCGCGAGCGGCGCGCGA
The DNA here is from genome assembly GCA_005777805.1 of Pseudomonadota bacterium. GTDB lineage: Bacteria > Desulfobacterota > Binatia > UBA12015 > UBA12015 > SXLG01. The sequence continues at coordinate 35,115 of SXLG01000066.1, forward strand.
GGGCGTACCTGCTGCGCTGCGCCAGCGCCCGTCGAGTTTTCGCGAGCCGGAGCGGCGAGTTCGACGACGAGTTCGGCCGCGGCGGGAAGACGCAGCGTGGCGTGCAGGTCGCGCCGCACCGCACCACCGCCAACCCGGGTCCGAACCACTTCCGCCGCGGCTCGCAACGCCTTGACGATCCCCGCCGCCTTGGTTCCTTGATCTCTCCGCGAGATCGGCTGATCCGGCGACGGCACATCCATCGCAGCACGGATCCCTCGCGCTGCCGGCACCGCCGCGCAGGGATCGGGCGCGAGCAGGTCGAGCACCACCGGCACCCGCACCGGCCCGCTCACGCTCTGGCGCACGGCGGTCCGTAGACCGACAACGAGCACCACCAGCGCAGCAGCCCGCAGAACGCCGGAGAGGAGAGCGGAAGGCCGTTCGCCGTCGTTGGCAGTGCTCACGCTTCGACCCTCTCGTCAGCCATCAACCCATCCCGTGCCCCGCGTCGCGGAGAGCGAGTGTACACGGCCAGAGCGCGGGCGCCGTCCCCGGACGTCTTGGTCCGCCGTCGCGCTAGATACGACCGACGAGCACCGCGGCCCGGTCCCCGGGGGACACGTGTGCATCTTGGTCGCCCGAACCCCGACGGGCTATGATCCGGCCTCGCTCCGCGTCCGGCTCGGGCCGTGGCGCCCGAGCCGACGCCCATGTCCGGCCAAAATCCAATGCCCTCTTCCGCCGGGACGCCGATCACCCCCGCGCGCGACCGCGCCCACGCCCCTCTCGGTTGCCGTCGGGTTCTCACCTGGGCCGCGCTTGCGGCGCTGATCTATGCCCTCGCCCTGCCCTGGGTGCTGCGGCCCTGGTTCCCCGCCGCGACGACTCTACCGCGCAGCGAACTGCGCTACGGCCCGATGGAGGACACCGATCTCCTCCTCAACGCCTGGATCCTGGCCTGGATCGCGCACGCCGCCGTTGCCGAACCCGCCCGGCTCTTCGATGGTAACGCCTTCCACCCCGCGACCAACGTCATCTCGGGCTCGGAGAACATGCTCCAGCACGTGCCCTTGACGGCTCCACTGGCGGCCCTCGGCGGCGACGCCATCGAAATCATCGCTGCGGTCGTCGCCGAGAGCTTCGTCGTCGCGGGCCTCGGCATGTTTCTCTACGTCCTCTGGCACACGGGTCGCTTCGTGCCGGCGCTCGTGGCCGGCGCCGTCTTCACCCTCGCGCCGTGGCGGGTGCAGAACGTCCCGCATCCACAGTACCTGGCGACCGGTTTCCTGCCGCTCGCCCTGCTCGCCGTAGACATTTGGATTGAGAACGGCCGCTGGCGAGCGCTGGTTGGTCTCGCCGTTGCTTTCGCGCTGCAGACCGCAGCCTGTCTCTATCTGGGCTACTTCGCCGGCCTCGCGATCCCCAGCTACGCCCTCGCCCGCGCGCTCGGCACACGTGGCCGACGTGCTCGGGCGCTCGCCGGCCCGTTGCTCGGGCTCGCCCTGGGTGGACTTTTGGTCCTACCGCTGGCCCTGCCCTACCTGGCGGCCCGTCAGGCCGGGGTGATCCCGCCCTGGGAAATCGCGAGCTGGGGCGACTGGTCGTGGAAACCTTGGTGGTACCTGGGCCGGCCCTTCCTGCAACGGGCCGGACCGGTGGTGCTGGCGATCGTCGCCGGCGATCTTCTGGCACGCGCCTGGGTGCGCCGGCGCGCGGCCCCGACCCGCCTGGAGCGCTGGCCGGCCGAGCGCGCGCTCTGGATGATGGCGGCCGGCGCGGCCTGGCTCTCCGCCGGACCGCATCCCGAACTTCCGGGAGGTCTCGCGCTGCCGACACCCTATCCGCTCTTGCAGGCACTGGTGCCCGGATTCGCCGAGCTCCGCGGCCCCGGCCGGCTCTACATTGTCGTGCTCGCCGCACTGGCCGCACTCGCGGGCTTCGCGGTGGCCCGCTGGCAGGAGCGCCTGGAACCGTCTCGCCCACGGCGTGCCGTGCTCGCAACGGCCGCCGTCCTCCTCTGTGCCGCCACCGCGGCCCCGCACCCGGCCCCGCTGCTCGACGTCGCCCTCCGCCCGGGCGCTTCACCGCTGCACGACTGGCTGGCTCGACACGGCGAGCACGCGCCGGTGCTCGAGTTGCCGGCTCCGACGACCGACCACGACGTGCGCGGCAACCTCGCCAGCGCCCGCGCCATGTTCGAGAGTACGCGCGGCTTCTGGCCGCTGCTCAACGGGATGACCGGCCACCCTCCGGTCACGGCACGTTTCGTCAATGCAATCGTGCGCCGCCTACCGGATCCCACAGCCCTCCAGATGCTGGTCAACACGCACGACGTGCGCTGGCTCGTGGTGCACGAAGAAACATTGCTCGACCACGAGCGAGCGGCGTGGGCGGGCGCCCCGCCCCCGGGCCTCGCCCTGCGCCAGCGCTTCGACGGCACGTCGCTCTACGAACTCACGCTGGCCCCCGAGCCCGATCTGCGCGACCACCTGCGCCGCGCAGCGACCGGCGCAGGCGGAGCGCCCGCAACAGCGCTCCCTGCGGCAGCCGGGCACGCTCGTGCGGCGAGGACCGATGCCTCGGCAGTCCCGACGGCATCCCTGCCCGCAGGCAACTCGGGCGCAGCGCCGTCAAGCAACACGACCCGTGCCCGCGAGGAACTCGATGTCCTCCCACCTGCAGGCAACTCGGGCGCAGTGTCGTCAAGCAACACGCCCCTTGCCGACGGGGCACTCGACGACTTCCCGCCTGCGGGCAACTCCGGCGCAATGCCCCGAGCCGCGAGATTACGTCCCCTCGATGCCCCGCCACCCGAACCTCTCGCGGCCGCGTGCCGCGCGGCACGGATCGACGCGGCGGCCGTTCCCGCCGTGATCGCGATGGCGCCCTTGCCCCTCGCGCTGCCGGTCACCTTCAGCAATCTGTCCACCTGCCTCTGGCCGGGTCTCGCCATCCGACCCGCCGGCCTGGTCGGCTTCACTTACCGCTGGACCGATCCGCACGGACAAGCCTACCTTTACCCGCCGGCGGCCTTCTCGCCGCTCCTCGCCGACGTGCCCGCGGGCGCGACCCTCTCCGATTCCATGATGGTCGTGCCACCGGCAGGCGACGAGGGGGCGTGGACTCTCGACGTCGACCTCGTCCAGTGGGGTGTCCCGACACCGCTCGCTTCCGTCAGGCGCAAAGTCGAACTGCGCGCCTTCCGCTAAACTCGACCTCGGGCGCGACTACCAGAGCCGGAAACCGCGATGATCCGCGGCGAAACCTGCAGCGACGAGCACCCGCGCCAACGGGTGCACGGCCGCGGGCCGGCCGTCGATCGTGGTCGAGCACCAGGCACGACGGGTGCGCCCCCCTGCCGCCGTGGCGAGCGCTCGCGCCGCCGCCAGCGCGCGGGTGCCATCGCGCATCGCCGGAAACGTGAACAGCATCCGGCCGGCCGGGGTCGCGTACAGCAGCGGCTCGCCATCGAGCAGGACGACGCGCGCCCCCACGATCCGACGCAGCGATTCCTGGTGTGACTCGGCCACGAGTGCGGGCCAGGGCAGCGCGCCACCGAAAGGCTGCGCCGGATCGCACGCGGCGAGCACCACGGCAGCGGCGGCGGAACTTGCCGACCTTGCGGCGCGCAAACGCTCGACCGCGGCCGGCAGCCCGAACTGCGCTCCCTCGAGCCCGGCGACGAAATGGCCGCGGCGCACGCGCCCCTGCTCCTCCATCACCCGCAGCACCGGGTAGATGCGCGCAAAGCCCCCGGCCGTCGGCTCGGGGGCGAGCGTCGCCCGCGCCACGATGCCGTGGCGCTCGAGCAGTGCCTGGGCCTGCGCGTGTGCCGTGCGGGTCGGATCGACCTCGCGCACGAAGAGCGGTGCGGTGCGCGACCAGCGGCCGCTCACCGCACCACCGGCACCACCCCCTCGACCCACGCGGCCCGACTTGCCCGCGCGCTCGCGGCCGCGCCGCCGCAGCGGCTCGAAGCCATCGTTGGTGACGAGGCCCGCCCACACCAGTGCCCACAGCGCGTCGCGCAGCGCCCGCACCGCGACCCCATCGAGTTCGAGCGCGAGGTCGTGGAAGAAGCAGGCACCCCGCGCGCGCAGCACTCCCAGCACCACGCCCGCGACACTCGCCCCGTCCACGCTTGACTCGTCGGGTCGAGCGCAAAGGAGTGCGGCCTGGGCACGGCGGCAGACGACGATTCGCCCATCGTCGCGCGACAGCCGGCCGCGGCCGAACCACAGCCACTCGCCACTGGCGATCCGGCGATCGAGATCGGCCGGGCCATGCTCCGCCGTACGCAGCGGCAGCAGGACCTCCTCGAACTCACGAAACGAGAGCGGCAGGCCCTCGAGACTCTCCAGGGCCGCATCGAGTGCGGGCGGTGCCATGGCCGCCCTGCTCGTTGCGTGCTGTGGCCGGTCGAGACTCTCCAGGGCCACATCGAGTGCAGGCGGTGCCATGGCCGCCCTGCTCGTTGCGTGCTGTGGCCGGTCGAGACTCTCCACGGCCACATCGAGTGCAGGCGGCCGGTCCTGGGCAAAAATGGCGCCGTGCCAGGCCAGCGTAAAGCGTGCGAAAGTCGCCGCGTCGACCGGTGCGATCTCGGCGCGGACACGCGCCAGCGTGCGCCCCCGGATCCGTCGCAACACGTCGCGCTCGACCCACTCGTCGGCCGGGCCGCCGCCGGGAGCGCCCGCCGCCAACGGCAGAAACCCGCCCCTCTCCAGCAGGCCCTCGTCCTCGAGAGAGGCCAGCAAGCGCGTCACTGCGGCCGCCGAGAGACCGAGGTCCCGGGTCACCTCGCTTGAGGTGAAGGGGCCGCGCTGGCGCGTCCAGCGCCGCAGCACCTGGGCCACGGCGTCGTCTACTGGATCGAGGAACTCGGTCGGCAGCCGGCCGTCGGCGAGGCCCGGACCGCGCGCCGCGACCGCGTCGCGCCAAAGTCCGGCCTCCTCCGCGGCGATCCACCGGATGCGACCGGCGATCTCGAGGGAAAGGGCGCGCCCGTGCATCGCCAGCGTCTCGAGCCAGGTGCTGGCCTCACCCTCGCAACGTTCGTCCATCTCGGCGACCGTCAGAGCGCCGAGGGCCCGCAACAGATCGTGCAGAGCCTCGGGCGAGCGGGCGCGGCGCTCGGGGGAGAGGTGCTGCAACTCGCCTGCGACCTCGGCGATCGCCGCCTCGTCAAGCAAGCTACGCAGATCGGTGGCCCCGAGAAGCTCGCGCAAGAGCCCGCGGTCGAGGGCCAGCGCGCGGGCCCGGGTCTCGGCCGCGGGCTCGTCGCCCGAGTACATCCGGCTCGCCTCGAGACCGCGCACAAGCGAGCGCGCGAGCGGCGAGGGGCCGCGGGTCTCCACCTCGACGACGCGCACCGACCCAGCCTCGATGCCGGCGAGCAGTGTGCGCAGCGCCGCGAGATCGAACACGTCCTGGAGACACGTGCGATAGGTTTCGAGCACGATCGGAAACGACGGGTAGCGCCGCGCCGCGGCCAACAGATGACGGGCCTTGTGCCGCTGCACCCAGAGCGGCGTGCGGCGTCCCGGCATCCGCCGTGGGAGCAGCAGCGCGCGGGCCGCGCCCTCGCGGAAGAGACCGGCGAAGAGAGCGGTCGTGCCGAGGCGTCCGACGAGCAACTCCTCGATCTCGCTAGCGCGCGGCACGAGAAAATCGAGCGTCGGGGGCACGCCGGAGTCCCCCAGGCGAAGCAGGATCCCGTCGTCATTCCACACCGCCTGGACGTCGAGACCGGCCCGGGACGCAAGTACCCCTTCCACGGCGAGCGCCCACGGCGCGTGCACGCGGCTTCCCCATGGGCTCAGCAGGGCAACGCGCCAATCGCCGAGTTCGTCCCGGAAGCGCTCGACCACGACCGTGACATCCGAGGGCAGCGCACCCGTCGCAGCGCGCTGCTCGGTGAGGAGATCGGCCAGTGCCGCCGCCGCGTTCGCATCGAGGCCCGCCAGGCCCACGGCCCGCTCGCGCCGCGCGCTTGCGTCGAGTCCGTCGAGTTCGCGTAGGCGGGCGCCGATCGCACCGCCCAGTTCGACCGGCCGGCCCGTGCCCTCGCCCCGCCAGAACGGCAGCCGGCCGGCCTCACCCGGTGCCGCCTCGACCACGACACGGTCACGTCCGATGTCGAGCACGCGCCACGCGGACGCGCCGAGCATCACGACTTGACCGGGCCGGGTCTCGTAGACCATCTCCTCGTCCAATTCGCCGACGCGAGGGCCACCGAGCCCGAGATGGACCGGCCAGAGGCCGCGGTCGGGAATCGTACCGGCATTGGCGATCGCGATCCGGGCGGCGCCGGGCCGGGCGTGCAGGCGGCCCGCGACGCGATCGAAGTCGAGCCGCGGCCGCAGATCGGCGAAGTCGGTCGATGGCCAGCGCCCGGAGAGCAGATCACACACCGAGAGCAACGCGGCGCGGCTCAAGTCGCGCCAGGGTGCAGCGCGCCGGACCAGCGCTTCGAGCCGCTCGAGTGACCAGTCCTCCAGCGCGACCATGGCGACGATCTGCTGCGCCAGAACGTCGAGCGGATTCATGATCGGACACAGGGCCTCGACCGCGCCGCGCTCCATGCCCTCGACCACGACCGCCGCCTCGAGCAGTTCGGCGGGATGTCGCGCGAGCAAGGTGCCGCGGCTGATCTCTCCCGGCGTGTGACCGGCGCGGCCGACGCGCTGGAGTGCGGTGGCCACCGAGCCGGGGCTGCCGGCGAGGACGACGTGATCGACCGCGGCCATGTCGATCCCAAGTTCAAGACTGCTCGTCGCGACCACGGCCCGCAGCGCGCCCGTGGCAAGCATTTCTTCGATCTCGCGCCGGCGCTCGCGCGCGATGCTGCCGTGATGCGCCAGCACCAGCGGCGGCCCGTCGTCGGGAGCCACGCCCTCCGCCTGCGCCTGCCAGCCGCGGGTGAGTTCGTCGAGTCGTCGCGCGAGCCGCTCACACGCGCCGCGACTGTTCACGAATACGATCGTCGAGCGGGCATCGAGAATGCCGCAGGCGAGGCTCGTTTCGATCGCCGGCCATACCCCCGGACGCAGGCCATCGCCGCCAGCCGCGAGGTGAGCCTCGCGCTCGATCCACCGTCGGCGCGGGTCCGCAGCACTTTCCGCCGTTGCAGGAACGGTACTCTCGACCGCCCCGGCACGAGCCGACCGATCAAGGTGCTTGCTTGACGCTATGCTCGACCGGGGCGCGTCGACCTCGGCCGCCTCGACGCGAACCGACGCCTCACCCGCCCCGTCCGCCCACGGCGCCTCGACCCGTACCGCGAGCCGCGGCGGCGCGGTGACGTCCACGATCCGGACCGGCCGCGACCCACCGAGGAAATCGGCCACTGTCGACGCCGGCCGGGCCGTCGCCGAGAGACCGATCCGCTGCGGATCGCGTGGAGTCAGCGCCGCCAGCCGCTCCAGCGAGAGGGCCAGATGCGCCCCGCGCCGGCTCGCCGCCAGCGCGTGAATCTCGTCCACGATCACCCACTCGACCCGGCGCAGCATCTCGCGCGCACCCGAGGTCAGCAGCAGAAACAAGCTCTCGGGCGTCGTAACCAAAATCTCGGGCGGATCGCGCCGGAACGCCCGGCGCTCAGCGGCCGGAGTATCCCCGGTCCGCAAGCCGACACGCGGGCACCAGGGCAGGCCGGCGCGGCCGCCGGCCGCGCGCACGATGCCCTCGATCGGAAGAACGAGATTACGCTCGATGTCGTGTGCCAGTGCCTTCAGCGGCGAGACGTAAAGCACCCGCACGCCTGCCCCCTCGGCCGGGTCGAGCAGCGTGCAGCGGTCGATCGCCCACAGGAACGCGGCCAGCGTCTTGCCACTTCCCGTCGGCGCGAGCAGCAGGGTGTGGTCGCCGCGCGCGATGACCGGCCAGCCCTCGACCTGCACACGCGTCGGCACCGGGAAGGCGGTGGCGAGCCAGCGGGCAACGGGCGCGGTGAAGAGACGAGTGACGGCGGTCGCGGGCCTGCTCACGAAACCATCTGGACGACCGAATCGCCGTGGTGGCGCAGGACGAAGCGCGCATCCTCGACGATCTTGCGCTTGGCCTCTCGCTTGACGACGAAATTGCCGAGATAGAGCACGTCCATCTCCGAGCGACTGAAGGTATTGAAGGCGTTGGCGGGGGTCTCGACGATCGGCTCGCCCTTGAGGTTGAAGCTGGTATTGAGCACGACCGGCACGCCGGTGGCGGCGCCGAACTTCTCGATCATGCCGTGATAGAGCGGGTTGGTATCCCGCTGCACCGTCTGGAGGCGGCCTGTGCCATCGACGTGGGTGATCGCCGGGATCACCTCACGCTTCTGCTCCACCACCGGGACGACGTAGAGCATGAATCGCGCGGGAAACTGGTCGATCGCATCGGGCAGCTCGAAGAACTCCTCACAGCGCTCGGCAAGCACGCTCGGCGCGAAGGGCCGGAACGCCTCGCGGAACTTGATTTTGGCATTGACGACGTCTTTCATCTCGGCGCGACGCGGATCGGCGATGATCGAGCGCGCCCCGAGTGCACGCGGTCCCCACTCGAAGCGTCCCTGCATCCACCCGCAGACCCGGCCCCCGAGAAGGTCGTCGACGACGCGATCGGTAAAGCGCTCCGCGTCGTCGATCTGCTCGTGGGCAATACCCTCCCGGCGCAGGAAGTCGGCGATCTGGGATTCGCTGTACTCGCTGCCGAGATAGGCGTGGCCGAGGGCCGCGGCACGCGGCCGCCCCAGAACCTGATGGTACGCCCAAAGGGCGGCACCGATGGCGCCACCGTCGTCTCCCGGTGCCGGCGGCACGTAGATCCGGTCGAAGCCTGCCTCGCGCAGAATCTTGGCGTTGGCAACCGAGTTCAGCGCGACGCCACCCGAGAGACACAGATTGCGCAGTCCGCTGCGCTGGCGCAGCGAGCGCGCCATGCGGATCAGAATGTCCTCGGTCACGGCCTGGATCGACGCGGCCACGTCGCAGTAGAAGGGGTCGAGCGATTTGTCGCCCAGCGCAGGATCACGCGGCGCCTGCCCCATCACCGCACAGAAGCGCGGTGAAATCGTCGTGTCGGCCGAGTGCTGGAAGGCAAAATGGTCGAGGTCGAGCCAGTAGGATCCATCCGAGCCGACGTGGATCATCCGGTGAATGCGGTCGACGTATCGCGGCACGCCGTAGGGCGCCATGCCCATCAGTTTGTACTCGCCCTCGTTCACCTCGAAACCGCAGTAGGCCGTGAAGGCGGAGTAGAGCAGCCCGAGAGAATGCGGGAAGCGGCTCTCTTGCTCAAGAGTGATGTTCGTCCCGCGACCGGTGCCCACGGTGCCCGTGGTCCACTCGCCCGCGCCATCCATCGTGATGATCGCGGCCTCGTCGAAAGGCGAGCAGAAGAACGCCGCCGCCGCGTGCGACATATGATGCTCGGCAAAGAGGATCCGCTTCGGATCGATCCCGAGGCGATCGCGGATCAGTGGCTTGATCCAGAGCTTGTCGCCGAGCCACCGCCGCATCGACTCCCGGAAGACACGCTGCGAGCGCGGGAAGGTGGCAAAGGCCGTGAGCAACAGGCGCTCGAACTTGACGAACGGTTTCTCGTAGAACACGACCCAGTCGACGTCGTGGATCGAGATCCCGGCACGAGCCAGGCAAAAATCGATCGCGCGCCGCGGAAAGCCGCTGTCGTGCTTGACACGCGAGAAGCGCTCCTCCTCGCCCGCCGCCACGACCACGCCATCGTGCACCAGCGCCGCGGCGCTGTCGTGGTAGTTGAACGAGAGACCCAGAACGTACATCGGCGCCTCCCGCGGACGTGCGACGCAAGCTCGGCGGGGGCATCGCCGACCACCGCCACCGCGCGACCACAGGCTGAGGCTCCGTCTACCCGATGCCGCGGGCTCACTCCATGGGCGCGGCGCAGGTCCGGCGGTGTGGGGAAGGCCGCGCGCAGGAGGCGTCACTCCGCAGCACGGCGCGGGTGAGGAGTGTGCGCCCGCCCTCCGCCACGACTTCCGAGCTCGCCGCCATGACGACCCGGGCCCAAGTCAGGAGTGTGCGGCCGGCGGTCGCCACCACCTGCCGCCGCGCGACCTCGATCAGGCGGTGCGCCCGTCCGGCGGGCGGAGTCCGCCCGGTTGATGCTGCAGCTTGCGGTCTCGGTCAGGCCGTCTGCGCACGTTGGGCAAGGCCGCGGTAGTGGGCCTCGCGCGGGTCGAGCCAGAGCGGCCGGCCGGACGTCCCGACCGGGACGGCGTCGCGCGGCGGGCGCGCACCCTCACCACACAACGTCTCGAGTTCGGGCTCAGTCAGGCTGCCAAACCGCGCCAGCGCCTCTCCCGGCGCGGGATCGGGACGCCGGGCTCGTTCCAGATGCGGCGCCACGGCGAGCAGTGCGCTCTCGTAGACTTCGGCCGGCTTCCACCCCGGGATCGTGCGCTCACCGGCCGGCCCGCGCAAGATCAAGGTCGGCAGCGCGAAGCGAAGCCCCTCGGCATCCACCACGGCCCGCCCACTGCCCTCGCCGATCTCGTCGAGGTCGAGGACCTCGGAAACAGGCTGGCGAGCAGCTCTCGCGTCCTCCCGCAAAGTCTCTTCGACATCACGCGAGGCCGCCCGGGCGAGCAGGCGCCAGAGGTCGGCCTCGGGCAGGACGCCGCGTAAAGCACCATGCATCTCGGCGGCCGAATCGGGGATCACGCCCCATACAAAAATGGATTCACGCAAGCGGCGCAGCACTTCGAGACCAAGTTCGGGGGCCCGGGCAAGTGCCGCCGCGACAACCCGACAGAGGCGGCGCGTGTCGGACAGAGGCTGCGTTAGCGTCACGGGTGCAGGCATCGCCGTATGGCCCGAAATCGTCCGCCAAGCAGCGAGTTGGGCGGTGATCGCGACGGCCTCTTCCCCCGGGGGATGCTGCGACCACAGGCCCGCCAGCACGATCCGCCATTCGAGCCGCAGCCCGAAGCGCCAGCGCAGCCGCCGTAATTTAGGCTCGCTGCCCCAACACCAGGCGCACGCGGGATCGGTGACCTCGACGACCTCGACCCCTGCCCCCAACATGACCTTGGCCTTATGGCACTCCCGAGCGTTTGCAGGGAAGTCAGGGAATTGCGGACCCGAGGGAAACCGGGCTCGCCGGCCGCAAGAAGCGCACGAACACTGCTCGAGGCGCGGCGCGATGAACCGCATCGCGTCGCGCCAACCGGGCGGCCCCGAGTGTCTGGCGACGCTCCGAGTCCCACTCCTCGGTCCAGTCTCTTGGTGGACTGCGCCAAGATCGCGCAGTGGCAGCAATCAAGGGTACTTCGCCGACACTCGATTCCAGCCTCGCCACCGACCGTGCCTGCTCGGCCAGGCTGCGGGGCGGGACATCTCACCGGGAGGCACTCGCCGCAGCGCGCCGCTCGACGGACTGCGCCTGCTCGGCCAGACTGCGGGCGTGAAGGACTGGACCGCGGGAGGGGATCCCGCCCTGCCGGCCGAAATCCGCCGGCCTCGTCGAGCGGGCATCCAAGAGCAGAACACCACCGCGGCGACGAACGGCCCGGCCCTTGGTAGCGAACCAGGTCGCGGGACCGGAGCAGCGGACGCCCCGGAACAGAATCGCCGCTCCCCGCGGGTCGCGCTCGCCGCACTGGCCTTGCTCGGTGTGGGTGGCTTGGTCGTGACCACGCTCGGCGGCCTCGACCATCTCGCGGCCTTGCGCGACCGCCGCGGTGCGATCGCCGGCCTGGCACTCGTCCCGCTCCAGACCCTGATGTCGGTGTCGTTCTCGCCCATCCCGAGTGACGCCGTGGCACTCGTCATCGCCTCGCTCTGCGGTTTCTGGGCCGGCAGCGTCCTCATCTGGATCGGTTGGATGGCCGGCGCCGTCGTGCAGTACGAGTTGGCCCGGCACGCCGGGGCCGACGGGAGCGCGGAGCGACTTCGCGCCCGACTCCCCAGACGCCTGCGGACGCTTGATCCGAGCCATCCCCTGTTCCTGATCTGCACCCGCTGGCTGCCGCTCGGGCCGCATATCGTGGGCACGCTGGCGGGTGCGCTGGGCGTGCCGCGGGTGCGCTACCTCGGCTCGGCCGCCCTCGCGACCCTACCCGTGAGCTTGCTGGTCGCGGCGATGGGCGCCGGCATCGGCACTTGGCTGACGAATCCTTGAAAGCGCCGGCCGGGGCCCACTAACGCGCCGGGCGGGTGGCTCACGCCACCCGCCCGCGCCCGCAATCCCGAGCTGCCGGACACGTCTCCGCCAGAGCGTCCCCGAGCAGGACCAGTCTAGGCAGGTTGCCCTGGCGAGAACAATGGTTTCGCCTACGACAGACGAGAACTCCCGGCCGCGGCGAATTGGGGTCGCCGGCGGTGCGCCCCGAAGTGGCACCGAAGTGCACTTTATGACTTCCCCACCAAGTGCCGATGGTGAACCTTGGGCTCCTCACAGTTCGGGGGCTCCAGCCGGGGCCCTTGCCACCCCGTTCCCCTTCTCTTTCATCTCGTTCGGAGGACATCCATTCATGAGCAAGCCGGTCGTCATTATCCCCTCGATCCGCACCATCGAGGCGGACCGCATCGCCGCGATCCCCGAGGACGTCGACATTTTCGTGGTCGATGACTCCGACGGAAACATCAAACCCTCGCGAGACCGGATGACGGTCTTCACCTACGCCGACCAGCGCGAGGTCATGGGCAAGGACTACGACCTCATCCCGCACAAGACGGCGGCCTGTCGTAACTTTGCCTTCTACTACATCTACAAGCATACGGATCACGACCTCATCATCACGCTCGATGACGACGTCTTCTGTCCGCCCGATTTCATGTCGGCCTACTCCGCAATCGGCACGACCCGCGAGTTCCCGAACGTCGAGGTCGACGGCTGGTACAACACCATCGACTTCATGGGTGTGCGTGGCGATGGCGGCCGCGAGATCTACCCGCGCGGCTTCCCCTACTGGCTGCGCAGTCCGCTGGAGAAGCGCTTCGGCACAGCCACCGGCCGGCTGGTCTGCATCATGGGCTTGTGGACCAACGTGCTCGACTACGACGGCCTGGACAAGTATCTGTTCGAGGATTACCGCTCGCTGCACCACGAAGCGAAGCTGGTGGAACCGCTACTCACTGTCGGCACGCCGAAGTGCCCGACCAAGTTCTCGTTCTGCGCGATGAACTTTGCGTTCCACCGCGACATGCTGCCCGCCGCCTATCAGATGCCGATGGACCGTGAGATCGCACCGGGCTACCCGATCTGGCGCTTCGACGACATCTGGGCCGGCTATGTGATCGAGGCCCTGGTCCACAAACGGGGCGGCGCCGACGTGATCGGCATCGGCAATCCGGTCGGCACGCACCTCAAGGAAGGCAACCTCGTTCGCGAGGTGCACGGCGAGCACTACGGCCACCTGATGTCGCCCTACTTCTACGACATGATCGAAACCGGCGTCGCGGCCATCGCGCCGGGCAGCTACGCCGCGATGTACCAGGATCTCTTCGGCACGCTCTCGGCGAACTTCACGAAGATCGCCGACGACCTGCGTTGCCCGGAACTCTACCGCGGCTACTTCCGGGAGACCTTCGAGCGGCTCCACCGCTGGGCGGTGCTCTTCGATCGCGAGGATTCGTCGAGCGAGCGGCGCAGCGCGGTCGGCTGAGCGGCCCGCCTGACTTCTCTCACGGGAGACGGGGGAGTGGGGCCGCGGCCCCGCCCCCCGTCTCTCTCATCGCTCGCGTCGACCGGCGCTTCTGCGAAGAAGGCCCGCTGGATAGGGCCTGCCCTGCGACGGCCCACTTTCATCGCTCGCGTCGAAAGGCACGCTGCGAAGATCCGGGCGGGGTGGCGCAGGGCTGCGCGAACCCCAACTCTCATCGTTCACGCCGACGGGCGCGCTCGGCTGCAAGCCCCGACGGGCTTCGGGCGGTCGTCTGAGATAGCGAGGCTCGATGGCCATCCCGACCTCCGCCACCGAGGGTCGCTTCGACCTCTGGCGTCGACGCGCCGGATTCTTGCTGGCACCTCTCGCCTTCACCCTGGCCTGGCAAGCCGCGAGCGCCTTGCCCCGGCCGGCGCACCGGCTGGCGGCCATCCTCGCCACGGTGATTGTCCTCTGGGTCAGCGAGGCCCTGCCGCTCGCAATCACGGCATTTCTCGGCGTCGCTGCGGCCGTCGTGCTCGGCGTAGCGCCGGCAGGGGTGGCCTTCGCGCCCTTCGCCGATCCACTCATTTTTCTCTTTGTCGGCACCTTCATCCTGGCGCGGGCGATTTTCTTCCACGGCCTCGATCGCCGCTTCGCCTTCGCGATCCTCGGCCTCGGGTGGGTCGGCCAGAGCCCCGGGCGAGTGCTGGCGGCGTACGCGCTGGTCACCTGCGTGCTCTCGATGTGGATCAGCAACACCGCCACCACCGCCATGATGTTCCCGATCGGCGTAGCCCTGCTCTCGTTCATGGAATCGCACGGCGGACTCACGCAAGCGCCACGCTTCGCCAGCGTGCTCCTGCTCGCCAACGCGTTTGCGGCCTCGATCGGCGGTCTCGCGACCCCGGTCGGCACACCGCCCAACCTGATCGGGATCGGTTTCCTGCGGCGCGAAACCGCGGTCGATCTGAGCTTCTTCTCGTGGATGGCACTCGGCGTCCCGGTGGTCGTGCTGCTTCTCACTGTTTCACTCCTTGACTTCTGGCGATCAGGTGTTCCCCGCAACTCGGCGATGCCGGCAGTGGCCGCGATGGTCGCCCGCGAGCGGGAATCGCTCGGGCCGTGGACACGCGGCCAGCGCAACACGGTCGTGGCGTTCGGCCTCACGGTCGCATTCTGGATCCTGCCCGGCATCGTCGCGCTCATCGTCGGCGAGCAACACCCGCTCTACCAGCAACTCACGGGCGCTCTGCCCGAGGGCGTGGTGGCGTTGCTCGGTGCGAGCCTGCTCTTCCTGTTGCCGGTCGATCTTCGTCACCATAAATTTACGCTTGACTGGGATGAAGCCGTGCGCATCGACTGGTGGATCGTCTTCCTCTACGGCGGCGGCATCGCGCTCGGGACGCTCTGCTTCAAGACCGGTCTCGCCGAAGCGATGGGACGCGGCCTGACCGGTCTGCTCGGGGTTCAGAGCGATTTCGGCCTGCTCGTGCTCGCCACCTCGATCGCGGTCGTGCTCTCGGAGACGACGAGCAACACCGCCTCGGCCAACATGGTGGTTCCGGTGGTGATCGCCATCGCCCGATCGGCCGGACTCGACCCGGTTCTACCCGCGGTGGGCGCGACGATGGGCGCCTCGCTCGGGTTCATGCTGCCGGTTTCGACGCCGTGCAACGCCATCGTCTACGCCTCTGGCCGGATTCCGCTCTCGACAATGATGCGGCACGGCATCGTGCTCGACGTACTCGGCGTGATCGCGGTCGTGTCGGTGCTGTGGACCCTCGGGCCACTCGTTCTGACCGCGGCGTCGGGCTGACCGGGGACGGCCCTCAGCGCACGCGCAGGCGGAGCTTCTTCTGCCTGGACTCGGCGAAGAAGCCATCGGTAACGAGCAGCAGGGCGTCATAGACACCCGCGCCGAGGGCCACCTCGACGCGCACCGTGGCCGGATCGACAGCACCAAAGTTCCACTCGTCGATCAGCGCGCCGTCGGGAAAGCGCCGCAGCTCCATCTGGTAGGCCGCAAGGCCCGCCGAGACCCCATGCGATTTGAGAGCCGAGAGTTCGATCCGCCGCGGCGGGCCCCGTTCCAGAACCGACTGGCGCAACGCCGCCACGGGCCGCCGCAGCCGGCTCGGACAGGCGCCAAATTGGAGAGCCGCGAAATCGACATCGATCGGCCCCACCACGCGATCGTGATTCAGATCGGCCGCGGGGTTCCAGGCCGGGTCTCCCGGAGACGTCGCCTGAGCCAGCGAGACTGCCGCGATGTCGGAACCGTCGACAAAGCCATCGCCGGCGATGTCGGCGTTGCAGCCGGGGTGGACCACGGAAACGCCCGCCGGCGGTGCACCGAGGGGCAGACGCACGGGCCGATCGAGCTGCACCGGCGCGTTGGTCTCGAGCGGAGTCCCGCAGTCACCAAAATAAAGCCGATCGGCCACCGTACCGCCCGCGAGTACATCGAGACACGTCTCGCCGGGTGCGTCGATCCGCACCATCGAGAGGACGGTTCCGGTCGAACGCGCACCGATACGCAGAGTGCCCTCGAATTGGTCGTAAGAGAAAGAATTTCCGAGGTCGTCATCTTCGAGCCAGTGCAACGGGGCTTCGAGAAATTGATTCCCCGAGAAGCGATTCTCGTCCGAATCGCGCATCTCGAGCCCCTGGTGGCCGCCGCGCGTCGTGTTGTTCTGGATGTCGTTGCGATCGGCATGAATGACGTAGAGCTGCTCGAAACCGTTGTCGGCGACGAGATTATCGCGAACCGCCACGCCCTCGGAGCTCGTGAGGTGGATCCCTTCGTTGCCGTTCGCGAGCACCTGGTTGCGGTGAACGATGACGTCGTGCGAGCTGGCGACGTCGATCCCGTAGCCCGTGCCGTTGACCTCCGGGTCGAACCAGCCGTTGTCACGCACCAGGTTGTCTTCGACCGTCACGTCCGACGAGTTGTTGACGTAGATCCCCCACCAGAAGCCCGAGACGACGCAGCCGCGCAGGGTCGAGCCGGTCACGGGGCGCGTGCTGGATCCCGTCTTGATCCCGAACTCCTGCCTGGTCGCGTCCGCCGGCCCCAGAATGGAGTAGCCGGCGCAGTCGAGCACGACGTCGGAATCGAGCCTGAGGCCGACCAGCTCGTCGCCTCCCCCCTCCGGCCACACGCACGGGCCGATATCGGCCGTGAGCACGGTGTCCGCGACGACCCGGTCGCCACAAGCACACGGCACCACCCCGCCGCAGTCGGCGGTACGGGCGGTGCCGACGAGCCCAAGCGCCAGCACCAGAGCCAGCGGGCCGATCCAGAGGTGGCGGCGAACGCGTTCGTGCATCTTTCCCGCGACGCTAGACGGCCGGCCTGAGATCGCGCAAGAGCGATCGTGAACGCTGTAGAGAGCACTGAAGATGTCCGGGTCATAAGCACTTAGAGATGTCCGCCCTACTGGCTAGGTGCGCGGATGGAGAGATTCCGCCGTGCCGTAGCCCGGGAGACCAGGGCGATGGCCGAGACGGCTTATGACCCGGATTTGTGGAACTGCTCCTGACACCACGACACCGCAGCGTGTCGCGGACGCACCCATCGGCCCCCAGACCGGCGGCCTTGACGCGCCTCGCAGCGCCTCCTCCAACGCCGCAGGCGGATCGCGTGCCCAGCGGTCGCGGACCGGGGGCTTGTCAGGAGCACTTCCTCAAGTCCGGGTCATAAGCAGTTAAAGATGTCCGCTGGTTCAAGCGGCCTTCTTCCTGGTTTTGGGCCGAGGGAGGAGGTCGCCTTGGTGGTCGAAGGTGGCGAGCAGGCGGCCTTGGTAGCTGACGCCGATGGTGTGATCG
>SXLG01000067.1 GCA_005777805.1 Pseudomonadota bacterium
CTCCCCACCCGCGCATCGCGGCCTGAAGCCGGAGCGGACAAAGCCTCTCCTCGGAGTCGAACCGCAGGTGCTTTCCACACCTGCGCCCTCACCACCGCTGGCGCTGTCCTGTGCTGGGGCTGGGACTACTCCGGCCAGCTCCGCAACGGCACCACCTCTGCGATGCAATCCACGCGCGTCACCGTCACCCGATTCTCGTGCGCGGCAGACGATCTGGACGGCGACGGCACGCCGGATGCCACGGACAATTGCGACCTGGTCGCCAACTCTGGGCAGACCGATGCCGACAGCGACACGATCGGCGACGCCTGTGACAACTGCCCGGCGATCTGCAACCCCGATCAGGACAATTCCGACAGTGACACGGGCGGCGGCGACGTCTGCGACGTCTGCCCGGCCATCGACGAGGCGATCGAGGCCGCGGGATGTGCCACGGCCAGCCACAACGCGCGGCGAGCTGGGCAACACCTGGCGACGTCTGCGCCTTCAACGGCTCGGGTTCAACCCTGCTCTGCCAGTAGCTCGGCAAATCCACGGCGCGGCAGTGTCGAGCAACTCCTCGGCCATCGGCCGGGCCTGCTCCGCATCGGCGCGGGTATAGAAGGTCGACGGTGTGATGTCCTCGCTGCCATGGAAGGCGAGTCCGCGATCCTTGCGCAGGCGCTTCGAGATCTCGCACCAGCCGGGGAGCACGTTCTGCACCTCGGCCGGCAGACACCCGCCGTTGTCCAAGAGGCTCTCCGAGACGTCGTGACTGAAGGGCACGGCAAGTCCAAAGCTCCCCGGCACGGCCTTCAGCAGAAGCTCGACCACCTCCTGGCTGCCGCGCACGACATCGGCGAAGGCCTCCTCGTCAAGCAGCACAGCGATGGCCTTCAGGCGCTTGCGCGAGCGACTGAGGTTCGGCTCGTCGGTCGCGATCGACTGCGAGCCGATGATGGTCGGCTCGACGGGAAACCTCCCCGCGCCCAGGCCCGGCACGACCGCGACATTCCACCACTCGTAATCGGACCGTCGCGGCGTCCCCTCGCGCAGCACCAGCAGCAGCAAGTCGATGTCGGATTCATCGCGGACGCGCCCATCGGCCACCCTCCCGATCACCCATGCGGCGCGCATCCGCGCAGCGAGAAGACCAGAAAGGGTACGGCGCAGCTCGGCGATGCGCTCCTCGACGATCCGCTGGTTGTCGTCGAGGATGGCGTAGCGTCGCGTCACGGGGCCACGTCATCTGCTCGACCGGGGAAGCTCCACGCCGTGACGTTCCCGGCCTCCACGTCGGTGGGCTCCGCGTTGCGATCAGGCCGCTCGGCGTTCTTGTGGCCTTGTCGCGTACCCCTCACGGGCTCGAACATCTCGACCAGCGCCGAGCAGCTGGCGGAAGCCTGGCCCCCCGGGCCCGCCACGGGCGCGGCTGATCGCGGGCGTCGATGCTTCGCTCAGGACAGGACCGGGGCGTCGGGGGCGGGCTGCGGGCGGGCTGCGGGCGGACCGGCGCGGTTTCCGGGGCGGAGGAAGTTGCCCATGATCGACTGGTAGGCCTCGCATGGAGTCCAGCACTGCGGGCAGTCGCCGGCCCAGATCTCTCGCTGCGTGCGCACCGCCTCGGGCGCGCTCCAGATCCGGCGCAAATCGTAGTCGACTTCGCGTAGATTGCCGAGTTTCCGATCATAGATCGTGCAGGGGAAAACGTTGCCGAACGAATCGACGAAGCACGATGCCGAGAGCGCGTGGCAACGCATCGGCGTGCGTCCCCCGAGCAGGTAGGGTTCGACCATTTTCTGGTACTTGCGCTCGAGATAGCCAACCGGGCCATGCGGCACGCCGCGCAGGCGGGCCACCTCGCGCACGGCATCGAGCAGCGCCTGTGGAGCGACGTGATCGCGCAGGCCGAGTTCGTCGTTGCGCAGGTACATCGGCGACTCGTGCACGATGTTGACATGGAAGTCGCGATGGGTGAGGCCCGGGATCGCCCGCTCGGCCGCCGCGAAGGCGACCGGAAAGTGATCGACGTTGCGCGCCGAGAGGGTCATCCCGAGAACGACCTCGACTCCCGGAATCTCGCGCAGGCGGCGAAAGGTCTCCATCTGCCGCTGCCAGCCTCCCGCGATGCCGCGGATCTCGTCGTTGGTCGACTCGTCGCCGTCGGTCGAGACCGTCACGATGAGCTTCTCGGGCCGTCGCGCGACGATCGCCCTGGTGTACTCGACGATCTTGTCGCTGAGATAGCCGTTGGTCGGAAAGTGCAGCAACAAAAGATTCGGGTTGTGCTCGATGACGGCATGCGCGACCTCGACGAAGTCCTTGCGCAGGCTCACCTCGCCACCCGTCAGATCGACCCAGAGGAAGTCACGCGAGCGTTTCATGAACTCGCGAATCTCGTCGAGCCGCAGCTCGTCGCGCGGCTTCATCTGCCAGATGTTGCAGGTCTGACAGCGGTAATTGCACCAGTACGTGATGCAGAACGTTAGCTTGAAAGGGTGGTCGAGGCGGCCGTAGTTGGCGCGCAGCGCCTGCCACGCGAGCGCCGCGTAGGACGAGAGCTTCACGCGGCGATTCTCCGAACCCGGCGACCGGCGCGCAAGGTCCGACGCGCGCGACCGGGCGAAGCCCATGCCCTCCGCGCGGGCACCCCGGCCGAGTCCGCCACTCTCCGACAACGAGCCGCTGCGGCTTCGCGGCGCCGCAGGCCGATACCCCTGAGGCCCTTGCGGTTCGTCATGGCCGGCATCGCGACGGCGAAGCCCGATACCGCTCGAGCGCGCGGGTCTCACCGTGGCTGGATATCGCGGCGGCGCTGCGCCGAAGGTAACCGTCGCCGGGGCGTTTGCGGTTCGTCCCGCCAGAGCCGGGCAGTGGCACTGCGACCGGGCGGCGAGTCACGACGACACCGACACCGGCCCCGCCGTGCGCCCTCACGTCAGCGCCTCGAGCAGCCGCAGCGGCAGGTTCGGCCTGGGCGTGACCCTCTGCCAGTTGCGCAGGTACCAGTCGTAGGCGTCGCAGGTGATCGAAATATTGGTGCCGCGCGGCTCCCAGCCGAGGCGCTCGCGCGCCCGGCGAATGTCGAGCACGAAATCAGCATCGGCGAGCAGGTAGTGCTCGGGAACGATCGGCGAGAGGCCGACGAGGTTGAGGACTCGCGCCGCGTTGCGCAGGAGTGCAGCCGGGATGGTCGTGATCTTCGAGGATCCTCCGGCATGACGGACCAGGGCTTCGACCTGCTCGCGAACGCTGGGCACGCTCGTCGGAGCAGATCCCACGTTGACGAAAAGACCGGCCGTCCCTGGGGTGGTCGCGCCGGCGATCGCGGCCCGGGCGACATCCTCCGCCGCCACCATCTGCACGCGATTCTCGCCCCGCCCAAGCAGAAAGATCCGCCGGTTGCGTCGCACCCAGTCGAAGAGCAGCACGAAGATGCCGGTCATGCCGTCGCCGAAGAGACTCATGGGCCGCAGCACCACCACGTCGAGGCCATCGTCGAGCGCGCGCCGGCAGAGCCCCTCGGCCTCGAGTTTCGATTGACCGTAGGCACCGATCGGGCGCTGGGGATGATCGTCCTCGTCGACCAGTCCCGCCTCGGGCACGCCATAGACCGCCGAGCTCGAGATGAACACGAGCTTGCCCACGCCCGCGGCACGCGCTGCGGCCAGCACGTTGGCGACGCCGTCGAGATTCATGCGGAAGATCTCGTCCTCGGAGAACGAAGCGAACTGGGGTTTCATGCGCTGACCAGCCGCCAGGTGATAGACGACGTCGACCCCCTCGCAGGCGCGGCGCAACGCCGCCGGGTCGCGCATGTCGCCGCGCACCTCCTCGGGAGCAAAGCTGCCGCCGGCCTGCCCGACGACATGTGCGCCGAGGCTCTCCGGCGCCGGCACGAGGTCGAAGAGCCGCAGGGCGTCGCCGCGCCCGGCCAGCAGCGGCACCAGCGCATGGCCGAGAACCCCGGACGAACCGGTGACGAGCGCCTTCATCGGCGGCCGCCGCGAGCCATGACGTCCCTCTGCCACCCCGCCCTCTGCAACGACCCCCTCACGCCCCCACTCCTCTCCCCTGCCCCGGCGTCATGCCCGCCGGCCCGGCCAGCAGCTCGCTGGCCTCGATCCGGGCCAGCACGTCGGGAACCTCGATCAAACGCATGCAGACCGGATCGACACAGCGACTCATCTTGAGGTTGTAGTTCGAGAGGCAGGGGCTGCAGTACAGTCCCTGCCAGAAAACAATATCGCGCGGACCGCGCGGACCGTAGGAGCGCGGTGCGGTCGGTCCGAAGAAAGCGACCACCGGCGTGCCCACCAGCCCGCACAGATGCATCACCGAGGTGTCGTTCGAGATGACAAGCGCGCACGCCCGAAGCAGCGCCAGCAGCTCGCCGATCCCGAGGCGATCGCAGAGCGAGGCCGCGCGCTCGCGCTGGTGCATGGCAGCCAGCACGGCGGCGACGAGCGCACTCTCCTCGGGTCCCACGCCGGTGAAAACGACGCTGGCGCCGTGGCGCACGATCAGCGCATCCGCAAGCGCCGCGAAGCGCTCGGGGGGCCAGCGCTTCAACGCGATCTTGTCGTAGTTCGGGCCGGTGCCGACGTGCATCGCGATGAGCGGCCGCCCACCGTCGCCCCTCCCGGCCCCGGCCTCGCCGAGGCGAGCGTCAAGCCGTGACCGATCGTCGTCGTCGATCTCGAGGCCGGGCCCGTGCGCCGCCTTGCCGATCCCGAGCGGCGCGGCCAGGCGCAGGAAGATGTCAGCCATGTGATCGGTGTCGGCGTACGCGACGCGGTGCGAATAGAGCCAACCGCGCGCCTGCCCCTCGGTGTTGAAGCCGATGCGGGCCGGCGCCCGGGTCAGGAAGGCGAAGATCCCCGAGAGTTTCATGAACTGCTCGAAGTCGAGCACAGCATCGTAGCGCCCGCGCCAGAGCAGCCGGAAGAGCAGCGCCACCGAACGGGCGAAAGCCGCGACGCTCTCGACACGCACTGAAATCACTTCGCGCACGAGACCGCTGCGGCGCAACAGCTCGGCGTTGCCCGGCAGGGTCAGGAAGTCGATCTCGGCAACCCCGGCCTCGTGCAGGGCGGCCAGCGTCGGCAGGATCAGCGCGACGTTGCCGAGTCCATAGAACTTGATCGCCAGCACGCGCCGCGGCGGCTCGGGCCGCGCGCCGGAGCGGGGTGGCGTGGTCCCGAGCAGCGGCGGGACGATGGTCCGCCCCCGGGCCACGCCCAGCATTCGGCCGAACGCCCAGAGCACGAAGCAAATGGCGTAGCCGATCCAGCGGTCGACGTAGCGTGCGAAGCGGAGATCCATGCTCGGCCGAAGCGGGCAGCCCCCAAGCGACCGCATGCTCTGCCGGCTCGGCTACCACAAGCTCGCCACCGCCTCGACCGTGCGCTCTCGAGCCGCCCGGCCGGGATGGGCGACCGCGTCTCCCGGCGCCGTCGCCAGGCCACGGCTCGGGCGGGCTGCCGGCGACGGCGGCAAGATCTTCATCGCGCCGCCCGGAGGCATGGGTCCGCGGCTGGGACCGGCAACCAGACGCTGGTCGCGTCCCGAGACACCACCCGGAGATCTTGCCGGAGGGGCGGACTTGCCCTCCTTCGCACCGGCGCGGTGAAGCCGCCGCTCTACGCGCCCCAGCGGCCTTGCCGGAGTGCCAGCCCTGCCGTCCTTCGCGCTGTCCGGGTGAACTCGCCGCTCCGCGCGCCCGAGCGCCTTGCAGCAGCGCCGGACCTGCCGCTATCGGCAGCGGCGACAGGGAGGACGGCGGATGACGGAGCGGGTCTATATCCTCGGCGGCACCCAGACCGATTTCGGGCGCAATTTTGCCCGCGAGCAGCTCGAGATCGCCGACCTCTTCGGCGAGACCCTGGCCAGCGGGCTCGCGGCCTGCGCGCTCGATCCCGCAGAGATCGAGAGCGCGCACGTCGGCAACTTCACCGCCGAGCTCTTCTGCAATCAGGGCCATCTCGGCGCCTTCTTCGCCACCTCCCACCCGGCACTCGCCGGCGTGCCGGCCGGACGCCATGAAGCGGCCTGTGCGTCGGGCTCGATCGCAGCACTGGCCGCTTCGGCCGAGATCGAGGCCGGCCGCTACGGTCTGGTTGCGGTCCTCGGCATCGAGATGATGCGCAACGTGCCGGGCGCGCAGGCCGCGCAGTTCATCGGCGGCCCGGCGATGTGGAGCGGGCACGAGGGCATCGGGGTCGCCGCGCCCTGGCCTCATATGTTCTCGCGGCTGGGCGACGAGTACGAACGGCGCTTCGGCTTGCAGCACCAACACCTCGCCGCGATCGCCCGACTCAATTTCGACAACGCGCGCCGCAACCCCAACGCCCAGAGCCGCGCCTGGGAGTTCAGCGACGCGAGCTTCGCCGAGGACGACCGCGTTAATCCGGTGATCGACGGACGCATCCGGCGCACCGATTGCAGTCAGATCAGCGACGGTGCCGCCATCGTCTTTCTGGCCGGCGCCGAACGCGCTGCGGCCTGGGCGCATAGACGCGGCCTTTCGCTGGACGCCCTGCCCTTCATCGCGGGCTTCGGCCACCGCACGGCACGAATCGACTTCGAATCGAAGATCCGCTCGAGCGCCGGCGAGGACTTCGTTTTCCCGCACGTGCGGGGTGCGATCACCGACGCTTTCCGCCGTGCCGGGATCGACGGGGCCCACGCCCTCGACGGCATCGAGACGCACGACTGCTTCACCACCAGCGAATATATGGCGATTGACCACTTTGGCATCACCGCGCCGGGCGAGAGCTGGAAGGCGATCGAGGACGGGTCGATCGCCCTCGGCGGACGGCTTCCCGTCAATCCATCGGGCGGGTTGATCGGCCTCGGTCACCCGGTCGGCGCGACCGGCGTGCGCATGTTGCTCGACGCCTGGAAGCAGGTCGCGGGACAGGCTGGCGACTATCAGGTCGAGGGCGCGCGCCGCTTCGCCACCCTCAACATCGGCGGCAGCGCCGCGACGACCGTGAGCTTCGTCGTGGCACGCGACGCCTGACCGCCTTGCTCGCCCAGGTCTGCCCGCACGGGATGAAGCCGGACTCCCTTGTCGCGACGCACGGGGCCTGACCCACTGCGTGACCGCGTGGCAGGGGACGCATTCGACAGCGCGATGACCTTGTCGCGACGCGCGAAGCCTGCGCCACTGCGTGAGTCCGCGCGGAGTCCATTGCGCCCGAGGAGGCACCAGCACCCCGGGCCCGTCCTGCCGCAGCACGACTAGACCGGAACGGCTCCAGCGACAAGGACTGGAAACTGGCGCAGCGGATCATCGCAGGACACTTGCTGATCGCCGACAATCATCCGTGCGCCCGAGGGCGCGTACTGCAGGATGTAGGCCTTGCGGACATCCCCGGTCGTGTTGGGCCCGGTCCGATGCACCGTCAGGCTCGAAAATACCACGATCGAACCGGCGCGTGCCGGCACCGCCACCGCGTCCGGCGCATCGTCCAGACAGCGCCAACCGAGGTCGGTCATCCAGTGCGCGAAGGTACCGCGGTGGTGCAGGCCGGGCACCACCCACGGGCAACCGTTCTCGACGGTGGCGTCGGTGAGCGCGACCCAGCAGGTGAGGTACTGCTGCGGGCGGACGAAGGTGTAGCCGTTGTCCTGATGCCACGGAAAGTCGCGCGGCGTCTCGGGCTTCTTGTACACCGCCTGATCCCAGTAGAGCCGCACATCGGCGCCGATCAGATCGTGCGCCAGCTCGCTAAATATATTGCTCGACGAGAACTCGCGCAGGCGCGCAGATCGCGTCACGAGATGCGGCGTGAAAGTGATCTCGCCCGCCCGCGCAATGAAGAGCCGCCCCCCCTCGCGTGCCGCCACGATGCGCTCGAGCGCCGCCTCGTGCGGATCGATCTCGGCCACCACGGCAGCCATCGTGGCCGCGTCAAAAGCGTCTTCGAGCACGAAGAACCCATCCTCGTCCCAGGCGCGTGCCTGTGCGGCGCTGATCCGCTGCCAGGGGCCAGCCGGCGGGGTCCAGACGAAACCGTCGTTGAGGGGATGAAGCTGCGCTGTAGTCATCGCACCGGCACTCCGGTTGGTCGCGGCACGTCGATGCGGTCGATCGGGGATGAGTGGGGTTCGTTTGCGTTTGCGCAAGAAGCATCGCGCGACCGCGGGTCAAAGGAGCCGGACGAGGGCGGGTGGTGCCCCGGCTCGACCTCCGCGAGGGAGCTACTCGCCGGCGCAGATCCGTCTGTCTCGGCCCGCCCCAAGGGCACGGCCGGCACGTCCTCCACGCCCAGGTCCCCGAGGTTGACCACCCTCCCCTGGGGCGGATCCGGTATCGGGGACTCCGCGCCGCTGCCGCGAGCGCCGCTCCCGCCACGACGGCGCGACGCCCCACCCCGCTCGATGGCGCGGAGCCGATGCATCATCGCCAGCGCCTCGCCCGGACGACCGAGTTCCTCGAGCGCGATTCCGAGGTTCTCGAGCGTCACGACGAGTTCCGTGGACTCCTCACCGTAGATCTGCTCCTGGATGCCGAGCGCCTCTTGGTAGATCGCCAGCGCCTGCTCGACCTCGCCCACTTCCACGAGGACGTTGCCGAGTTCATTGAGCGCGGTCTCCAGTTCCGGGCTGCACTCGCCGAACCAATGCCGTTCCGAGGCAAGCAGAGCCTCGAGTTCGCGCTTCGCGTCCTCCACCCGTCCCTGCTCGCGCAGAGCTTGCGCAAGCTCGAGAGACGCGAGGGAGAGGATGCGCGCCGCCGCGGTAACTTCTCGGCGCAACTTCTTCTCTCGTGCGATGCTGGCTGGAAGTGCCATGGAATGGTCTCCACCGATGGGTGACCCAGAAGGTCGCGGTTGTCAATTAGGGAGGACGTCGACGAGGCCGCCGCAGACCAGCTCGCCGCGCCGCGACGTCCCGAAGTGGACGACCCCGCCGTGGCTAGCCGCGCGGACAGGCCTCCCAACGCGGCGATCCCGGAGTGGCTCAGCGTGGCCCTCGCGCCGAGCGCGGCCCGCCACGCGGGGAGGCTTCCTGCTCGGCACTCAGCGGGACAGTGTGATGTATCGGCTCTCGCGCCGAGCGCGGCCCGCTACGTTGGGAGGCTTCCCGGCGCAGCGATCGTTGAGGGGATCAGCGCGGCCCTCGGCTCGAATGCGGCCGACCACGCGGACAGGCGGCGCAGCGCGGCGATCACAGATGACCTGGCTGGATTGACGCACCGCTCCAACGCTGTCGGGCCAACCGGGCGACCCGGCACCGGCCCTTGCGGCGGGACAAGCCGCGGCGGGTCAGCTAGCGGTGCCGCTCGGGGGGCGAACGGAATGCCGCAGCGGGTCGTCCATCCTGGGCTCTTCACTGCCGGCAACGGCAACGGACCCGCGCTCGTCGCGAGTCGCTGCGACGCCTGCGCGTTGCTCCATTTCCCCGCAACGCCACTCTGCCCCTGGTGCGGGGGGGAGTCCTGCACCGAGGTGGCTGCCGGGCGCCGCGGCCGGCTGCACCTCTGGACCGTGGTCGAGACAGCGCCGCCCGGCTACCGCGGCCCCGTACCCTACGGCTTCGGCACGGTCGAAATCGACGAGGGACTGCGCGTGGTCGCGCGACTCGTCGAAACCGATGCAGCACGCCTCGGGCGCGGGCAACGCCTCGAACTCGTGCTGACCCAGGTCGGACGCGATGACGACGGCACCGACGTGATCGGCTGGGCCTATGCGGCAGTGTCCGGCGAGAGCACCACGGACGGTGCGGCGTGAGCGCCGGGCGGCCCGTCTACCTCGCCGGCACCGGCATCCACGCCTTCGGCCGGTTCGCCGAGACCGATGTCACCACGCTCGGCCAGCATGCCGTGCGGGCAGCGCTGCGCGAGGCCGAGCTCGCCCGACCCGGCTTCGAGGCGGCGTTCTGCGGCACGGTCTATTCGGGCGTGGCCGCCGGGCACAAGGTCCTCGGCGGGCTCGGCCTTGCCGGCGCGCCGATCGTCAACGTCGAGGCGGGGTGTGCCAGCGGCGGCGCCGCGCTGGCGCTGGGCACAGCGCAGATCTCGAGCGGGATGCGCGACACGGTGCTGGTGTTCGGCATGGAAAAGATGCCGCGCGGCATCATCCGCTCGAGCTTCTTCCCGCCCTGGTGCGAGGAAGCCGGCCTCACGCCGGCACCGGCCTACTTCGCGCTGCGGGCGCGCCGCCTCATGCTGGAGTCCGACGTGACGCGCGAAGACCTGGCCCGCGTCTCGGAGAAAAATCACCGCAACGGCGTCCACAACCCCTTCGCCATGTTCCGGCGCGAGATGTCGGTCGCGGAGATCCTCGCCTCGAAAATGGTGTGCGACCCGCTCACCCTCTTCATGCTCTGCTCGCCCAACGAGGGAGCGGCGGCGGTGGTGCTCTCGAGTCGGCCGGGACCCTGCGGGCCACCGATCCGCGTCCTCGCCGCAGCACTGCGCTCGCACCTCGCGGGCAGCGTGCTGGGCGAGCACACGCCTTTCTGCGGACTCACTGGCAGCGAGCCGCCGAGTCCCACGACGCGCGCTGCCGAGGAGGCCTTCGCGAGCGCCGGCCTCGGCGCGTGCGACATCGACCTCGCCGAGGTGCAGGACACCGATTCCGGACGCGAGATCCTCTCGATCGAGGAACTCGGCCTGGCCCCGCCGGGTGGTGGCGGCCGCTTCGTGCGCGAGGGCACGGGCGAGATCACAGGACGCCTGCCGGTCAACCCAAGTGGCGGCCTGCTCGCCAAGGGGGAGCCGCTCGGTGCATCGGCCCTCGGCCAGATCGTCGAGCTGGCCAGCCAGCTCCGCGGCTCCGCCGGGGCGCGACAAGTCGTCCGCGCGCGCACCGCCCTCGGCCACACCGTCGGCCGCGGCGCCAATGCTTCGGTGGTCATCCTGCAACGCGAGACGGGCCGGGCCTGAGAGGGCGCAAAACTTCCCATATTATTAGCTTGAAAGGCATCTATGGCGATGGGCCTGCCGGCACGTCGAGACCGCCCCCTCCCGCGTGGCGATTCCGTAACGGACTCCGAGCGGAAGCCGGACCCGCCGTGCCGCGAAGTCGACCAGCCCATCCGCGAGGAGAGGCCCATCCCGACCCGAGCCGGAGCGCATCTGCGGCGGCACCGATTGCCAGCAACCGCCGGCCAAGGGACGAGCCCCTCGCCGTTACTGATACATGTCAAGCAACTCGATCACGCCGAGCCGGCGCATGGCATCGAAGACCGCACCCTTGACCTGCCCGACCGTCGGCAAGGAGAGGGCTTCCGCCGTGACCGCCTGGGCATCTGCGCGCGACACCGAGCGCACGAGCTTCTTGATCACCGGGATGAAGAAAGGCTCCATGCTGAGTTCGTCGAGCCCGAGTCCGAGCAGGAGCAGCGTCGCCAGCGGATCGGCCGCCATCTCGCCGCACATCGAGATCGAGCGCCCGGCCTCGCGCGCCGCCACCGCGCAACGCGCGATCGAGCCGATCACCGCCGGGTGCAGCGGCTGGTAGAGGGGCGCCACCTTTTGATTGTTGCGATCCACGGCAAGCACATATTGGATCAGGTCGTTGGTGCCGATCGAGAGAAAATCCGCCTCGCGTGCCAGATGCGGCGCGATCTCCACCGCCGACGGCACCTCGATCATGACGCCAAGCGGAACGTCCGGAGCGTGCGGAATGCCCTCGCGGGTGAGGTCGTCGCGGGCGTCCTCGATCAGCTCGCGCACTCGCCGCAGCTCGTCGAGCGACGAGATCATGGGCAGGAGGATCCGCGCCGGCCCGGCCAGCGCCGCCCGCAGGATCGCGCGCACCTGGAGGGTGAACATCTCGGGCATCTCGAGCGATACCCGGATCGATCGCCAGCCAAGAAACGGATTGTCCTCGGGCGGAACGTGGAGGTAAGCGGGATATTTGTCGGCCCCGAGATCGAGCGTGCGGATTGTGATCGGACGCCCGCCCATGCCCTCGATCACCTTGCGGTAGATCTCGGTCTGTTCCTGCTCGGTGGGGGCCTCACGAAAGGAGAGAAACGGGAACTCGGTGCGGTAGAGACCGACGCCCTCGGCGCCGTGGCGCTTCGCCAGCTCCACGTCACTCACCAGACCGACGTTGGCCAGCAAGGCGACGCGATGACCGTCGGTCGTGACCGCCGGAAGATCGTGCAACTCGCCGAGCCCTTCGTTGAAGGCGCGATAGTCGCCCTCCAGGCGCTCGTACTCGCGCACGACCTCGGGGCCCGGGTCGCGGTAGATCACGCCGGCGTTGCCGTCGACGATCACAACATCGCCCTCGGCCACGGCATCGAGCAGACGTTCGACGCCCACCACCGTCGGGATCTCGAGTGATTTGGCCAAAATGGTGGCGTGCGAGGTCGCGGCCCCGGTGGCGAGAGCAATGCCGGTGAGCCGTGTCGGATCGATCTCGGCGAGGTCGGTGAGCGTGACCTCACGCGCCACGAGCACGCTGTCCTCGGGCGGCCCGCCCGCGCCATCACTCTCGATGGCGAGCAAGATCCGCAGCAGCCGCTGGCCGATGTCGCGCACGTCCACGGCGCGCTCGCGCAGGTAGGCATCCTCGACGCTCTCCAGCGTGCTGACCAGTTCCTCGACCGTGCGGCGCACCGCGTACTCGGCCGTGGCTCCCTCGCCGATCGACTCGCGCACGCGGGCGAGAAAGCTCTCGTCGCGCAACATCATCGCGTAAGCGTCGAAAATCTTGCCCGTGGCGTCCGGGAGAACAGCCTCGAGCCGCTCCTTCTGCCGCTCGATGTCGCGCTCGGCGACCTCGACCGCATGGCTGAGGCGGTCGAGTTCACGGGCCGCGTCCTCGGCCGGCACATCCTCGATCTCGGCCAGGATCACCTGCGGGTGCAGAATGTGCGCGCTGCCGATGCCGAAGCCGGGCGAGGCCGCGATGCCGCGCAGCCGCTCGCCCGGATCGCGCTCGGCACTCCAGCGTTCGTGCTCACGCACGATGCTGCCGCGCTCGCCCGGCAGGCGGCGCAGCACCTCGACCGCACGCCGGCGAAAGTCCTCCTGCTCGCGCTCGCGCGCCTGCAGTGCGTCCAGCAATCGCGCCTGCACGAGGAGCTGGCCGAGCTGGCTCGCGATCGTTCGCAAGAGCCGGATCTCGTCCGAAGTGAAGTCCCGGCGGCGCAGTGTCTGGGCGACCAGAACGCCGAGCACCGACCGTCGCTCCAGGATCGGCACGCCCAGGAACGAGTGGAAGCGCTCCTCGCGTGTCTCCGGAAAGAACTTGAAGCGCGGATGCGCCGGCGCGTCGGCCACCGCGACCGCATCCACCGTCTCGACCACCAGTCCGGTGAGCCCTTCGTCGGTCCGCATCTGCACCCGACCCACCGCCTCCTCGTCGAGGCCGTAGGTCGCCCACAGGGTCAGCTGCCCGCTCCGTTCGTCGAGCACATAGAGCGAGCAAGCCTCCGTGCGCATCCGCTCGGCGATCACGTGGACGATGTTCTCGAGGGTCTCCTGCAGATCCTCGGAAGCGCCGATCAGGTCGCCGACCCGCTCGAGCAGGCGCAAACCCGAAGTCTTCCGCTCGCCCGCCACGCGCCGGCCATTGCCGACGCGCGAACCCCGCCCTGCCTCGCCGGCGCCCATCGGCGGGAAGTATCGCGGGGTGCCGCGCGACTGTCCACCGGCAGCGGGCCCATGGCGCCCGCACGCCCGTGGAAGCCCCGGGTCCCGACGAAGCCGGACGATGCTCCGACACGCACCCACAGGCCCGCGACGATGCGCGTTGCTCACCGGAGGCCGAACGCGGTCGCTGGCGCGACACACATGTCGGCCCAGGCGGATGCGCGCTGTTCAGCGGGAGGTGGGACCCGGTCGATGGCCCAGACTCGCGCGGCGGACGGCGGCTGATACGCGTTGCGCGCCAGGACGCCGATCCAGGTCGGTGGCCCGGCACACCCGTCCCACGCGGCAGTGCTGCAGCTCTCGGTGACCGCCGCACCGGCCACCACACGGAGAACCGGCGGGGCATCGGGCTGACTGCGGCCGCTCGTCTGCTAGCTTCGCCACGGGTGAGTCGGCAGGCGCAGGAAAGCGGGCGCAGCGGAGCAAGGCGGCCGTTTCGTGCCTTCCTCTTGGGAATCGCGCTGGTGGTGGGCCTCGTGCTGGCCGCGGGGGGATGGCTCCTCTTCGAGTTCTACCGCGTCTCGCTGCCCGCGGTGGAACAGCTCGCCGAGTACCGCCCGCCGGTCGCGACCCGCGTGCTCGCGGCCGACGGTACCCTGGTCGGCGAGTTCTTCATCGAGAAACGCTACCTGACGCCGATCTACCGCATCCCGCGCGTCGTCCAGCTCGCCTTCGTCGCCGCCGAGGACGCCAACTTCTACGAGCACCAGGGCTTCGACCTCGCGAGCATCGCGCGCGCCGCGGTCTCCAACTATCAGGCGGGTGCCACCCGCCAGGGCGGCAGCACCATCACCCAGCAGGTCATCAAGGCCCTGCTGCTCACGCCCGAGCGCAGCTATGAGCGCAAGCTCAAAGAAGTCCTGCTCGCGACCAAGCTCGAGACCGAACTCACCAAGGATCAGATCCTCGAGGTCTACCTCAACCAGATCTACCTCGGCGACGGCGCCTACGGGGTACAGGCCGCAGCGCGCGAGTACTTCGACAAGGACATCGCCGACATCGGGCTCGCCGAGGCCGCCCTCCTCGCAGGATTGCCCCAGGCGCCGGCGCGTTACTCGCCCACGCGACACTTCGATCGCGCCAAGGCCCGGCAGCAATACGTGCTGCGACGGATGGTCGAGGAGGGCTTCATCACCGAGCAGCAAGCCCGCGAGGCCGAGAGCACATCGGTCGAATCCGGCCGGCGCGAGGCCGCCGACGTGGGCCCCGCGCCGTACTATGTCGAGTACATCCGTCGCTTGCTCGTCAAGCGCTACGGCGCGAGCGCGGCCTACCAACTCGGGCTGGTCGTCGAGACGCCGCTCGATCTGGGTCTTCAGCTCGCCTCCGAGCGGGCGCTGCACGAGGGCATCGCCGCACTCGACGAGCGACAGGGCTTCCGCGGCCCCCTCGGCCAGGTCACGGGGCCTCGGCTCGACGCGCTCACGCGCAACGCCCCCACCGCGGCGCCGCTGCCCGCAGCGGGATCGGTGCTCGACGTGATCGTGGTGGCGGACGCACGTGGCCATTGCCCGTCGGCCGATGGTTCGCTGCTCGTGCGCTGGGCCGGTGGTCTCGCTCCACTCGCGCCCGAGGCCTGGAACTGGGCGCGCAAACGCCGCTACACGCCCCAGCCCGGCGACAAGCTGGAAGTCGTGGTCGGCGACAAGAAAGGCGCGGCCGCGCTGGAGCTGACCCACCGCACCGGCGCCCAGGGAGCCCTGGTCGCACTCGATCCCCACAACGGCGACGTCCGCGCGCTGGTCGGCGGTCTCGACTACGACGTGAGCGAATTCGACCGAGCAACCCAGGCCCTGCGGCAGCCGGGATCGGCCTTCAAACCACTGCTCTACGCAGCCGGAATGGACCGCGGCTTCACGCCCGCCACGGTCGTGGTCGATGCGCCCGTGTCGTACCACGTCGGCGCCGGACAGCCGCGCTGGTCGCCCAAGAACTTCGATCGCAAGTACCGCGGCCCGGTGACCCTGCGCGAGGCCCTGACGCGCTCGCTCAACGTGGTCACGGTCAAGCTCGTAGATGCCATGGGCCTCCGCTACGCGCTCGATTACCTGCCCCGCTTCGGCTTCGCGCGCCCCTTCCCGAAGAACCTCTCGATCTCGCTCGGCACCTCGGAGGTGACACTGCTCGAGCTGGTGCGCGCTTACTCCGTGTTTCCCGGCGAGGGCAACCGGGTCGAGCCGCGCTTCATCACGCGCATCACCGACCGCGACGGCCGTCTGGTCGAGGAGGCTCCCCCGCTGGTCGAGCCGGCAATCGACCCGGCGACGGCCTACGTCATGGTGGGTTTGCTGCGCAACGTGATGGAACATGGCACCGGCCGCGGTGCCCGGATCGACCGCCCGGCGGCGGGCAAGACGGGTACGACCAACGACCAGCACGACGCATGGTTCATCGGTTTCATTCCCGACCTGACGGTGGGCGTGTGGGTGGGCTACGACGCCGACCGCTCACTCGCTTCGATGGAGACCGGTGGCCGGGCCGCAGCACCGATCTGGAAATCCGTCATGGAGCAGGCGGTACGCGACCTCCCGGTGCGCGATTTCGCAATGCCCGCCGATGTGGTGCTGGTGCCGGTCGACGCCACCAGTGGGCGACGCGCCGAGCCGGGCACCAACGGCGCCGTACTCGAAGCTTTCCCGCGCGGACGCGAACCGGGCGCGGTCGAGAACGCGGGCGCCGTGCCCCAACCCGCAACGCCAGCGGAGAGCGCCGACACTGAATCGGCCAGCGACGAGGTGCGTCCGCCCGAGGCCTGGCTCGTCCCGCGGCCGCGCAACGGCGGCGGTGCAGCCCTGCACGAGGAGAGCTTCTGAGCGCCCGTGGGTGCGCCCGGAAGCTCCACTCTCGTGCACAACGACTCAGTCGCCATCGTCACCGATCCGCGCTTTCGCGATCACGACACCGGCCCCGCGCATCCCGAGCGCCCCGACCGCGTACGAGTACTTGACGAGCTGATCGCGGCTTGGCCCGGCCCCCACCTCACCCCGATCGCCCCTCGCCCGGCGTCCCGCGCCGAGATCGCTGCGGTGCACTCGAGTGGCCATCTCGAGAGGATTTTTGCCACGCGCGACGCGCCGGGCATGCGGCTCGACCCCGACACGCCGACCTCGGCGGGCTCCGCCAACACCGCCCTGCTCGCGGCCGGCGGGCTGATCGAACTCGTCGAGCGGGTCTGCGTGCGCGACGTCGCCACGGGATTCGCGCTGGTGCGGCCGCCCGGCCATCACGCCACCGCCGAGCGCGCCATGGGCTTCTGCCTCTTCAACAACGTCGCCATCGCGGCCCGGCATCTCCAGTCGCGCCAGGGCATCGAGCGCGTCGCCATTATCGATTTTGATCTGCACCACGGCAACGGCACGCAGGCGATCTTCGAGCATGACCCCTCGGTGCTCTACCTCTCGCTGCACCAGTACCCTTGGTACCCCGGCACCGGGGGGATCAGCGAGGTCGGCAGCGGTCCCGGCGAGGGGTTCACCGTCAATATCCCCTGCGGCGCCGGCACCGATGATGCGCTCTACGCGCTCGCCTTCGACGAGATCGTGGCGCCCGTAGTGCGCGCCTTCGCGCCGGGTTTCATCCTGGTCTCGGCCGGCTTCGACGCCCACCGTCGCGATCCACTCGGCCAACTCGAGCTGAGCGAAGCGGGCTACGCTCACATGACCGGCGTGCTACTCGCGCTTGGGGCCGAACTCTGTGGCGGGCGCATCGCCTTCGTCCTCGAGGGCGGCTACGACCTCGAGGCCCTGCGCGGCTCGACCTCGGCCGTGCTGGCGCGACTGCAAGGGAGCGGACCGCACTGGACACCACGCGCGGGGCAGCCCGCGCAAGAGCTGGCGCCGCTGCGCCACCACTTCGCCCGCTGGTGGCCCCTGTAGCCACTGCTCAAGGATCCCCACCGGAACATCTCCTGCTCGTGCCGGAGCCGCGTGACAGGCACACCAAGGGCCTCTCTTCATGAGGCACCTGAAGGTGTCCGCCCGGGCGGCAAGCACCTCGATGTCACCCAGAGGATCGGGCTCGGATCCCGGTGCCCGGCCGGCGACGCCCAAGGACCCCCTGTTCGCCATGGCGAACCGCAAGAGATTCAAGCAGACCGAGCCCCGCCCCCCAGGCTGCTCGGGGCCATGGGGTGCAGATCTTTTTTCAAGTTCCACCACAAAACAGCTTGCTGACACCGGTCTCAGAGTCCTACCGTTTCCCGGGCGAGAATCCTGCGTGCGGCCCTACCGATCACTTCCATCCCTGCCCTCCCCCGTGCGACGTGGGTCATGCGCGCGGCGCGGGCTTGCCGTTGCGGTGTTCCTTGCCTGCACGGTCGCGAACAGCCCCGCCGAGGCCTCCGAGCTGATCGTTCGCACGGCCGAGGCCGACTCGACCCTCTCCGAGCGAGCTCCCGATCTGAACGAAGGAGCAAATCCACAGCTCTTTCTGCACGGTGGTGCCCCCAGACTTCGGCCGGTCGTCCGTTTTGATCTCTCGGACGTGGAACTCGCGCGTGTCGCGCGCGCTTCCCTGGTTCTCTCGTTGACGCGGTCCGCCAGCTTTTGGCGGCGAGGACGGCACGTACAGGTCTGCCCCCTGTTCGGAGACTTCGCCGAGGGTCGGGGAGCTTGGCGAGACCTGCGCGCCAGGGAGCGGAACCTCGGCGAAGGCGAGGGAACAACCTGGAACTGCCCCACTGACCGCGACCTGACCAACCGTCAAGCGGACTGCACGGCACCGTGGGCCGGCGGCCTCCTCGGCGCGCCCTCGTCGGCGCTCCATCCGAGCCGGCCCCCGAGTGCCGAGGCGGTCTGGGACGTCACCGCCGACGTACTCGCCGGCCATGCTGCCTGGCTCCTGCGCAACGCACCGGAAGATAACCGGGGAACCGCCCGGTACTTCTCGCGGGAAGGCGCGCTGCTCGTCGGCGAGCCCCAGGTGGCTCCGCGCCTCGAACTCGAGATCCGGGATGACCGCCCGACGCCGACGCCAGAACCAACGCCCACCCCGGTGCCGACGCCCGAACCCACACCAACGCCCACACCGGTCCCCACGCCCGAACCCACACCAACGCCCACACCGGTCCCCACGCCCGAACCCACACCAACGCCCACACCCTCGCCAACCCCGTCGCCAACCCCCGCACCGCCCGCGGCCGGTGCCGATACGTTCAGCAGCGTCGGCAACACCCCCCTTGAGGTGGGCTACGCCGCTGGCGGCACGCCGGCTGTCCGTGTCGAGGGCAGCGTGCTGGCCAACGACAGTTCGCCCAACGGCGGTGCGCTGACCGTCTCGGCCTGCTGTGGCAACGTCGCGAGCGGAGCCACCGTCGGGATGCTTGCGGGGGGCACCTTCCGCTACACGCCACCCGCGGGATTCACCGGCAACGACAGCTTCACCTACACGCTGAGCGACGGAATACGCACCGCCGAGGGCACAGTCACCGTCCAGATGCCGAGCCGGGTCTGGTATGTGCAGAGCGGTGGTCCGAACGGCGACGGGCGCGCCGCCACGCCCTTCGATTCAATCGCTTTTCTGAGCGCTACCGACGATCCCGACGGGCCGGGCGACGTGATCTACGTCGCGGAAGGCAACCAATCACCCTATGGCGGCATCGTCCTCGAAGCGAACCAATCGCTGATCGGAGCCGGCGCAGCGCTGATCGTCGATGGCAAGGAAGTCGCCACGGCAGCATTGCGCCCAACCCTGCGCGAGGAGTGGGGCGGCCGACCCGTCACGCTCGCCAGTGGCAACACCATCCGCGGCCTGAATCTCTCGGTCGAGGGCGGGGGCACAGCGCTCCACGGAACGAGTTTCGGCACGCTCACGGCGAGCGCGATGCAGATCACCGCGGCCGGCGGACCCGCCATCGACCTCAGCAACGGCGCGCTGGACGTTACGCTTGATGCAGTCAGCGCCAATGGCGGGGCCAACGGCATTCGGCTCGTCAATACCACCGGCGGTCTCGCCGTCACCGGCAACGGAGGGATTTCGGGAAGTGGCGGTACGGTCACCGCGACCTCGGGTGACGGGATCCACCTCGAGAATGCAAGCAACCTCTCGCTCTCGCATATGTGGATTCTCTCCTGTGCCGGCAACGGTGTAGGTGGGGCAAGCGTGAATGGTTTCGCGCTCTCGGGCGCCTGGATGGCATCAAACGGCAACGCCGCTGGCGAGGCGGGCATCGCACTCGACAATCTCAGCGGCCTCGCGGCGGTCAATTCGAGCCGCGTCGAGCACTCCTACGAAGATAACATCCGCTTGACGCAGACCACGGGCATACTGGACCTCACCCTCGACGACACCATCCTGAACAGTGGAGCCTCGCCGGGCCCGGGTGGCGACGGTCTCGAGATCATCACTCCCGTGGGCAGCACGGCGCAGGTCGTGCTGAGGGTCCAGAACAGCACCATCAACGGCCACACCGAAAGCGGCCTCGTGACGAACTTCCGCGGCAGCAGTAGCCAGGACGTGACGATTGTTGGCAGCACCTTCAGCTGGAACGGTTCGGGCGCCCTGCTCGCGACCGCCGACGACTCCGACCTCAGCTTCGCCATCGGCTCCCATGCAGCCGGAGAGAGCAACATCTGGCAGAACAACCAGGCCGGGGCCATCTCGATCGTCGCGGGTTCGACCTCGACGACCAACGTCCACGTCTCCGGCGCGATCAACGAGAACACGGTTGGCACGGCAGGTGTAGCCAACTCGGGCACGACGAGTGGCGCGGGCATCGGTATCGACATCCGGGGAATGGCCGAGGCGGTGGTCGAGGTGTCGCGCAACCTCGTCTACCGCACCGCGGGGCCGGGAATCCGCGGCCGGGCCCGCCTCGGCGAAGCCACACTGCTTGGCTTGACGTTGGGTCTGAACGGCGTTGGGGAAGTCGGCGTCAGCTCCGCCGAGGCGGTCCATGGGATCGATCTCGCGAGCAGCGAGACCGCTACCCTCTGTCTCTCTGCGGAGAACAATGAGAGCGCCGGCAATGCTGCGGGCTCCGGCTTCTCGCTTGCCCGGACCACGACCAGCATCTTCCGCGTCTCTCCGTGGAACCCAGCAGCCAACCTCGACAATGCCCAGGTGACGACGCTGCTCGACGTCACGACAGGCAACAACGGCACGATTGGCCTCGTTTCAGATGCGGGATTCGCCGGCGTACCCGCTGGAATCTGTCAGGCATTCTCGGCCGCCGGAGCCGCCGGTGGCGCGTGAGGGTGGCGGCAAAGTCCGGGCTGCACCGGCCGACCCGAGGGAGGGATCAGAGATGTTTCTGGCGATGACGACAACCGATTCTCCACGCCAGTGGCGAACGCGCGAGATCAGCCCCGGGAGTGCTCATGCCTAACGGCTATCTCGGCGAGATCCGGCTGATGAGCTTCGGGTTTCCGCCTCGCGGCTGGAAGGAGTGCAACGGCCAGCTTCTGCCGGTCAACCAGAACCAGGCTCTCTACAGTCTCCTCGGAACGACCTACGGTGGCGACCGCCGCGTAAACTTCGCGCTCCCTGACCTCCGCGGTCGTGTCCCGATCCATGTCGGCTCGGGCCACCCCCTGGGCGAACGCGGCGGCGAGGTGAACCACGCGCTCTCGATCGCAGAGCTGCCCCACCACGCCCATGTGCTCTCCGCCGCGTCCGGGCTCGCAAATTCCGAGACTCCCGGCGGGGCCGTGCTCGCCCGCTCGCTCCATCCCGTCTACGGGACCGCGGCGACGGGCGGCCTAGTCGCGCTCAGCCCCAATGCCGTCAGTCGCGTGGGCGGCAGCCAAGCCCACGTCAACATGCAGCCCTTCTGCACGCTGTTCTTCTGCATTTGCATCCAGGGCGCGTTCCCGAGCCCGGGGTAAAAACACGGAGGGGTTCATCCCATGTTGACAGAGTGTTATGTTGGCGAAATCCGCCTCTTCGCGGGGAACTACGCGCCGCAAGGCTGGATGTTCTGCGAGGGACAATTGCTGGAGATCTCGGAGAACGAGTCGCTGTTCTACCTGATCGGAACGACATACGGTGGCGACGGCGAATGGACATTCGCCCTGCCTGATCTTCGCGGGCGGGTTCCCATCCACGAGGGCAACGGCTACATTCTGGCCGAGGGAGGAGGGGACGAGACAGTCACCCTCCTCGTGTCGCAAATCCCGGCCCACTCCCACTCGCTGATCGGAACGAGCGCCGTGGCTTGGGAGGAGACGCCCGGGGGGCGTCTCCTGGCCGAGTCGCGTACCACCGACCTGTACTCGACGCAGAGCCCAGCCACCTCTCTCGGGCCGGCCTCGATCGGCGCCTTCGGCGGATCGGCCTCCCACGAGAACATGATGCCGTATATCGCCGTCCACTACATCATCGCGCTCT
Organism: Pseudomonadota bacterium; assembly: GCA_005777805.1. Taxonomy (GTDB): domain Bacteria; phylum Desulfobacterota; class Binatia; order UBA12015; family UBA12015; genus SXLG01. Next base: position 21,926 of record SXLG01000067.1, read on the forward strand.
CCGGCGTGTTTCCCTCGGCATGAAGACAGGAGGCCCCGATGTCAGATGCATTCGTAGGTGAGATTCGAGCGTTCGCCTTGAATTTTGCGCCGCTGGGTTGGGCGATGTGCGATGGTCAGCTCTTGCCGATAGGTCAAAATACCGCGCTCTTCAGCGTGCTCGGCACGACCTACGGTGGCAACGGCACGACAACCTTCGCGCTGCCGGATCTCCAGGGGCGCGCCGTTCTCGGCCCTGGCAAGGGACCGGGGCTCTCCCTGCGCAACCGGGGCGGCACGGGAGGCGCGGAAACCGTGACGCTCAGCGAGACCGAAAGCCCCGGCCATTCTCACTCACTCCAAGCCGCCACCAGCGCGGCGGTGACTCCGGTCCCGAGCTCGACCTCGGTGCTGGCGGCGGCGCCGGTCTACCGGAGTGGCGCCGCCACCAACGAAATGGTCGTGATGGCGGACTCGGGGCTCGTATCTGTCGGTAGCGACGGACCGCACAACAACATGCAACCCTACCTGACGCTGAACTTTGCGATCTGCCTGGCGGGGATCTATCCGCAGCGCTAGCTCGCCGCAGCCCTGGCAGGCTGTTGAAAAACGCACCAACGACCTGCTCTATATGCTTGACCTGCAGGTAGGGGCGTGGTAATGGGGAGGCTGGCCCGAGGAGGTGGCGGCGATGCGCGGACGTACGGAGCAGCAGTCGACGATGTTCAGTCTGATGACGCCGGCCCGGTGAAGTGGACCCCGATTTTCGGACCACGGGCTAAGGAGAGTCCTGCTCAACGAATAGGAGCAGGAAAATGCTGAAGAAAACGACCCGAACGAAGCACAGCGCGGCGTTCAAGGCGCGAGTGGCGCTGGAGGCGATCGGTGAGCATCAGACGATGCC
>SXLG01000068.1 GCA_005777805.1 Pseudomonadota bacterium
CACGTATCCTCTGCCCGAAGCACAGCTCGACCGCTTCCTCCTCTATCTCCGGATTGGCTATCCTGGACGTGATGCCGAGCGGAAGATCCTCGAGCTGGTGCGCGCCGAGGCGCGGACCGACGCGGATGCAGCGCTCGACGCGAGCGGGCGTGGCAGCCGGATCGCGCAGCCCGCGCCCACTCTCTCGCAGGCGACGATCTTCGCCGCCCGGCGCGAGGCGCTGGACCTCTACGTCTCTCCGGCGCTCGACGAGTACATGGTGCAACTGGTGTGCGGCACACGTGATCCGGGTCGTTACGGCGCCGAGCTGATCGGTGCGGTGCGCTGCGGCGCAAGCCCACGCGGTACGCTGGGACTCGATCGCGCATCGCGGGCGCGGGCCTGGCTCGAAGGAGCGGACTTCGTGACCCCCGAGCACGTCCAGGCCGTGGCACACGACGTCCTGCGCCATCGCATCCTGCTCGCCTTCGAGGCCGAGGCCAGTGGGCTCACTACGGATGCTCTGATCGACACCCTGATCGAGCGCGTGCCCGTCGCCTGAGGGAAGCGCGTGAGAAGTCTGCGGCATTCGACCGAGCCTGAGGAAGCCGCGACCTTGCTCGCGACCGGGCTGCCGTGCCTCGGCGAGGCGCCCCGGCAGCTTGACCGACGGGAACAGAGGTAGGGCGACATGATCCCCTTTCGCAAACAAAAGAAGAGCGCCGTGGCAGCCACGGCCCTGCCTGCGGCGCGGCGCGGGGCGCACACCGCGCGGCGCGGGGCGCCGGCACTCGCCACCTCGGAACCCACAGCCGCGCGGCATGGCATCGAGGTCTCCGCACTCGAACTGGTGGCCCTGCGCGGGGCGCTGGCACCGCTCTCGGCGGGCCCACTCGGACGAGTGCGGTCGCTGCAGAGCGGACCCTGGCGCTCGGCATTTCGGGGCCGCGGCATCGAGTTCGACGAGACGCGCATCTACCAAGCCGGCGACGACGTCCGCACGATCGACTGGCGCGTCACCGCGCGCACCGGTCGCGTGCACACCAAGCTCTTCCACGAGGAACGCGAACGGCCCGTTCTCTTGCTGCTTGACCAACGTGCGGCGATGCGCTTCGGAACCCGCAGCGCGTTCAAATCCGTTGCCGCGGCACGCGCGGCGGCGGCCCTGGCCTGGGCGGCGCGCGACGGCGGCGACCGGGTCGGCGCCGCGGTTTTTGGGATGGAGGGGCGCGAGGAGTTGCCGCCCCAGCGCACCCAGCACGCGCTGCTCGCCCTCCTCGGTCGGATCGCGCGTGCCACCCAGACGGCGATTTCGCCCGCTTACGGCGGAGCCGAACGGCGCGGGCGGGGAACGCCGGGAGGGGGCGACGTGATGCTCTCCGCCTCCGCCGGGGGCGGCGGTGCCGAACGGGGATCGGCCCACCGAGACGGCGCGCTCGATGCGAAGGGTGCGGGCACCAGCGCAACCGGGGTACCGACCAGCGGCGCGCTCGATGCGAAGGCGGCGCGCCCCGACGCGACCGAGGCACCGAGCAGTGCCCGCCCCGGCGCAGCCGCACCGCCAACCCGCCCGGCCGTGCCCTCGCTGCGCGACGAACTCGAACGCCTGACGCGCGTCGCCCGGCCCGGAACACTCGTCTTCGTGATCAGCGATTTTCATGATCTTGACGAAGCGACGGCCACCGCGCTGACCCGACTCGGCCGCGCCGCGGAGGTCTGCTGCATCCTGATCTACGACCCGATCGAGCGGGCTCTACCCGGTGCGGGCCGCTTGCGGGTCACCGACGGCCGCGAACTACGCGTGCTGCCGACCGACGACGCCGCCTGGCGCCGCCACTACGCCGAGGGCTTCCAGACACGCCGCGAGCGCCTCCATCGCGTTTGTGCCCGCACGCGCGGGATTCTGCTCGAACTCCGCACCGACGATGACCTCGCTCGCGCCCTGCGTGCCGACCGCTTCACACGGGCCCGCACGCGCAAGCCCTCCACGAGCCCCAGGGAGGGCGCGGCATGAACCCTGCGGCAGCAAACCCCGGCACCGATCCGCTCGCGGGCCTGCGCGACCTGCATCTGCCCGCAGGGATCGGCGCCTGGCCACCCGCACCCGGCTGGTGGCTCATGGCGGCACTCGTCGTCGGACTCGCTGTAGGCAGCGTGCTCTGGTTTCGGCACCGGCGCCGCTCGCTGCGCGTGCACGCGTTGCGCGAGCTCGACGGCCTCGTGCTGCGCCGCACCGGCGACCACGATCTGCAGGCGCTCGCCACCGACATCGGTGAACTCTTGCGCCGGGTCGCGCTGGCACGCTTCGGCGCGCGCCGAGTCGCGCCACTGCACGGTTCGAGCTGGCAATCCTTCATCGAGGAACACCACCGCACGCGACGGCGCGCCGCAGGTAACGACCCGGATTTTGCCCACGCTCTGGCCGCCGCGCCCTACGCACCCGCGTCCCGCTTCCGCGACGCGATCGGACTCGAGCGCAGCGCCCTCGTCGACGCCGCCCGCACCTGGATCCGGGGAATCGTATGATCGAATTTGAATGGCCGTGGGCGCTGGCCTTGCTGCCTGTGCCCTTCCTGCTGCGGGCCCTCCTGCCGGTGGCGCCGGAGCGACGCACGGGCGCGCTCCGCGTTCCGCTGCTCGGCGCTTTTCCGCTGGCCACAGACGGCGGTCGGGGAAAGCGCCTGCGGCGCGTGCTCATGCTCGGCGTGCTCGCCCTCGCCTGGGGCGCGCTGACACTGGCCGCCGCGCGGCCCAGCCTGCTCGGCACACCCACCGAACTGCCGGCGCGCGGACGCGACCTGATGATGGCGATCGATCTCTCGGGCAGCATGGCGCAACGCGACTTCACGCTGGGCGGCGAGTCCACCGATCGATTGACGGTCGTCAAGCAGGTCGCGCATGATTTCGTCGAGCGGCGCGAGGGCGACCGGGTCGGTCTCGTCTTCTTCGGCACGCGGGCGTACCTGCAGTCGCCACTGAGTTACGACCGCGGGACGGTCGCTTCACTGCTCGACGAAGCCGCGATCGGACTCACGGGTGAGGAGACCGCGATCGGTGACGCCATCGGAACGGGCGTGCGGCGCCTGCGCGAGCGCCCGGCCGAGAGCCGCGTGCTGGTCCTGCTGACCGATGGCTCCAGCAATGCCGGCGCGCTCGAGCCGCTCGAAGCCGCGAAGATCGCCGCCGACGAAGGGGTCCGCATCCACACCATCGGCGTCGGCGCCGATGCCATGGCTGTGCAGGACTTCTTTGGACAGCGGATCGTCAATCCGGCCGCCGATCTCGACGAGGAGACGCTGGCAAGGATCGCAGAGGCGACCGGCGGCTCGTTCTTCCGCGCCCGGAACGCGGAGGGTCTCGCCGAAATCTACCGCCAGATCGACCAGCTCGAACCGACCGACGCCGAGCCGCGCTACGTGCAGCCGCGCCGCGAACTCTTTGCCTGGCCGCTCGCGCTCGCCTTCCTGACGAGCCTCGGTATCGGTGCCGCCGAAGTCCTGCCCCGGCCGCGCGCCAGCGCCCCGCTCGACCGACCGGAGGTGTCCGCGTGATCCCCGAGGGTTTCCATTTCCTGCGACCCGTGTGGCTCTTCGCACTCGGGCCGGTGGCGCTTCTCGTCGCGCTGGCCCTACGGGCCGACCGTGGTGCCAACGCCTGGAAGCGACTGGTCGACGCCCATCTGCTGCGGCATCTGGTGGACGACGAGCCGGGTCGCGCGCGCCGCTGGCCGCTCGGCGCGTTGGCCCTGGGGTGGGTGGCGACCACATTCGCGCTCGCCGGGCCCGCTTGGGAGCGCCTCCCTCAGGCGGTGGGCCACAGTCACACGCCGGCGGTGGTCGTGCTCTCGCTCGCCCGGTCGATGGATCTCGGCGACGTCACGCCCTCGCGACTGGAACGCGCGCGCTTCGAACTCGCCGGCATCGCCGAGCGCTCCCGCGGCGGCCAGCTCGGGCTCATCGTCTACACCGATGTCCCTTTCGTCGCGGTACCCCTCACCGACGATGCCCGCGTCGTCGAAGAATTGATTCCCCTGCTCCGCACCGATCTGATGCCGGCTCCGGGCCGCCACCTCGAGCGCGCGATCGACGAGGCCACGAGCCTGATCGAGGGCGCTGGTGGCGCCCCGGGCCGCATCGTCGTGCTCGCCGATGGTGCCGACGACCGCAGCGCTGCGCTCGATGCCGCCGAGCGCGCTCGCCAGCGTGGCCACCGCGTCTCGGTCGTCGGGCTCGGAACGGCCACGAGCTCGGACGTCCCGCTCGATGCCGATCTCCTCGCTGCGGTCGCAGCTGCCGGCGGTGGTCGCTTCGCGGACGCGGGCAGACCCACAGCACTGGCCTCGGTGCTGCACGAGATGAATCCGGAAGCCGCCTCCCTCGACACGTCGGCAACCACGGCCGGCGGCGCAGACGACCTCAAGGGCCTCGACACGACCGATGTCGGCGACGCCTGGCGCGATGCCGGGATCTGGCTTTTGTGGGTACCGTTGCTGCTCGCACCGCTCTGCTTCCGCCGTGGCTGGCTCGCCGGTCTAGTCTTTTTGGTCACTACAAGTGGGGCGGATCCGGCTGCTGCCGAACCGACCTTCTGGAGCGATCTCTGGCAGACCCGCGACCAGCAAGGTGCGCGCGCGTTGTCTGCGGGCAAGGCCGGCGACGCAGCGGAACTCTTCGAGAACCCCGACTGGCAGGCCACCGCCCGCTATCAGAGTGGCGACTACGAGAAAGCCGCACAGGGGTGGCAGGAGCGTGGCGACGAGGACTCGCGCTACAACCGCGGCAACGCACTGGCCCGCGGCGGCAAGCTCGAGGAAGCGATCGCGGCCTGGGGCGACGTGATCGAGAAGAACCCGACCCACGCCGACGCCCGATTCAACCGTGACCTGGTGCAGAAGCTGCTCGACCAGCAGAAAAAACAAGAGCAGGGTGGCGACGGCGAGTCGCAGGACTCGCCGCAGGCGAAGGATGGCAAGGGCGGCGAGCCGGGGTCCAAGGACAAGGACGGCCCGTCGCCGGACGACGCTCAGGCGGCGGGTTCCGATCCGACGTCGCAGGACGGTGCCGATCCGAACGCGAAGCCGGAGTCCGACGGGTCCGAGCAGGCGAAGGCCAACGCGAAAGACACGGGAGCCGGTGCGGCCGAGGAGGCCGAGGACGACAAGAGTTCGCCGGGCGAGGGCGCCCCCCGAGAGGATCAGCCCGCGGACCTGGCACCAGAGCAGACCGCCGCCGACAAGGCTGGCGACGCTGACGAGAAACAAGATAGGGATTCGCTCGCGCGCAATGACACCGGTGCACCCGAGGAGAGTGCCGAGGAGCGCGCGCGTCGTGCCAGCGAGCACGATGCCAGGACCGCCGAGGAGCAGGCGGCAGCGCAGAAGGACCACGCCCTCGGCGACGCAATCGACGAATCACTACGTCATGGCGAGAAGTCGGAAGGAAAGGCCCTGCCGCAGGCCCAGACGCCAGCGCCGATCGACGAGGCGGGCCAGCGCCGCGAGCAGCGGCTGCGTCAGATCCCGACCGACCCCTCCGGCCTGCTGCGGGCGCGCATCCATCGCCACTACGCCGAGCGCCAGGCGATGCTCTCCGGAGGTTTTGCACGATGAACCGTCGCGACGGCGAAGATCTGCCACGAAACACAGGCCGGAGTGCCTGGCGCGCAGTGGCTCGGGAACCTGACGTCGCCGGGAGGCCTGGACAAGCAACGAGCAAGCGCGGAGCAGGACAACCGGCCGGGCGCGTGCTCTGCGACCCACGCGGAACTCTTTCCTTGTCGGCGGGGGGCCACACGCCGCAGCGGCCGTTCGATCGCGCGCCCGCTGGTGTCGGCAGGGACGCGACAGGCCTCGCGCGTACCGGCGGCTCGCCGCAGTCGTTCCGCGGCGCGCTCGCTGGTGCCGCGAGGGACGCGACCGACTTCGGGCGTGCCGTCGGCCCGCAGCGATCGTTCCGCCACGCGCTCGCAATTGCCTTCGTGGGTGCAGTAGCGCTGTTCGCCACGAGTGCTGCAGCCGCCCTCGAAGCCCGGCTCGAACGCTCGCGGATTGCCGAGGGCGAGGCCATCGTGCTCGAGTTGGCCCTCGAGGGCAGCACCTCGAACACGGCCCCCGACCTCGCCCCTCTCGTCCAGGACTTCGAGATCCTCGGTACGGGCCAGAGCCAGAGCTTCACCATCACCAACGGCACGGTGCAGCAGAGCCGGACCTGGCAGATCACCCTGATGCCCAAACGCACGGGCCGCCTGGTCATCCCGGTGCTGCGCGCGGGCACGGACGCAAGCCGCACGCTCGCGCTGGAAGTCGTAGTGGCGGGAGCAGCCGACGCGGCGCCGGGCGCAGGTGCCGACCAGGGCGCGGCCGCCGGGGAGAGCGCGAACCCGAACTCGGGCGACACACAGGCCGACAACGGCGTCGCCGATCTCTTCCTGCGCGCCACGCTGGATCGCGACACCTCCTACGTCAATGGCGAAGTCTTCTACACCCTCCGGATCTACGACGCGCTCGGCATCCTTCAGGGCACGCTCACCCCGCCCCAGGGCGAGAGCCTGCGCATCACGGCAGCCGGCGAGACCCGCACCTTCGCAGAGGATATCGGCGAGCGGCGCTACACCGTGCACGAGCGGCAGTTCCGGATCGCGCCGGAGAGCGCCGGATCACACACCGTAGCGCCGGTGATGCTCGAGGCTCGCGTCCGGAGCCAGGATCCGGCCCGCCGCCCCCAGGCCGGATCGCGCGGCTCGTTGATGGAGCAATTCTTTGGCGGTGACCCGTTCGGCGACATGGATCCGTTCGCAGGGCGCAGCCGCCTGGTGCGCGTGCACTCGAATCCGGTCGAACTCGATGTACAGGCCAAACCCGCCGGCGCCGGCCCAGGCTGGTTCCTGCCCGCCGAGTCGGTCGTGCTCGAAGAACAGTGGATCCCCGAGACCCAGACGCTCGAAGCCGGGCGCGCGGTCACGCGCATCGTGCGCCTGCGCGCCAAGGGGGCCTCCGCCGCGCAGCTCCCGAACTTCGCGATCCCGGAACCCAGGGGCGCACGCCAGCAGGAGACCGGTGCCGCCAGCAACGACAAGCCGGCACCAGGGGGCAGCGAAGCAATCATGGAACGTCGCGTGACGCTGGTGCCGGATGCCGCGGGCACGCTGACGATCCCGCCGATCGAGGTGCCCTGGTTCGACGTCGCGAACAAAAAATCCCGCACCGCGACGCTCTCGGGGCGGAGCTTCGCGGTGGCGGCCGCGCCCGGCACTGCCGCGCTCGCCTCCGGGGCGGGTGACGCAGCCCCCGCGGCCAGCAAGCAGACGAAGGGCGGCGCGGCCGCGAATGAGGTCACTCATCGCTTGACTATCTTCTGGTCCGGCCTGTCTCGACTCGCCGAGCGCTTCAACCTCCGACTCGCCGGCGGCGCGACGATTCTTGCTGCGCTGCTGGCCACAGCGGGCATGTTCCTTCTGCGCCGTCGCCGGGAAACGGCGTCGGCCGGCGGGGGAGCCGCCGCGGCTCGCGCGTCGGAGACCATCGGCGGGCCGGACCTCGGAGTCCGCCCGGGTAAAGCCACTCGCCCCGGCGCGTTCGAGGCGTTGCGCAACGCCTGCGCCCGCAACGACGCCCCGGCGGCGCGTATGGCTCTGGTCGCCTGGGCACGCGAGACCCCTGCCCCCGAAACCGTCGCGCGCCGTATCGGTGTCGATCGGCAACTCGACGACGATCTCCTCCGCGAGATCCGCAAACTCGATGCGGCCCTGTTCGCCCCCGGCACGGGCAGCGGGGAAGCTACCCGGACCATCGTCTGGTCAGGCCACGAACTCTGGCAGGTCGTGCGCACCATCGGCCACCGAACCAGGCGCACCCGCACCCGTCCGGCCTCGCCCCTCCCGGCCCTCTACCCGGAGTGACGCGGGGCGCGAGCGAATCCCGGACATGGCCAGACGAGCCCGCCCGGGCGCAACGGTCCAGCGTGACATTCCTCGGCTGTGAAAGCCCCGTTTCTCCAGCTTCGCCCGCCACCAGCCAAGGCACAGCCGCCCAACGTCAAGTCTAATAACATGACGGAGGGCACGCCTCCGCCTTCGCAGGCGAGTCCCCGTGCGACCGCCCGACCGCGCCCGGGGAATCCGCCTGTGCACCGACCGGTCGGCAAGCCGGCCAGGCCGAGCGCACCATGCGCGGGCGGAATCTCGAGCGGATTCATTCGCGCAAGGCGCCAGGATGCGACCGGTGCGGAATCTCGAGCCGATCCCTTCACGCCATGCGCCTTTCGTCACCGCAGGCCCCGTCGGTACGGGTCGGCGCGGATCGCTCCGTCTCGTGACCATCTGCGGCAGCCGGGTGAGGCTACCCCGTCGCCACCGGGCGCGCGCTCTGCAACACTCGATGGCCATGCAGCGACTGCGTCTGGCCGGAATGTTCGCTTTGCTCGCGGGTGGCGGACTTGCATCCGGCCTGCAGGCGGCCGAGGCGGGAGCCGAGTGCCCGGCCTTCGCCGGTCCGCTCGTGGGCTCCCGCGTCGAATCAGCGGAGATCGACGAGGCCTCGGGGCTGGTCGCGAGCCGACGGCACCCCGGCATCTTCTGGACCCACAACGATTCCGGGGACGGGCCGCGAATCTTTGCGCTCGACCAGACCGGCGCGTCGCGCGGCGTCTTCGAGCTGAGCGATGCCGACGCCATCGACTGGGAGGCCATCGCCCTCGGCCCCGGCCCCGAGCCGGGTCGCGACTACCTCTACCTGGGCGACATCGGCGACAACTCGCTCAGGCGTGGGAGTGTCGTCGTGCACCGTATTGCCGAGCCAAAGCCGCTCGCTCCCGTGGCGGCCGGTGGCAAGGCTCGAGAGAACCCGCCGTCCGGTTCGGCAGCGGATCCCCGCGGGCCCGCCGCAGGGGCCTCTGGCGCGGCGCATTTCGTCGGCGCGGTCGACACTTTCGTGCTGGAACATCCCCGGGGCCCGCAGGACTCCGAGGCGATGTTGGTCGATCCGCGCTCGGGCGATCTGCTGCTGCTGACCAAGGAGGACTGGGACTGCGAGCCCGTGCCCGGTCCGGGCTGCGGCCGGGGCTGGATCCTGCGTGTACCAGGATTGGCCGCTATGGCAGCGGGTGCGCGCGTGGCTTTGCACGCCGAGGGGCGCTTCGAGGTCGCGCCCGACGCGCCGCGCTTCGGCCGGCTTGCCACCGCGGCCGACATCAGTGCCGATGGCCGCTGGATTCTGGTCCGGACATACCAGCGTGGTGGCCTCTGGGAACGACGCGATGGCGAGCTTCTGGCCGAGACGCTCCGCCGCCCGCCCTGCCCGGTGCCGATGCCAGGCTGGCCCGAGGAGCGGCAAGGTGAAGCCGTCGCCCTCGCCCCCGACGGCCAGGCCTACTGGACACTCAGCGAAGGCGACCACCCGACATTTTTCGCTCACGTCCACACGCCACGCAGCCGTCCGGAGTGGCCCGCTCCCCCAGCCGACGCCAAGGAGAGGCGTCCACGCGACAGAACTTCGCACTGAGGTCGGCCCCTCGGCCCGGCAATAGCAGCGACAGGGCACCCTCCATCCTCCTGCCCCCATGGGCAGGCCAGATGATTGGTGATCCCAGGTCGCCATGAAGGTAATCGCGGCGACCAAGTTCAGGGAACAATGCCTGGCCCTCCTCGAGCAGGTCGATCCCGACGGCATCGTCATCACGAGACACGGCAAGCCTGCCGCCAAGCTGATTCCGCTCCGAGCCGATTCCAGAGACTTGATCGGCTCCTTGCGCGGCAAGATTACGATCAAAGGCAATATCCTCTCCACGAACGCCCGCTGGAATCCTTGCCTGTGACAGTCCCATCGTCCTGAACGTGGTGAAAAGGCAGCTCTCGTCGGTCAATCCACGTCTTCTATAGAGCGACCGCTGGAGCATCTCGGCCATCGTCCTGTGGGCGATTGCCAACCTCGCTCCGCTTGGCCGGATCGAGGTCGATCTCGCCGATGCCGAGGTGGTGCGCACGCTCTCTCGCATCCATCTCTGGCCCATCACCCGAGAGATCGCCCAGGTGAGCACCCAGCTCGATCTCTCGAGCGACCCGGCCGACGAGCTGATCGGCGCCACGAGCGTCGTCCACAACGTCCCGTTGGTCACACGCGATCGCATCCTGCGACGGTCGCGGAAGATCCCGCTGGCACGCCGAGGCCGAGGCGCGATCCCTCGGGGCCAGACCTGTTCCGCTCAGGCGAACTCCAGCAGGTGTGTCAGCGCCTCCATCTGCTCGAGATGGTGGACCAGCGAATCGCTGCGGAAGCGGTAGTTGAGAACAGTGGCACCGAGCGCGACGAACTCGTCTGCCTGGCGGCGGATGGAGTCGCCGTCCCCCAGCGGATCGACCGCCGGCTCGGGCCAGAGCACGATATCGAGCGGCGTCGTGCGCGCCTGCCACGCCGGGAGCGTGCGTGCCCAGGCCAGCATGGCGCGGACCTCGTCGGGGCCGAGCAGGAAGGGCATCCAGGCATCGCCAAGCTCGACCGCGCGCCTGAGCGAGCGGCGAGTGCGGCCGCCGACCCAGATCGGCAGCGTGTGTCGGGGTGCGGCCGGGTCGATGACGAAATCGCGAAACTGGTAGTGACTGCCCGTGTACTCCGGCGTGCGTTGGCCCCAGGCCGCGCGGATGGCGCGAATCGCGTCGTCGCCGCGCGGACCGCGGTCCTCGAAGTTCCGGCCGAGCAGCTCGAACTCCTCGCGCAGCGATCCGATGCCCACCCCGAGCACGAGGCGTCCGCCGCTCAGGAGGTCGAGTGTGCCGTAGCGCTTTACCACTTCGAGCGGGTGATGGTAGGAGAGCACGACGATGTTTGTCGCGAGCCGGATTCGCTCGGTGCACGCGGCGAGATACGAGAGCGTCGCAAGCAGATCCCAGTAGCGCCTGCCGCGCCGGGCTTCGACGTCCTGCGGTACGGCGACGTGCTCACTCGCGGTCAAGTGATGGTACCCGAGCCGGTCGGCGGCGCGCGCGACGGCAACCAGATCCGAGGCGCTCGCCTCGATCTCCCAGGCGTTGTGCGAGCGCGGCAGCAGCAACACGATGGGCGTGATGATCCCGATCCTCATTGTCGTCCCGCCTCTGTGTCGGTGGCGGTGGTTCACCATGGCAACCGACGCAGGATAGTCGACCGTGCGGCAGCGCTTCGGGCCGTATCGGTGGCGGCGGCTCGCTGCCGCGCCCCCCGCCCTGCTCCGCGACGAACCTGCCCTGGCTCGAGCGCTCGACCCCCTTCCGGGCGCGCGCAACGCAGAGCAATCAAGAGACGGGGACAACGCCCGTCGCCCTCAACCCCCCGACCCCTCTCCGGGCGCGCGCAACGCGGGCTCAGTATGGGCCGAGGCTGCCCCCGGCTCTTGCCCACACCTTGCGGGAACTGCCGGCCGCAACGCCGGCTCATCGGACGCGAACGGTGAGTGGAGGGGTGTAGGGCGAGTACCCGGCCGCGTTGCTGGCGCGAACGCGGTAGAGATAGCTCTGTCCCGCCGCGAGCCCTGCGTCAATCCACTTCTTGGTATTGGCGGGCAGCGTCGCAACCTCGCGGAAAGAACCGTCGGGATCCTGGCGTTCGACCAAAAATGCGGTCTCGTGGGCGCTGCGGTCGAGCCACGTCAGGGCCGCGCCGCCACGCCCGCGTGGTCGCGCCCGGAAACGCTCGGGCGCGGGTGGAGGATCCGGGAGCGTGGTGGCCATGGCCTCGGCCGTCGGCGGCGAGCTGCCTCCCTCGTTGAGCGCCCGCAGCCGGTAGACGTAGGTCGTGCTCTGCGCGAGGCCGGTGTTCGTGTAGCTCGCTGAATCTGGGCCGAGGTTGGCGACCGGAGTGAAGGTGCCCGTTGCCGTGCGGCGGTCGATCTGGAACCCGGTCTCATCGCTGCTCTCGTCCGCCCAGGCGAGATCGATGCGCGAGGCCGAGACCGGGGTCGCGACGAGCCCGCTCGGGGCAACCGGTGGCAGAGGCAGCGTGGTCGCACTGGCTTCATTCGATGGTGCGGAATCGCCAACCCCATTCCGTGCGATCACCCGAAAGGTGTACGTGGTGCGCGGCGCGAGCCCCGTACCCGAGAAGCTCGTGGCATCGGCGTCAAGCGTTACGACCGGAACGAAAGCCCCCTCGCTCGTCTTGCGCTCGACAGCAAAAGCGGCCTCGTCGTCACTGTTGTCGATCCAGTCGAGTCCGATCTGAGCGGCCGACTCGGACGTCGCGACGAGAGCGGAGGGAGCCTCCGGAGGGCCCGGGGTGTCGTCAATGTCGAAATTAACGCCGGGGATGTCGCAGCCGGCGACCACCAGAACCTCCTCGATCGTGACCGAGTTTCCGAAGTAGCTCGCCCTCACGTCCCAGAGGCCGGCGGGCAGATTCACGAGACGGTAGCCCCCATCGTCCCGCGTGGAGATCTGGAAGGTCGTGCTGCTCCCCGCCCGGGTCGCGACCAGATCCGCGTTCTGCACGCGCGTGCCGCGATAGCGGACAAAGCCCGTGATGCCGCCAACCGTGTCACCGCGCGGATTGGGATCGCTGTCGAGGTCAAGCGTCGCCGCGACGTCGATCTGACCGTAGCCGTACTCGGGGCTCCACCCGGTGCCGCCGGTGAGGCTCGCCGCTCCTCGCTGGAGCGACTGAAAGAGGCGCAGCGCCACGCCGGGCGTCGCCTGCGTCCAGCCCTGCTGGCCCGCGAGCAGGGCCGCGAGGCCGGCGACCTGAGGTGCCGCCATCGAGGTGCCCTGCTCGTAGGCGTAGTTCATCGATGCCTCGTAGGGCGGATCGTTCAGCGTGACGTGATAGCTCGGCATCGTGCTGTAGACGCCGAGGAACCAGTACGAGGTGAAGTCAAAATCCCCGCCGGGTGCCGTGATGCCGACGTAGGGACCCCAGTTGGAGTAGAGCGTCAGCATCTCCTCGCGTGAGGTCGCCGAGACCGCGAGCACGCGATCGAGCGCGCCGGGATAGTTGGGTTTGAGATCGGTCGCGTCGTTGCCGGCGGCTGCGATCAGCAGGGTGCCGTGCGCCCACGCATAGTCGACGGCGTCCTGCTCGGCTTGCGAGAAGTCGTATCCCCCGAGCGAGAGGTTGACGACGATCGCCCCGACGTCGACCGCGTGGACGATCGCCGCGGCGATGTCGACCTCGGTGCCATTGCCCGTCTCATCCAGAGTCCGAAGCGAGACGATCGTGGCGTTTGGCGCATTGCCCGTCACCCCGATTGCGTTGTTGGTTGCGGCGGCGACGATGCCGGCGACGTGCGTGCCGTGACCAAAGGCGTCCCAGGCATCGGCCGTGACCTCGCCCGAGGTGAAGGTCCGGTCGAGCGCACGGTCGAGCTGACCGCCCTGGGCCGAGTTGGTCGAGTTGGTGCCGGTGTTGCGAAAATCCGGGTGGTCGTAGTCAATGCCAGTATCTACCACGGCGACCCGAACGTGATCCGCCCCCTTGCCCGCGGCCGTGTAATAGCGATTCGGCCAGATGCTCCAGCCCGCCAGGAGACCGATCGTCCGGGCGTCCCATTCGTACCAGGTCGCACCCTCCTCCAGGAGCGGCAGAGCGTGGTCGATGTCGCTCCAGGCCGGATCGTTCGGCTCGGCAACCAGCGGGTAGCGCATGCCGTTTGGTTCGATCCACTGCACCGCCGGCGACTTCGCGTAGAGCGCACGCGAGGCGGCGGCGGGGAGCTCGATCGCCTGGATGCGGAGTTGCGGGATGTCGCGCAGGATCCGGGCACCCGTTCGTGCATGCAGGGATTGACGCGCACTGCGCGGCGCAGTGGCGCGGAATCGCACCACCCACTGCCCCGGCGCGACCACCGGCCGCTCGGCGGCGAGCCGCAAGGGCCGTCCGCTCCCGGCCCGAGCGAGCGACTGGGCAGCGGCAAGTCCGGGAAGCGCCAGCGCGGTGCAGAGAAGGAGGCTCACGAGCACTCCGCCATGCGTCAAGGGTAGGTTCGGCATCCGGCCCTGGCACGCACGCGCCTCGCCTGGGCGCGGCGATGGCGTCGGAAAGATCTGCGCGAGCCCGAGCGTCGGCCCGGCCTCGCCACCGGATTGGCCTGCAATCAAACGAGCATTCCCCGAGGGTCCAGCCGCTATCACGACCGGGCGAGAGCCGACAAGAGCCCGTGACGCGGCCGGCCGTGAGGCCTGTCCCCTTTGCGAGTTGCCTTGCGACCGCTGCCCTGGCCTGCACAATGGCTCCGGAGCGCTCGGTTCGGGAGAGGGATGGGATGCTGATCGAGGCCGCTGCAAGTCGGGACCAGGCGAGCGTGGACGAGCTGGTCGAGGCCTTCGCGCGTCTCCTGCCGCAGCTCTCGCCCGCCGCCCTCCCCGGCCCCGCCGAGGTGCGGGATCTGCTGGCCTCACGCGCCGTGGTGCTCGTGGCCCGGGACGAAGCCGCTTCGGGTCGCATCGCCGGCACGCTGACGCTCGCTCTCTACCGCATCCCGACCGGCGTCAAGGCATGGATAGAGGACGTGGTGGTGGACGCGGACGCGCGCGGCCTCGGTCTCGGCGAGCAGCTCATCCGTCACGCACTCGAGATCGCGCGCACTCGGGGGGCCAGGCACGTCGATCTCACCTCCCGCGCGACCCGAGAAGCCGCCAATCGCCTCTACCACAGGGTTGGCTTCCAGCCCCGGACCACCAACCTCTACCGTTTTGATCTCAAGGATTGACGGTCGCGAATGACCGACTCTCCGGCAAAGCGCCCCGACGGCCCGCCTCGATCAGGGCGCGCACCGACCGAGACCCGCCAGGGGCCGCCGCGCGTGTGCGGTCCCCGCCGCTTGACCGGTTCTCGGCACGACCGCCTGGCGAGCGCCACTCGCCGCGGCGTGATCCTGTCGCTTCTGGCCATCGCCCTCGCGAGCGGCCGTGCTGCCGCGGACGTGCCCGGGACGGGCCTCCGCCCCGAGCCGCCCGTCGCCACGACCGGAGTGATTGCCCCGGCGAAACCACGGCTTGTCACATCGCTCGCCAGGGCCGCGGGCCGGCAGATGGATTCGGCCGCCTGTGGCACCTGTCACGCAAAAGAATATGAACTGTGGCGGGGTTCGCACCACGATCGCGCGATGATGGCGGTGAGCGAACCCGGCGCTGTACTCGGCGACTTCAATGATGCCGTCTTCGAGCGCGACGGTCTCCGGGCCCGCTTCTTCCGGCGTGATGGCGGCTGGTGGGTCGAGATCACCGAGAGAGGTTCTCCGCCCGAGACCTTCGCCATCGCGTGGACCTTCGGCGTCTTCCCGCTGCAGCAGGTTCTGGTGAAAATCGACGGGGGCCGGGTGCAAGCGCTCACCATCGCCTGGGACGCACGGCCGCGCAGCGCGGGCGGCCAGCGCTGGTACTCGCTGCACGCGGGCGGGCCCGAACCGCCGCCGGGCGACCCGATGCACTGGCGGGGCCCCGCCTTCCGCTGGAATTCGATGTGTGCCGATTGCCACTCGACCGGACTGGTGCGCGGCTTCGATCCGGTGCGCAACGTCTATCGGACCCGCTTCGACGAAATCGATGTCGGTTGCCGCGCCTGCCATGCCCCGCACGAGAGCAACGCCACTGGC
>SXLG01000001.1 GCA_005777805.1 Pseudomonadota bacterium
AGCCACCGTTGTAGCCCGCATCGATGAGGGCCCAGGCCTTGCGCTCCTCTTCGGACTTGCTGGTGATGAACTCTTCGATGTCGGGATGATCGGCGTTCAGGATGACCATTTTTGCGGCGCGGCGGGTCTTGCCGCCGCTCTTGATCACTCCGGCCGAGGCATCGGCGGCGCGCATGAAGGAGACCGGCCCCGAAGCCGTGCCCCCGCCCGCCAGCAGTTCGCGCGAGGAGCGGATCCGCGAGAGGTTCACGCCCGAGCCCGAGCCGCCCTTGAAGATGACTCCCTCCCGGCGGTACCAGTCGAGGATCGAGTCCATGGTGTCCTGAACCGACAGGATGAAGCAGGCCGAACACTGCGGGTGCGCCTCGACGCCCACGTTGAACCAAACCGGCGAGTTGAAGGACGCCTTCTGCTCGATGAGGAGATGGGTGAGCTCATCGGCAAACAGGTCGGCATCCGCCTCGCTGGTGAAGGTGCCCTGCTCGAGACCCCAAGTGCGGATCGAGGTGACCACCCGGCCGATCAACTGCCGGACACTGGTCTCGCGCTCGGGGGTGCCGAGCGTCCCGCGGAAATACTTGGAGGCCACGACATTGGTGGCGAGCTGCGACCAGGCGGCCGGGACCTCGATATCGCGTTGCTCGAAGACGACCTCGCCGCCCTCGCCCGAGATCATCGCCGTCCGCTTCTCCCAGCGGATGCTCTCGACCGGGTCGATCCGGCCACCGTCGGCCGCCAGCGTGAAGTACCGCGCCAAGCGGATGCCCACGGGGGCCGAGTGCTCACTGCGCGTCTCCAGCGGTTCTTTCTCCAACGTCTGTTCTTCCACGATCTGGCCCCCCTGCCGCGTCGCCGGGGGCCCGGGACCCGTATGTCCCGCCCGCCCCCGATATTGTGTGGGCCCCGCCAATGCCACACAAGATCTAGTGCTGTCAACGGCCACGCCCCCGGATTCCGCATCGGCGCGCAAAAGACTCGTCGACGCCCTCCACCCGGATGTCCCGGGCCAGAAGTCCCGCCCCCCAAGGCAGCCACGCCATACTCCCGCGGCGGCGCTTCGGCGGGGCGCGAGCACCGGGCGGGACGTCGCGCTGCTCGTCGAGCGCGCCCTCGTGCACGGGGTGGGGCCGCGGCCGGGCGCGAACACCTGGCCAGCGGTCGCGCTGCTCGTCGAGCGCGGGGCGGCGCCTCGGCCGGGCGCGAACACCGCCGCGGGCCGGGTCTGATGCGCCGGGTCGCCGATCTCGTCGGTAAGGTCCTCCGTCAAGCAGGACTCGAGCCGGCCAACGACAACTGGCGCGTCGCCGAGGCCTGGGTGCGCACGGTCGGCGACCGCGTCGCGCGTCACGCCGAGCCGTTGCGGCTCGAGGGGAACGAACTCGTGGTCGCGGTGGACGACGCGGTCTGGCGTCAAGAGCTGGCATTGCTGGCCCCCGAGATCGTGGCCCGCCTCAACGCCGAGATCGGCCACGCGCTCGTGCGCCGCCTGCGGCTGGTCAGCGGCAGCCCCGCCCCGGCATCGCCGCCCGTGCCCACCGGGCCGCGCTGGCGCTCGTTTGCCAATATTGATGGTGATGTCGGCGACGTCGCCTCGGGCGATTCCGCTACGCCCGGCGCCGGGCCGGGAGAAAGCACGGCGCCTCCCGCCGTCGCATCCGAGGGCGTCCAGGCCACGCTCGCTCGGCTGCGGACATCGATGCAGGCCCGGATCCGCCGTGACACGGCCCGGGTCCGCTCCACTGGAAGGACGAAGCCTTGAGCAATCTCCTCGATCATCGCCGCCGCCGCCGGCCTGGCCCGCCGCTGGCTGCGTTGCTGCTGGTTCTGCTGGTCGCGCTGGCGGCCTTCCTGCTCTGGGCGGGTTTCCGGCCGGCAGCGGTCGAGCTCGTCAAGGTACCGGCCGAGGCCGGGCCTGCGCGTCCCCTCGAAATCCTGCTGCGCGCGGGGGGTGGTGCGGGCCTCGCGGGCTTCACCGTGAACGTCACCGACGCCGCGGGGCGGACGGTCGAGCTCGCGCGCACGGAGCTGCCCGGTTCTCTCCTCGGCGGCGGAGGCCTGCGCGAACACCGCGCCACGATCGCCCTCGACCCGACCGCCCTCGCACTGGCCGAGGGCCCGGCGCGAATTCTGGTCGAGGCCCGTGATCGGTCCCCGCTGGCAGCCCTGCTCGACCTCGGTGGCCAAGCCGAGGCCAAAGTCGCCATCGACCGCACGCCACCGGCCATCGAGATCGTGCCCGGCCTGGTCTACGGCCGGCGCGGCGGCAGCGTGCTGGTCGTGGCTCTCGTCGACGGGGACGCCGCGCGCACGACGTTGGGGGTCGGCGACACCGCAGCCCAGGCGACGCTCGTCGCCACACAGGCCGGGGGCCGGCACGTCGTCGCGAGCCTCCTTCCTGTCGGCCGCGCCACCGACCCCGAAGCCTCGGCCGTGGCCCAGACCTGGGACGCGGCCGGCAATCGCGCCGAGGCCCGCCAGACTTTCGAGGTCAAGGCGGCAAACTTCCCGGCCGAGGATCTCACGATCGACCAGGCGTTCATCGAGCGCAAGATCAAGCCACTGCTGGTCGCCGAGAAAATCGCCGTGCCGGCCGATCCGGTCGCGGCTTACCTACTCGTCAATCGCGATCTCCGGCAGACCAGCGAGGCCCGGCTGCGCGAGATCGCCGCGCGAAGCGAAGCGGACGGCCCCGCCCGCCTCG
This sequence comes from Pseudomonadota bacterium, assembly GCA_005777805.1. Classification (GTDB taxonomy): domain Bacteria; phylum Desulfobacterota; class Binatia; order UBA12015; family UBA12015; genus SXLG01. The sequence goes on from SXLG01000001.1 coordinate 2,702, forward strand.
GGATCGACAGCGCCCTGCGCCAGCCGCCCGACACCGAGGTCGGCTCGCGTTTTGCGGAAGAGCGCACGTATTTCTGGTCAGGACGAGAGATCGACCGCCAAACCCACCTGGGCTACGACCTCGCGTCGACCCGCCAGGCCCCGGTGCCGGCCGCGCAAGCGGGACGTGTTGCGTTTGCGGGCCCACTCGGGATCTACGGCACCACGGTGATCCTCGACCACGGTCTCGGGCTGGGCTCGCTCTACGCCCACCTCTCGCACGCGAGCGTCACGGCGGGTCAGCAGGTCGGGGCCGCAACGATCCTCGGCGCCACCGGCGAATCCGGTCTCGCCGGCGGTGATCATCTCCACTTCAGCACGATCCTGCACGGCCACCACGTCGACGCGCTGGAGTGGTGGGACCCGCACTGGGTGCGTCTGCACGTGCTGGAGCGGCTCGCGGCGGTGGCGCCGGTGCCGGGAGCGGTCGTGGAGCCCGCGGCCGGCCGAGACCCCGGCAGCGCCGGCGAAGCACCGGCCGTGGCACCGTCGGCACAGGCCCCTGCGGGCGATCGAGACGACGTCGGCGGCACGGCGGCCGGACGGACCGTGGAGCCTTCGGCGCAGGCCACCGCGGGCGATCGAGACGACGTCGGCGGCACGGCGGCTGCCGGACGAATCGTGGATCCTTCGGCGCAGGCCACCGCGGGCGATCGAGACGACGTCGGTCGCACGGCGGCTGCCGGACGAATCGTGGATCCTTCGGCGCAGGCCACCGCCACCGGGACCGCCCGCGCTGGGAGAGTCGAGCGATGAGTACAGGGGGAGCGGAGAGCGCGGCGATGAGCACGCTGCAAGCGCTTGGACTCGACCCCGGGGATCCCAGTGCGTGCCTGCGTGCACTGGCGCCGGATTGGGGCGCCCGCCCCGAAGCCGCAGAGGCCGCACTGGTGGCGGCCGGCGTGCACGGGGACGCGACCACCGCCGCCCTCCTCGGCGAACTGGCCACTCGCGCCGTGCCCCGAGCGCTGCGGCGCGCGCTTCGTCAAGCACTGCACCGCCTGGCCCGGCGCGGCTTCGTCCCGCCGGCGGACGAGAAGCCGGCGCCGGCCCTCGCCACTCCCCTTGCCGAGGTCGAGGCCTGGATCACGCCGATCGACCCAAGCGGCCACCAGCTCCTCTGGCTCGCCCGGCGCATCTCCGGCGGCAATCTCACGCTCTCGGCGGTCGTCCACGAGGACGGTCCGCTGCGCGAGCTCGGCGGTGGCGAGGGCTCGCGACGGGAGCTGCGTGAGGCGCAAGCCGCGCTGGCACGCGACACCCCATTTCGACTGGTGATGGCACCGGCCATGTGGGTGCTGTGGCGGATCGGTACCGCACTCGACGCCACCCCCGATCGCTCGCGCTGGCCACAGGCGCGGACGACCCTGCTGCGCTTCGGCACCCTCCCGAGCTCCCCTCCGCCCCACCCGATCCACACCCGGATCGACGCGAGCGCACTCGCCGGCGACCCGGAAGCTCTCGCCCGCTCGGCGACGGTCCTCGACGCACCCGAGGCCCGGGCCTGGTTGCTGCCCCCGACCTGGCTGGAATCAACGCTCGATGCGGTTGGACGGGCCCGGCAATCTCTTCTGGTCGTCTCGCCTGCCCAGCAGAACGAGCGCGTCGGTGCGGCGCTGGAGAGTGGCGTCGCAACGATCCTCGACCCGCCCGAACGCCGGGACCGGCTGGCGAAGCGCCTCGAAGACACGGCGTGGCTCATGGCCAGCCGCGACGCGCTCGACCTGGCTCAGGCGGCGGTCGCGGCGGCGGGCGCCGCCCGCGCCGGCCGTCCGATCGCCGACATCCCCGCCCTGGCCGAACTCACCCGGCAGAGCCTCCTGCTCGCGCTGCGTGGCCGAGTGCAAGACGAGACCGAGGCCAGCGCCAGCTCTCTGGTTTTGACACCGGCCCAGGCAGCCGCCGAGGCCGCGCGCCACCGCCACCGCCCCTGACGGGAAAGGGCGCGGGTGCGCAAGGGTTCGGCCGAGGAGCCGCGCCGGCGCCCGCGTTGCCGCCAGCGGCTTCCGTTCGTTCGGCGCTCACGGCGGCAGGCACGCGCCGAGGAGATCCGCCGTGCCCGGCACCGTCCCGGTCGCGGGCGCGCCGTCGCGGATCCAGAGCCGCAGCGCAGCGAGATAGTTGGCAGTGATCGCCGGCAGACCGCCCGGCGGCATCGACGAACCCGCGGAGACCGCGCCGCCCAGCGTCGCGCCGGCGAGCTTCTCGTAGAGGAACGAGAGTGCTTCGTCGCCGGGCTCGACCCGGTCCAGTGCACTGAAGCTGGCATCGATATTGACCAGATTCGCCCATGAGTTGCCGGCAGTCAGGTTGAGATTGGCCGCCGGTGACGACGAATCGTGGCAGAAGCTGCTGGTGCAATCACCGTGCTCGAAGATCTTCTCCTGAATGGCCGCGAAGGTGCCTGCGTGGGTCGGCGCACCTTGACACGGGTTGAGGACGCAGTGGTTGAGGCAGACATCGCCCTGGTCGAGGTTACCGTCGTCGCAGCCTTCGCCGGCCTCGAGCACGCCGTTGCCACACACCGCGGCCTCGCAGCCACTGCTCGGCGCAGGCGCGTTCTTGGCCTGGAAGATGCCGCCGTCGCCGTTCTTGTTGATGTCGCCGCCGAACTCGAGGCAGGTCGTCTCCCCGGCAACGCGGAAGTCGATCCGGACCGACTGGACCGGGGTTGGTAGCTCGAATTCAAGGCCGGCGCCCCGACCCTGGACCTTGAGCATGCCGGCCTTCCACAGCACCTGCGTGATACCGCCCGCGATTCCGGTCTTGTCCTTGTACTTCCAGCCCCCGGCGCCGGCGGGACTGCCGAGTCCGACCCAGAACGCGGGGACGAGCCTGATCAGGCCGTTGCGGTCCTCGCCCTCGCCCCACCGGATGGACAGAGTCGCCCCATCCACCGGATCGTGCGCCGGGAAGATCGCGGCCTGCCCCGAGGCCTTGAAGTCGAGCTTGTGTTTCGCCGGCTCCTTGCGGGTATCGATCAGGAGGCCATCGCCCGCTACCGCGTGGCTCTCGTCGTGTGCTCCGGCCGGGGCCGCCATGAGCAGGACCGCAGCCACGAGACCTGCTCCCGGAATCCATTTGACGTGCATCCTGGCCTCCCTTGCGGGTCCCGCGCGTGCGAGCCCGGTCCGTTCTTTCGCATCGACGCGCCCTCGGCAATGTGGAAAGTGTGTCCCGGCCTCGTGCCCCCGGCAGCCGATCCGCCGGACGCCATCCTGCCTCGGGCGACCAGGATTCTCTCCCCAACCCGCCTCCTAGTTCCCCTGTGCGTTCAATCCGAGTGAACAGTGTTCATTCTGGTTGAACGCGGCCGTCGAAGCGCCGGAGGTCGGCAGCTCCGCCTCCGGCGGCGGGTGCGCTGCTGTGCCTGGCGCACGCTCTCGGGCCGGAAGCGCGTGAGCGCGCGGGGGATCCGCAGGACGCCTGGGACCGTCTGTGGATCGCGTCTCCTCGTTGCCCCTGTCAAGCGGGTCGGCCCCGCCCGGCCCGATCCACACGCGTTGTCCCCCCATGTGAATCATCTCGGTCAGCGTGCTGGCGGCGCTCGACGACCGGCGAGCGAGACGCACCCGCCCTCGCCAGCGGCAGTTGATTCTCGACGCCGGGGCGCTCGCAAGGATTCGGCGGAGAGGCCGGCCCCGTCCACACGCCCCGCGAGCGAGCTCCCCCCGCCGGGATCGCTCGCGCCGCCCAGTGGCGCACCGGCCGACCCGGCTGCCCCTCTGGCGCTCCCGGAATACGGACACCGATCGCGCGCCGCGCCGCGACTCGGGCGGATCTGTTCGGCAAATGCTCTCTTGCCGTGTAGTAGCCCTACGGAATCATGTGCTCTCGCCGGGGAGAAATGCCGGCGGTCAGCACGGGGGCGATGCAGGCCCTGGCCCGACATCCGAACGAAGGTAGCGGAGGCAGTCGACTCATGGATCAAGCCACCCACAACAAGATCGCCTCCTTCATCTGGGGCTGACCTGCCTGGGTTCTTCGGACCCGTTGATTAGTGAGGGCTTGCCTCTCCGGGGCTGTTCTTGCTCTTGATCTCTATCGGAGCCTGAGACTCCAAGCTCGAGGGCGGGCGCACCTCGGTGTCCTTAGGGTTCCGGCCGCTGCCTTCTCCCGGCGGTCCGCAGCGCCGTGACGCAGCCCGGTGCCCGGTGCCGCCGCGCGGCGTGGTACCGATCCCGCCACATCGCGATCTCGCCGAAGACGGTGGCGCGATCCTCGAAGCGGTGCTGCCACACGCCCTCCGACGTCCGCTCCGACGGCTCGCCCGGATGTTCATGGCGACTCCGAACCGCTCGGCGCGAGAGGATTCGCGCGGCTGCGCAGCGACACGTCAAGTTTCCCCGAGCAAGAGGATGACCGACCGCGCGACGGCGCGATGCCGGCGGCCTGAGAGCAGTTGTCAGCCAGACCTTGTTGAGATAGTCGGCACCGCCAGCGGCAGTCGCGGCTTGCCGCGGAATCGCCGCAACCACAGCGGTCATCAGCCACGCTCAAGGATAGTCATGTCGAATTTTATACGCTGGGTCGGATACGCTTCGTTGTGCACGCTCTTGCTGGCCTGCCCCAGCCAGGACGGCGGCAACGTCATCCAGGTTGCCGTTTCGCCCGCCTCGCCGCCGATGCTCTTCGAGGAGAACGGCAAGCTGCAGGGTGCGGACCTCGAGATCTTCGAGGGCTACTGCAAGGCGCGCGGCTGCAAGCTGAACATCACCGCCTACGACTGGCAGGGCATGTTGGGTGCGGTGTCCAGCGGCCAGGCCGATGTGGCTTTCTCGGGCATCTCCATCACCCCCAAACGCCAGGAAGCGATGGACTTCTCCCAGCCCTATTACGACAACGCCTGGCATCTGGTGACGCTCTCGGGCCGCCACCTCACGTTCACCGACCTCGTCGCGCTGAAGGCCTACTCGCTCGGCTATCCGCGCGGCATGGCGTACAACGACCTGATCAAGAACGACCTCGAACCCAAGGGCTACTACAGCCTCAGCGATGTCAAGCTCTACCCCTCCTACAACGAAGTCGTCGCGGATCTGCAGGGGGGCAACCTGGATGTGGCGTTCATCGAGGAGCCGGTGCTTGCAAATTTTCAGAACAAGCTGCATCTGCCGCTGGCGAGCAGCTATGTGTTCCGCGGCCTTGACAAACTCGGATTCGCATTTCGCAAGGGCTCGCCGTTGCGCGCCGACTTCGACCGCTATCTCGCCGAGTTGGGGCCCGACAAGGTGGCTGCCATCCTGGACAAGTGGATGAAGTAGGCCCGGTGCATCGAGCGGCATGAGCTTTCTCGAAATCCTTGCCGCCCTCGGACGCGGCGTGGGCAACACGGCGCTGGTCACCCTCGCCTGCGCCACCACCGGCATGGCTGTGGGCCTGGCGATCGCCAGCCTGCGCCGCACGGGCCCGCGCGCCCTCACGCCCTTGCTCGATGCGTATGTCTACGTGTTTCGCGGCGTGCCGCTGCTGGTGCTGCTCTTTCTGGTGTATTTCGGCCTGCCCAGCCTCGGCCTCAAGGTGCCGCCGCTGTTGGCGATGGTGCTGAGCCTGGGACTGATCGCTGGTGCGTATCTCGCCGAGGTCTTCCGCGGCGCACTCGATCTGGTCGATCCCTCCGAGATTCTCGCAGCCAAAGCGATGGGCATGCGCCCGATTCAGATTTTTACCCTGCTCGAACTCCCGCAGATGCTGCGCTTCGCCCTGCCCGGCATCATCAACGAGTTCACGACGATCCTGAAGTACTCGCCGTTTGCCTACACGGTCGGCATTCCCGAGATCACCAAGGAAGCGATGACCCTGGCCGCGACCACCCTGCGTGGGCTCGAGATCTATCTCGCGGTCGGCGTGCTGTATTTCGCCCTCTACCGGCTGTTTCTGCTGGGTCTGCATCGGGTGGAGCGGCACTTCCGCATCCCCGGCATCGTGCCACCGTGAGAAGCCGATCCGATCGCAAGGAGGTCAGCGCATGGCATTGATCGAGATCCGCGATCTCGTCAAGGAATACGACGGACGCCAGGTGCTGGCAGGGGTCAATCTCGACCTGTGCGAGGGCGATCTCAAGGTCGTGATGGGACCGTCCGGCTGCGGCAAGACGACGCTCTTGCGCTGCCTCAACCGGCTGGTGGACCCGACATCGGGCTCGATCCGGGTGCGCGGCGAGGAGGTGACCCGCCCCGGTGTCGACGTACGCGCGCTGCGCCAGAGCATCGGCTTCGTGTTTCAGCAGTTCGCGCTCTACCGCCACCTGACGGTGCTCGACAATGTGACGCTGGGCCTGCGCAAGCTGCGCGGCATGGGGCCCGCGCAAGCGCACGAGAAGGCGGCGTACGAGCTGTCCCGTCTGGACATGGCCGCGCATCATGACAAGTACCCAGCACAGATTTCAGGTGGGCAGAAGCAGCGCGTGGCGAGCGCGCGCGCGCTGGCGATGGACCCTACCGTGATCGTCTTCGACGAACCGACGTCCGCGCTGGACCCGATCATGTCGCGCGAGGTCGCGTCGATGATCGAGCGGCTCAATGCTGACCGGGTCACCATGCTCTGCGTGACGCACGACCTGCAATTGGCCCGCCACCTGCCCGACCGGATCGTCTACCTCGAGCAGGGCCGCGTGCGCGCCGAGGGCAGCTTTGCCGACCTGGCCCAGGATTGCCCGGACGCGCAGGTACGCACCTTCTTCCAGCACGCGGGGGCCACGGCGTGAGCAATTGGGGTAGCTTCCAACGCGATCTGCTGGAGCAGATGCCGCTCATCCTCGACGGCTTGGTGCGCACCCTGCAACTGACCGCCGTCATCAGCGTCACCGGCCTTCTGATGGGTGTGCTCGTGTTCTACCTGACGCTCAGCCCGCAAGCGGCTGTCAAGCGCCTGACGCAGGCGTACATCTCGTTCTTCGTCGGCATGCCGCTGATCGTGCTGCTCTTCCTGATGTATTACGGCCTGCCGCAATGGGGGCTGCGTCCATCGCCGTTCGTGGTGGCCGCCGTCGGCTTCACCCTGAACGTCGGCGCGTACAATGCGGCCTACCTCACGACCGCCTACAACGGACTCGACCACAGCGAGTTGGAAGCGGCGCGGGCGCAGGGCTTCAGCCCGCACCAGGTCTTCCGCTTCATCACCCTGCCACAGGTGCTGCGGCTCTCGGTGCCCGCACTCACCAACCAGGTCATCGGGAATCTCAAGGACAGCTCGGTCGCCTTCTTGATCCAGTACACCGAACTCTTCGCCCGCATCCAGGAACTGGCATCGACCAACTTCCAGTTCTTCAAGGCGTATTGCCTGGCCGCGCTCGTCTACCTGGCGCTGGTCTCGGTGATCGTGCTCGCCGCCCGCGCTCTGGAACGACGCGTCGCCATGCCCGGGTTGCGCTCGGCGTGAAAGGGCCAGGATTGCCGCTCGCGACTGCGACTCATCCATCGCAGGCGATCATGCAATCTTTCCATTTCGCCGCGGCCATCCCGCCCCTGAAGATCAGGGGCGGCACCGGCTCGGCCCTCCGGGTCTTCGCGATCGCCGGGTAGGAACTCCAGCCGTAGGTCGCGAGAGCGCGATCCTTCGTGGAAGCTCGTCGAGGTCGCCCGGCAACTCGGCGTCCATGTGGGCGCCGAAGATCGCATCGAGCTTCTCGGATAAACTTGGATTGCTCATGTCCGCTGCTCCTTGCGTATCCGTGACCGGGAGGATGGGGCCTGCCGTGGTTCCGGGAGCCCCGCGGCGCACAAGACAGGACGGCTACGGACAGATGCCAATGTTCTCGACGACGAGCGTGCGATCCGCGGCATCCGTCAGGCCGTCATGATCGATGTCGTAGACGCTGGAGAGCCCGTACGACTCGGCGAAGTACGCCCAGTTGCCCAGGTCCTTCGCGTCGACCACGCCGTCGATGTTGCCGTCGCCCGTGCACTCGGGCGCCGACTGCAGGAGGGTCGCGAGTTCCGCCGACAGCGCGTCGTAGCTGGCTTGCTGTACGGGCGTGAGCGCGTCGAGCGGGAGCTGCGTGCCCTCTTCATCGAGGCGTGGAAGGGGTACTGCTTCGTCGATCTCGTAGAATTCGGTCTGCACCGTCTCGACGCACGGCTGCTCCTGCGACTCGTAGAGCTTCGTCGTGTTCTGCACGAGCTTGTAGACCTCGTCGCGGATGGCCAGCGAGATCTCGGGCGCGATGTCGTAGAGCGTCTCACCCTCCGCGGCGCGGTAGGCATTCACGTTGCAGCACGACTCGACCCCCGCCGGGCCGGCTGTCGACGGGTCCTCAGCGCCGACCCCCCACCACACGCCGTTGTTGTCCTCGCAGACGGTCTTCGAGACGGGGATCTGCGTGCAGGTGGTCGAGATCAGGCACGGGCCGTTGACACCACCATTCGCCTGGATGTTCTGCCCGACCTGAGTGAAGTTGGTCCGGCGGATACTCCGCTGCCTCGGGTTCACGAGGTAGGGCAACATCGATTGCGAGTCGATCGGGCGTGGCACGATCGCGTGGACGTCGAGCCCGGCGATCTCGCCGAAGAGCTGGAACAAATCGGCGATGTTCACCATGGAGGACACGACGCGATCGGGCCGCCGCACGAGCGGACCCGCGGTGAGCATCGGAACCCACACGCCGGTCTGGTAGGCAGTCCCCTTCGCGCGGGTCGGATCGAAAGGTAGCTTGACGGCGTTGCCGAGCGAGCCGTTGTCGCCGACGATGACAATCATCGTGTCGGTGTCCTTCGGGCGATAGACGAGCCGGCCCGCACGCGTGCGCCGCGCGAGGCCGATCTCGACGAGCAGACGGGACAGCTCGGTGTCGAGCGACTCGATCATCAGGTTCGTCAGGACGCGTTGGTCGACGACGTTTCCGCAGTCGAGGCCGCTGGCGACATCGTGCTCGAGCCGCGTCTCGTCGACGGGCGGCTGCATCACCGGCGTGTGCGCCGTCGCGAAGGAGACCGTCGCCATCCAGGGTCGGTTCGCCGGCCGATTGCGGATCCACTCGATCGCATCGTCGACGGCCTGTCGGGCACGGAAGCGGCGTGCGCGCGGATCGGTGGGGGGCACCTCCTCGGCCCGCCCGTCCTCGTGGTTGATCACGTACGGCGAGACCCAGTGGCCACTCAGGGTTTCGAAATCGATCTTGTCCGGCGGCGGCGACTGGCACGTCACGCCGGGGTCGAAGATGCCGCCACGATCGCGGCAGATGCGCCCGGGCGGGACCGTCCCCTCGCCGGTGAGCGCCGCGCAGGAGCCGCTCGCCAGGTAGCAGGCGCCGGTGTCGGCACCGCCCGCGGCCGCGCCGCCCACGAACCCGCACGACCAAGTGCCCGACTCGGCCACGCCGCCGGCCGTCGTGTCGATCGACGACGGGTCGCCGGTGTCGTCGAGCCAGCCCGCGAAGTAGTCCCACCCGAGGTCGTGCGGCATCGCGAGGCCGGCGGGGTTGTGGCCCTGCAGGGCAAGGTGAAACTTGCCAAAGATGGCGCTCTGGTAGCCCCGCTCGTCGAGCACCTTCGGCACGGTCATCTCGAAGGGCGAAACCATGGAGTTGGCGAGGTCGTTCGGGCCGAGCGCGCCATAGACGTTGGTGCGCAACGGATAGCGGCCATCGAACATGACGGCGCGACTCGGCGTGCAGGCGGGCATCGCCCAGGCGTTGTGGAAGCGGACGCCCGCCCGCGCGATCCGGTCGATGCTCGGCGTGCTCGGTGGCGTCACGCCTCCGTAGCCGAACGCCGCCATCTGGTCGATGCCGACGTCGTCCATGATGACGAAGAGGATGTTGGGCGGCGTGCCGGTTCGTCGCGGTTGAGCCACTCTCGCGTGGACGGCACTCGACGTGATGGCCAGCAGGATCAGGGTCGTGGTGAGACGCGCAATCATATCGCATCGAGGGTGCGGGACGCCGGCACGGCTGTCCAGACGTTTTTTGTTGCACTCGACCTGGGGGCCCGATCGAGGGCGAGCCCAGGTTGGACAGATAAGCGCCAGATTCTGACGATTTCTTCGAGCGGAAGGCGGGAGCGAGGGTGGCCGCCAAGAAGCGCACCGACGGCGGCCCGGCGCACAGCTTCTCGACGCCATGGCAGGAGCTCTCCGCCAGAGTGCGCAACGTCTGCACCGTCCCGGGCAGCGCGGACGACCCCCATCACTCGGCCCGTGCGTCAAGCGCATCGAGGTAGTCGCGCAGATCGCGTTGCCCGTCCGGCGTGAGAACGAATTCGCGCAACGCGATTCCCTCCGGCGCGCCGCGTGGGTCGACGAACCAGTCGAGCAGTGCGGGCCCACTCCGACGCGCAACCTCCCGCAACGAGACGTTCGCGGAGGCCGAACGCGGCAGACGCGGATCGCCGTCGTCCATCAGGAAGAAAGCCCGACCGCCGCGCGCGATGACGAGCAGGGCCGCGACGTCTGGCTTGACGCCGAAGAGAGCCAGCTCGGAGGGATGGAAAGCTTCGAGCCCCCCGTAGAGACGGAGGTTTTCGACCGGTCGGCCGAAACCCTCCCCGGCGATGACGAGCGAACCGGGCGGCATGAGGGTGCCGATTTCGGCGCGCGCACGCTCGGCCTGCGCGCGGGGGAACGGCCCGTAGCTGGCACTGCCCGCAGCCAGTCGACCGAGACCGAGCGTGCACAGTCCGAGCGCGGGCAGGAGCGCCACGCCACCCGCGAGCCAGGCCAAGGCCGCCCGGCGCGAGAGGATGGCCGGCCCGACCAGGGCCCAGACCAGCGCACCGGCACTGGCACTCGCCGCCAGCACGAGGGTGGCCGCCGCACTGCTGCCGCCCGTACGCCAGGCCAGCACCGCGATCCCGAGACACGCGACGACCCGCAGCCAGCGCTCCGAGGCGCGCTCGGCCGGCAGAGCGCAGACCGCCACCGCACCGATGGCCACCGTCGCGTCCAGCAACAACGCCGCACCGGCGAGGTAGCGCGGATCCGGATGTGACCAGCACGAGTAGAAGACCAGTGCTGCCCCCGGATAGGGCAGAAGTGCCGCAGCGACCAGCGCGCGGCGCCCACGGCTCACCCACGGCAACGCGCCAGCGAAGAGCAGCGAGAGACCAAAGGCCGCCCACAGATCACGCGCGTTGGCGGGCAGCGTATGGCGCAGGTTCTGGATCTGGAAAGCGCCGCCGGAGACGAAGGGCAGCGCTTGCGCGGCGGCGATCGGGCTCTCGATCGCGCGGGACGAGAAGAGCGCGCGAAATTCCGCTTCTTGACCAAAGCCGAGGATCGATCCCTGCGTGAGGAAGTTCCACAAGAAGAGCGGCGTGAGCGCGACCGCGAACGCCCCAGCGGCTTGCAGCCGGGCCCGCAGCGGCACCCTCTCGTGCGCGAAGACCAGTGCCAGGGGCAAGCCGTAGAGAAGTGCGTCGGGGCGGATGTCGCAGGCGAAACCGAGCGCCAGGCCGGCGAGCAGCGTATGACCGCCGAGTGCTGCGATGAGAGCGAGCACGCCGCAGAGATGCGCCGGCAGATCGCGCGCCACCGTGATGCCCCAGAGGTGCACGCTGGTCGGCACCAGCAGCACGACCCAGGGCACGAGGGCTGCCGCACCGGCGGCCGCAGCCGCGCCGAGCGGTGCCAACAGACGGTGCGCGAGCCACGCGAGTGCGCCCAGCGTCGCCAGATAGAGGAGCGGGTTGAGCGCGTGCTCGCCCGCCTCGCCGGCGATCGCCCCGGCCGCCGCCAGGAGCAGCGGGAAGCCCGGCGGGTAGCGCGACCAGAGGTGATCGCCTTCGAGGAAGAAGGTCTGCGTCAAGGCATCAAAGCGGGTCGTGGAGTCGCGTAGCGGAGCGATGACGTCAAATATCGCGCTGTCGTGGAAGACCTGCCCGGCCCGCAGATCGCGCGCGATGGTGAGAAACGCGAACTGATCGGAGGCGAGGTACCAGTTGTTGTGGCGCATCAGGCCCCACGTGGTGACGGCCAGGGCTGCCACACCCACGACCGCCGCGAGCCCGCGCGCGAACCAAACCGCCGCGCGCGGATTCGCCGGTTCGGCACCACTCTCCTGCTCCGTCGTCTCGACCATCCCGCCCTGCTCCACGCCCGCCACCAGCCGATGAAGTCACGGCACATCGCAGTGCCGTTCGCGGCTCGTCCCTCTCGCCCGTTCTCCCAGTCCACCACCGACCGCCACGGCAGTGCCCAAGACCATTCCAGCACCCGCCGATGCCGAACGCGAAGCGCGCCGGTCCGCCCGCACGCCCCACCGCCGCAGTGCCGCGCACGCCACACGGGCGGACCAGACCGTTGCGCCTCAGGGCAGCATGAAGGCGCCGACGCGACGTGGGCGCAGAGCGGCCGGGTGCCGCGATGCCACGCAGCGCCTCACGACAGCGTGAACGCGCCGTCGGGGTCGGTGCCGGTCGAGGAGAAGGGGATGAAGGGCGGATTCAGCACCTCGATGAAGGCACGGCCCGCGCCGGCGCCCACCGGACGCTGCACCGTGAACTGCTGGTCCGAGACCAGCGTCAGCGGGCAGACCGCCGTGCCCGCGGCCATGCCGCAGTGGTTGGCACCGGGCGTAAAGAAATTGATCACGCTGCGCGCGGAGAAGCCGCTGCCGTTGACGGTGAGGGTGCTGCCCGCCTGCGAGATCGAGGTGATCGAGAGGACCGCGCCGAGAGGCACCGAGACGGCATTGGACGCGGGCCAGACGCCGTTCGGATTGACGACTTGCAGCGCGCCGGGGCCGGTCGGCGCCGCGAGTGGGATCTGCACCAGCAGTGTTGTCGAGGTCGAGCCCGGCAGCGTATCGAGCGGACCCGAATTGCCCGAGGCGCTGAACAAATTGACCTTGGCCGGCACCGCGAAGCCGGTGCCGTTGATGGTGATCGTCGAGCCCTTGGCGACCACGGTCTGGACATGTGCCAGCGGGAACGAGGCGTGTGCAGCGGTCACCGTCACGCCGTTGATCCCCGTGATCGAGGGATAGCCCGAGCCCGTGCCGGCACGCAGCAGCGCCGGCACGATGTTGGAACTGCGGTAGCCCTGGTCGGTGTTGATCACCTGCAGGGCGATGAAGCCGTTGCCGAGGCCGACCGAGCACGGCAGCGTCCAGGTGAGCGAGGTCGGCGTCCATGAGGTCGGGTCGTAGGGGCCGAAGGCCTGGACACCCGTCGGCGTCGCGATGAAAGCCTTGATGACGGAGCCCGCAGTAAAGCCGCTGCCCGTCAGGACGCTCGGGCTACCGCAGAGAAGCGTGGTCCGGGGGGCGAGTTCGAGAGCGTCATCGCCGAAGACGGTGGCGGTCGCCTGGAAGGAGCCGCTCCCGCTGTAGCGCTGCACCAGCAACCACCAGGTGCCCGCGGCAGGATTGGCGAACTCGCACGAGGCGACCTGGTTCGATCCGTCGTGCTTGCAGTCGAAGGTCGAACTGGAAGCCTGTGCGCCGTGGCGGACGTAGAGATCAAAGTCCATGCCTCCGGGATCGCTGGCGTTCATCGTGACCCGCAGCACGCTCGTGCCGGCCGGAACCTCGAACGAGCGGTGGCTCTGCGGCGCTCCCGACGACAGTGTTCCCGCGAAGGTCGCGACCGCGGTCGGCGCCGAACCGACCGGCGCGAAGGCCCCGCACGCCTCGCCGCCGAGGTCGCCGCCGGTCTTGCCCGTGATCCATGAGCGGTAGTGGAAAACATTCGCGTCGTAGCTCTCGTCGAGTGGCAAGCAGTCTTCGGCGTTGCCTCCCGAGGTGATGCCGGCGAGAACATCCTCGCCGCCGTCGTGCCAAAAAAGCGGTCCGCCAGAGTCACCGTTGCAGGTATTCGAATCTTCGCCCGACGTACCGATCGGATTCGCGAAGTTCCAGCAAACCAGCGTCGGAGTGCCACAACCGACCGTCGAGACATCACCCTGCCGCTTGAGACCGTAGTCGTAAGCGCTGCCGCCGCTGCGCCCGAAACCGACAATTGTCGCGGCCGATCCCGCAGGTGGAGTCGCGGTGGTGTTGATCGGCATCGGGGTGATCCCGGTCACGGGAGCGGCCAGATGAACGACCGCAACGTCGGCCGTCGGAAAATCGTAATCGGGGTGGACTTCGATCGAGGACACCTCGTGGAAGCCACTGTGCTGAAAGAAGACCATGAAGTCCGACCCGCGCGGCTCGCCCGCATCGCCGGGCTGGCAATCGTCACCGAGCGTTTCGCAGACGCAATGCGATGCGGTGATGAAGGTGCTGCAGCCGATCAAGGTGCCGCTGCACGTGAGGCTGGCCGAGAGCGGCGAGCCGCCCTTGAGGAGTATGCCCGCCGCCGGATACTCCCAGGTGTCGAGCCCGTTGACGATCTGGGGCCGATCGAGCGCCGCAAACGCAGCCGCGGCAGTTCCCCCGAGCAGCGAAGCCACCGCGAACAGAATCCCGATAATCCGGCGCATGCGGAGTTGGGTAGGGATCATGGACCCATGCTCATCGACGGAGCCCGAATGGTCAAGGCGTGGACGGGACCACCACATGGACGAATGGACGCGACCTCTCCCCACCTCCTCGGGACCGGACAACGAACTCAGCGCTGGAACTTCCGACATCGGCCCTCGCTACCTCGAACCACGCCCACTGGACCGGACAGCGCGGCGCCTCATGGCAGCGTGAAGGCGCCGTCGGGGTCGGTGCCGGTCGAGGAGAAGGGGATGAAGGGTGGGTTCAACACCTCGATGAAGGCACGGCCCGCGCCCGCCCCCGACGGACGCTGCACCGTGAACTGCTGGTCCGAGACCAACGCCAGCGGACAGACCGCCGCGCCCGCGGCCATGCCGCAGTGGTTGGCGCTCGGCGTGAAGAAGTTGATCACGCTGAGCGTCGAGAAGCCGCTGCCGTTGACCGTGATGGTGCTGCCCACCTGCGTGATCGAGGTGATCGAGATGGCCGCGCCGAGGGGCACGGAGACGGCATTTGACGAGGGCCAGGCGCCACTCGGATTGACGACCTGCACCGCACCAGGGCCGGTCGGCGCCGCGAGCGGAATCTGCACCAGCAGTGCTGTCGAGGTCGAGCCCGGCAACGTATCGAGCGGACCGGCGTTGCCCGAGGCGCTGAACAGATTGACCTTGGCCGGCACCGCGAAGCCGGTACCGTTGATGGTGATCGTCGAGCCCTTGGCGACCACGGTCTGGACATGCGCCAGCGGGAACGAGCCATGCGCGGCCGTCACCGTCACGCCGTTGATCCCCGTGATCGACGGATAGCCTGAACTCGTCCCGGCACGCAGCAGCGCCGGCACGATGTTGGAGCTGCTGTAGCCCTGATCGGTATTGATCACCTGCAGGGCGATGAAGCCGTTGCCGAGGCCGACCGAGCACGGCAGCGTCCAGGCGAGCGAGGTCGGCGCGATCGAGGTCGGCACGTAGGGACCGACCGCCTGCACGCCGCTCGGGAAGGCAATAAATGCCTTGACGACCGAGCCCGGGCTGAAGCCTGTGCCCGTGAGGGTGTTGGTGACGCCGCAACGCACCGTATTCGGCGAGACGAGAGTGAGGCCCGCTGGCGTCGGGGTGGCTGGCACTGGCGTGGGTGTTCGCGTGGGAGTCGGCGTGGGAGTGCGCGTCGGGGTAGGTGTCGGGCTCGGCATGGGGGTGCCGGCCGCGATCACGGCCGCGTAGGCGTCGACGATGCCAGAGCCGCAGAACGTAGTCTGGCAGTCCATGCTTCCGGTCAAATCTCCATTGGAACACGAACTGCGATTCCCCGCCCCGGTCGGGAAGAGCCGCGCCGTGGCCCGAAGGATCTCGCTGACCTGCCCGGACTTGAGGGAAGGGTTCCGCGAGAGCACGAGCGAGGCGACGCCCGCCACATGCGGCGCCGCCATGCTCGTGCCAGAGATCCAAGTCCACCAATTCTGGCCGGGCGTCTGGGTTCCAAGGTTCCCGGCCGACAGAACCCCGCCCTGCAAGGAACCGTCGAATGGACAGCTGGACTTTCCCGTTCCCGTGCTGCAGGGCATCGCCCCAACACCGCCCGGCGCCGAAATCTCTAGCGTCGGTCCCCAATTGCTGAAACAGGCTTCCGCCCCGGTCCTGGTGGTCGCCCCGACCGTGACGACGCCCAAGCAATTCGCCGGGCTAACGCCGATGGCATTGACACCGGAGTTGCCGGCCGCGACGACGACCACAGCGTCGGCCGCGAT
>SXLG01000069.1 GCA_005777805.1 Pseudomonadota bacterium
CGCGCGCCTTACCCGCTCCCCTGCCGACACGCAACGCAAGGGCGCCGCCTGTGGTGCTCACCGACGCTCGGCTGCCGCACGGTGGGCAAGACTCGGGGCCAGCCCGCGCCAGCAGGCCATCGCGACGAGCGCCCCCGTGGCCTCGACGAGCAGAAACCTGAACCCGGCTTCTCCTGGCCAGCCGTCGATCATCAGACCGCAGAGTCGAGCCGTCGCGAACACCGCGAGCAGGAGCGCAAGCCAGCCGATGGCCGAACGGGTCTGGGCGGGCCACCACGCCCCGCGGAGCAAGATCGCGGTCATCACGACAAAGAACCCGCTGTAGGCCGCGCGCACCTCGGCCAGAGCGGCCGGCGCAGGCAGCAGCATGCCAGCCCGGGAGGCGAAGCGGACGGGAGCGACGAGAGCCTCCGCTCCCAGCGCGAGGAACAGAACGCCCACGCACGCGAGCAAGCCGCGTGTCACCCTCTCCCGCATCCCGCCGTGGGTCGTGTCCGCAAGCACGGCGCTCTCCTCGCACGGGACGCGTGGTCGACGCAAACCTTGGATGGCCGGGGTGACGGACACAGGAGATGTTCCGTCCACGAGCACTTGAAGCTGTCCGCCCTGGCCGGGAGGGCAGCCCATGGTCGACATGGCCCGACCGGTGGCGAGCGGCGCATCCTTCCCTGTCAGAGACAATTTCCGATGGCAGGGAACGCAACAGCGGACCGGCAACTGTTGGAAATGGGCCGACGGAGCCTCCACTCCGGGCGACCGATGAGACGTCAGAGCAGCCCCGTGCCCTCGCCCGGTCGTGCGCGCTCAGCCAGACATCCCCGCCCGCACCCCCGGGGCTCGCTCCCGCAGCGCGCCGAAGACGCTTCCCCGGCTCGCCGAATCGTCAAGCTAATGCCCGGCACGAACAGCGCGGACGGCGGGGCTAGATCTCTTGGAGAAGCCATCCGTCCGCCCGGACGCGAAGTTCACGTTCCGCGCCCAATTCGAGAGGCTCTGATCCGTTGAGGACGACCAGTACCAGGTTGAGGCTGTCGGCAAGAACAACGGATCAGCGACGCACGGGGCGTTTCCACAGGGTAGAGCGTCTGTTGCGACGATACTCTGCAGCTCGAAGATCGTCGGCAGACGCCAGTCGTGCTGCCCGGCAAAGCCGGTCGAGTTCAGGTCGTCCAGGAAGTCGGTAAACGTCGCGCCGTCGGCACTCGCGGAACCAAGAGTCGAACTCCACGTATAGAGATTGTCGACGTCGTGTCGGTCCGAAGCGTTCACTCCGCTGCCAACGGCGGTCGTCTTCTTTTCCCAGACGAGCTGCGTCAGATTGTCGGTGATCGTTTCGTCACCGTTGTCCACGAAGCGCGCGCCCTCGCACGAGGTGCCGGGATACTTCCGCGCGAGCTTGGTCCACTCGCCGGCGTATTTTTGGCGGCACTTCAGGAACAAGTCGTCGAAGGCAAACCCCTTCGCTGCCACCTTGGCCTCGCAACCCGCGTACTTGCCGGCGGCGCTGTAGCGCGCCGAAATACAGTCCGCCTCGTCGGCGTACGCGCTCGCTGCGCACAGAATGGCCGCTCCCATGACACCTATTGCAACTCGTCGGATCATCGGATGTCCTCGCTCTCGGTTGTACCTGCCTTGGGCATCGCCTTCGTCGCCCCTCGGGGGTGGACAACATCGGGCTGGGAGTCTGCCTGAATAACGCAAGCGTGCACAAGCCCCTTCGTTCGCCCGTGTTCGCCGGAAGGTGATCCCGGCGATCGATCACGGGACAAGCGGCATGGCCCCCCCGACTGCCTCAACAGGCCGTCGAGAGCTGCGCTCAAGGGGTTCGAGTGTCCCCCGGGGTGCATCTTTTTCTATCGACATCGCGCGCCGCTAGTGGCAGCCTACCCGCAAATGGCGAGTCACGGACTCGGCCGACCATCGCGGAGAACCCACCCATGCTGACCCCATCCACGCCTCATCGCCGGCACATCCGGCTTGGCTTCGCCCTGTGTGCAGCCCTCCTCTGCGCCTCTCCCGCAAGCGCCCAGCGGCATGGTTCGCCCCTGCCGCTCTCGTCGGCCGAGGGTAAATGCATCATTGCGCTGACCACGGCCGGGCTCACGGTGGCCAAGCAGCAAGGCAAGGACATCGCGCTCTGCCTCGCGGGCGCCCAAACCGGGCAGGTCGCCACCGCCCAGGACTGCCTCACGGCTGACCTCTCGGGGAAGGTCGCCCTGATGGAAGCAAAGACCACCAGCGCCGATGCGACGAAATGCACGGCACCGCCGAGCTATGGCTACACCGGCGCAGACACGGTCAACGCCAGCGCGGAAGCAGCGGCCCTCGGACTCGAGGAGGATCTCTTCGCGGCCGATCTCGACGCGGCCGTCATCTTGAAGACCACCAGCAAGACCGGCGCGGCCTGCCAGTTGGCGGTCGCCAAGGCCGCCCAGAAGTTACTCGACACCCAGGCGAAGGCCTTCGGTACCTGCCAAAAAACAGCCATCGGCGCCGGCTCGGTCGATTCGACGATCGAGTTGGCTGCGTGCGTCAGCACACCGCTGGCAAGCGACGCCGAGAAGATCGCGACGGCTCGCGCGAAGCTCACCCAGGCCGTCGCCGACAAATGCATCGGCGTGAGCCTGGCGAGCGCCTTCCCCGGCGAGTGCGCGAGCGCCGCGAACACCTCCACGTGCATCTCCGAACGCAGCACCTGCCGCGCCTGCCTCATGGCGGACGGAATGGAATCGTTGAGCCCCGGCTGCGACGAGATCGACGACGGCCTCGTCAACGACTCCTGCACGAGCAGCAGTGCTTCGGTCTGCGGCGACGGCGCGGTCGCAGCGAGCGAGGGCTGCGACGACGGCGACACCACTGCCGATGACGGCTGCGACGCCGACTGCGCGATCGAGGCCGGCTACCAATGCAGCGGCGAGCCGAGCACCTGCACGACGACCGGAAGCTGCGTCGGTGTGGATGCGTGTGGTGGCGACGAGCGCTGCGGCTTCAAATCCGGCGTGAGCGGCCTCACTGTCACCTGCTACCGGAAGTCGAGCAACGCAAATAAATGGTGGATGGCGGTCACCTCCACAGGACTACCCGACCATGCCTACGCCAACCCGGTCGGCAGCATCACCTCCCACAGCAACTCCTGGGACATCCCACTCGAGCCCACGGTCGACACCTCTCGGGCGAACAAACCCTGCCCGAGTACGGCCGAGAAGTTCGCAGGCAACGCGGCGCTCTTCGGCAGCTTTGGCGTCGCCATCAACGGCGTCGTGATCTTCCGACCGCTCAGCGTCGACTACATCGATCCCGTCTCGCCGCCCTCGGGCTACACGCCGGAGATGCTCGACTACTGCGACGCGCACGGCGGCTTCGACGGCAGCTACCACTACCACTTCCGGCCGCCCTGCCTCTACGGCGCCTACCAGAACGGCACGCTGGTCTCGGGCGTGATCAACGTCGGGCCGAACCACGCCAGCATGTCGAACTCCTACGACCGTGGCGAGTGGGCGAGACCCTCGACCATCGCCGGCTGGAGCCTCGAGGGCTTCCCGATCTATGGCCCCTACGCCGATGCGGCAGGCAGCGCCCATTCTGGCCTCGACGCCTGCAACGGCAAGCTCGGCGGCCCGACGGGCTACGCCTACTACATGAGCGACACCTTCCCCTACATGCTGGGCTGCAAGGGACCGGGCCAGGCGATCTCCAGCATGACGGCTGCGGACTGGACGTGCACCACTAACCCGCCGGCGAGTTGAGCGGCCGCCACGGCCCGTACACGACCTGGCCTCGGGGGGATGATCGATCGAACGCCACCAACGTCCGCTCGATCCCCCGAGGCTCGGCGACAGCTCCTCCGTGGCGCGCGCCATGGTCCGCACCGCGACCGGCGCCCGCTCGATCGGGCGGAGGCTCCTCCGCGGAGCGAGCGGTGGCACGTCAGAGCCGACTCGTGCCCCTCGCCCCGTGCCGCAGGCTCGGAGTCCGCGAAGGAATCGCGGCGGAGGTGGGGCTACGGCAAGATGACCATCACCCCCGCCCCCTCCTGGACAGGAATCAGAAGAGAATTCACGGCACGCTCAGCCGAGCGCCCCCGCCCGCGCGACCCGCGCTCTCACCCGCAACGCGCCGAAGACGCCGCACAGGGTCCCGGCGGCCGTGCCGGCCAGCCAGCTTGCGATCACCCCCGAGGTGAAGGGCGCGGACTGAAGGTAGATCACGGGTGTGGCAAGCAGAAACACAACACCTGCGGCCACGAGCCCGTTGGCCAACCACCGCGCGGCAAGCAGCCGCCCGCCGAAGAGAGCGGCGAGAAAGCCCGGAATGAGACCGTAGGTAAAGCCAAAGACCAGCGAGCTGCCTCCCGCACCGAGGAGTGTGGTGAAGAAACGACCCGGAACCGAGCGATCCCACCACCAGAGGACGTGCAGCTCGGGACACGTGGTGGTGGCCGCAACGGTGATGGTGAGGGCGAGCACACCGACACGCGCGGCGACATCGAGGTGCACGCCACTGACCGTCGTCGCGCTGTAGATCCAGGCGAAAGCACCGACGAGCAGGCCGGTGAAGATCGCGGCGCAGAAGAAGAGGTGCCCCTCCGGCAGGTGGCTTCCCCAGATCAGGCCTCCGAGGAGAAAAAGCGTCGCCGCCGCGGCGCCCAGTCCCGAACCGACGGCCAGTGGCACCTGGGAGGCCGAGGACCAGCCCCGGCGCGAAGCCACGGCACGATCTTCCGCGATGAGGGCGAGAACCGCG
Organism: Pseudomonadota bacterium; assembly: GCA_005777805.1. GTDB lineage: Bacteria > Desulfobacterota > Binatia > UBA12015 > UBA12015 > SXLG01. The sequence goes on from SXLG01000069.1 coordinate 4,744, forward strand.
CCCCGCGTCCGCTCGCGCAAGGCCGGCGGCGGCTCGAGTGGCCGCACCAGGCGCAGCAATTCCCAGCTTGACTGGATCTCGCCGGCGACCGCCCGGCACTCCGGGCAAGCCGCGGCCTCGGCGGCGAGCGTGGGATCGCCCTGTGGCTGCGGCGGCCCGCCGAGCGCATCGACGAGCCAGGCGCGGTGCTCATCGCAAGACGATCTCTTCATGGCTCCCCCCCGTGACCGCTGGCGACGAGCTCGGCCCGAACTCGCTTGAGAGCTCGGTAGGCCAGCTGTTTGGTTGCGGCCGCCGAGCGCCCGATGACGTGACCGATCTCGTCGTAAGGCAGACCTTCGAGCCGGGCGAGGATCAGGACCGTCACCTCGTCCGGCGGCAGCGACCGGAGCGCCCGGTTCAGCGCTTCGCCCAGTTCTCGTGTCACCAAGGCCGCCTCCGGCGACGCGCCATCGCTGGCGATGGTAGCGCCGAGATTCACTGCATTTGGGGCCTTGTCCCCTGACGTTGCCGCGCCGCCAAACTCCTCCTGGAACTGCGTCAGGCTGGGCGTGCGACGGCGGCTGCGCAGCGCGTCGCTGAGCAGATTGTGGGCGATGCTGAAGAGCCAGGTGCGAAAGGGCCGCCCGGGATCGTAGCTCGGCCGCGCGCGATGGAGACGCAGAAACACCTCTTGGTAGAGATCCTCGGCCAGCGCCGGATCGCCGAGCCGCCTCACCAGAAAGCCGTAGATGGCTCCCGCGTAGCGATCGAAGAGCTCGGCAAAGGCCGCTTCGTTCCCCGCCTGATAGGCCGCCATCAAGATCTCATCCGTGGCCGACTCGGTCACACCACCCCACGCCCCCTTCTACGTTTCGGCGTGGCGATGATAACACCCCTCCTCGACCGGGCGCGATGTCGGACGGTCAGCGGGGGGGATGAGGTGGTCCAGCAGGTTCGTGTTACGCATCGCCGGTCGCTTCGTATCCTCCTCGAGATGGCCGGGTCGTCCCCCGCAGGAGAGCCGCTGCCATGAGCGCGACACGCCGCGTTGCGCCCGCAGGGTCGCCCCGGTGGTCCGTCGTCCTGCTGGCCTTGGGCCTGGCACTGCCGACGCGGGCGCGGGGCGACGACGCGCTGCACCTGGCCCAGGTCCTGGCCGAGGCCCAGGAGCGCAATCCCGAGCTACGCGCGGCACGAGATCGGGCCAAGGCCATGGCGTCCATTCCGGCCCAGGTCTCGGCCTATGACGACCCCATGCTCAGCTACGAGGCCTGGAACATCCCCGAATCACTGCGGATCGATCGCGCCGACAACAATATTTTCAAGATTTCGCAAAAGATTCCGTTCCCGGGAAAGCGGCGACTGGCCGGGGAGGTTGCAGCACACGAGGCCGAGCAAACGAGTCACGCCGCAGACGAGGTCGCCCTCGACATCATCGCCTCGGTCAAGCATTCCTACTACGAGCTCTGGCAGGCGCATGAGCGGCTTTCGGTCTTCGCCCGCGAGAAGGGCCTCCTCGAAGGCTTCACGCATGTCGCCGAACAGAAATACGCGGCCGGCGCGACCAGCCAAGCCGATGTCGTGCGCGCACAGGTCGAACTCACCCACCAGATCAACATGATCCAGACCGAACGTCTCGCCATCCACACCACGGGTGCGGCACTGGCAGCACTCCTGAGTCGAGCGCACGACGAGCCCCTCGGCATTCCGGACAGCCCCGGCGTACCCGCTCTCGGCCAGACGAGTGCTGCACTCACGCGACTCGCCATGGAGAAACGGCCCGACATCGCGGCACGGCGTGCCGGGATCGCACGCGAGGAAGGCGCCATAGAGCTCGCCGAACGAAACCATCTGCCCGATTTCGAATTCTCGGTCGGACGCTTCGTGAACTACGGCATGAACGACGGTTTCGGTGCCTCGGCATCGGTGACGCTCCCCTTCGTGAACCACGAGAAGTACAGCGCCGGCGTGACCGAGGCGATGTTGCGTCTGTCCGCGGCCAAGGCCGAGCGACGCCAGATCGATGACCGCGTGCAGCGCGAGGTCGAGCAGGCGTACCTGCGCGCCCAGACCGCTCTCTGGCAAGTCGATCTCTTTACCAACACGCACGTCCCGCAGATCGAGCAGGCGCTGCGCGTGACCGAGGCCGGCTACCAGACGGGGAGCGTCGGGTTCCTCGACCTCATCGACACCCTGCGACGGCTCGAAGAGATCCACCTCGACGACATCGGGGCACGTACCGAATTCGAGATCGCCTATGCCGATCTCGAGCGGGCCGTTGGCGAGGACCTTCCGCGCCAGCAGAAACAGCGGCCATCGCGAAGGATCGAGCATGACTAAGCGCGGCGTTCTTCTTCTTGTTGTGGCGCTCGCCGTCACCGCCGCGGCCGGGGCGGTACTGCGCCTCGGGCCCCTCGCCGAGCAAGGCGAGTCCTTGACCATGCCCGAGGACAAATCGGCGATCTACCAGTGCTCCATGCATCCCGACATCGTCTCGAGCGAGCCGGGGAACTGCCCGATCTGTCAGATGAAACTGCAACGCGTCGACGCGGGCGCCGAGCCACCTCTCGTGCAGGCCGAAGCAAACGCCGCCCCGAGCGCCGCCGCAGCGAAGCCGAGCTTCTATCGCCACCCCATGCGCCCCGAGATCACCTCACCGGTTCCGGCGAAGGACGAGATGGGCATGGATTATATCGCGGTCTACCCCGACGAGATCGAATCGGAATCGATCAGCGTACCGGGCCACGCCCCGTTCACGCTCACGCGCGAGCGTCAGCAACTCATCGGCGTAACGCGCGGCAAGGTCGAGGTCCGGCCGCTCGCGATCGAAGTTCGCGCGGTGGGTCGGGTGGCCTACGATCCCGCCCTCTATCAAGCGGTCATCGAGTATCGCGAAGCTCTGCGCTCGCGAGATCAGATCCGCAACAGCTCATTGACCGAGGCGCACCATGGGGCCGACGCCATCGTGCGGGCGGCTCGACTCAAACTGCGGCAACAGGGCCTCGCCGAGGCGCAGATCGATCAGCTCACGGGTGGTGCTGCGGAGCCCACCGAACTCCTCCTGCCCGGCGATGCCGTGTGGATCTACGCGCAGGTCCACGAGGTCCAGAGCGGCCTCATCGCGCCGGGCCAGACCATGGAGATCACCGCCCCCTCGCTGCCCGGCCGGAAATTGAGTGCCACGGTCGCCGCGATCGATCCGATCCTCGACCCGATGACCCGGAGCGTTCGCGTCCGCGCGCTGGTCCCGACTCCCGACGCCGATCTGCGGCCCGAGAGCTTCGTCGATGTTAAAATCCAAGTGCCACTCGGTCCGCAGCTTGCCCTGCCACACGAAGCGGTGCTCGATACCGGGGACCACCAGATCGTCTTCGTGGTGACGGGCGAGGGACGCTTCGAGCCACGCTCGGTCGAACTCGGCCGTGAGGCCAGTGGGTACCACGAGGTGCTCTCCGGTCTCGTGGCGGGAGAGGATGTGGTGACTTCGGCCAACTTCCTCATTGATTCGGAGTCGCGGTTTCGCGCCGCGCGCCGCCCCGGCGAGACGGCCTCCGCAAAACCCAGCGCCCCGGCGCCCGAGCTGCACTGAGACGCCGCGCGATGGTCGAACGGATAATCGAGTTCAGCGCAAAGAACCGCATCCTCGTCCTGCTGTTCACGGCGGTCGCCGTCCTCGGCGCGATCTGGTCTATCCGCGAGATCCCGCTCGATGCGATCCCCGACCTCTCCGACACACAGGTCATCGTCTATTCGCGCTGGGACCGCAGTCCCGACATCCTCGAGGATCAGGTCACCTACCCGATCGTGACGGCGCTCCTCGGCGCACCGAAGATCAAGGCCGTGCGGGGTTTTTCGGACTTCGGTTACTCCTACGTCTACGTCATCTTCGAGGACGGGACCGACCTC
>SXLG01000070.1 GCA_005777805.1 Pseudomonadota bacterium
ATCGACGAAAGCGCAAACGCCGCCCTGCTTCTGGGCCTCGGCGACGATCTGCAGCGAGAGGGTCGTCTTGCCCGAAGACTCGGGTCCGTAGATCTCGACCACGCGCCCGCGCGGAACACCCCCCACGCCGAGCGCCAGATCGAGTGCCAGCGAGCCGGTCGAGACCACGGGAACGTCCGTGGGAACCGCGTCGTCACCGAGCTTCATGATCGATCCCTTGCCGAACTGCTTTTCGATCTGGCTGATCGCCAGTTCCATTGCTCTTTCGCGGTTCGCGTCCATCACTTCCTGCCTCCCTGTCCTCGGACTCTGTCCGAAGACTCATGCCGTCCGGGCCGGTCCCGGTCCCCCCGCGCTGCCCCCCGAGGGCGCCGCGACGACTCCCGGATACTCCCTTCCACCGCCGCTGTCATTGCGTCCGGAGACAAAGGCTGTCCAGAGGTCGCTGCCTCATGTTTCGCCTTTTCTTCGTATCAACGCCGAAACCCCGGCGCAAGCTCCGCGTGTCCGAGGGCCCAGCGCCGGATCATGTCGAGGGCGAACTGCGAGGCCAGCAACTTCACCCAGTCGCGCGTGCCCCAGAGCTGGTGGCGGCGCGAGACGACCCCCTCGGCGGTGGCCAGGGCGAAGCAGACCGTGCCGACGGGCCTCTCGCGCGAGCCGCCCTCCGGGCCGGCGATACCCGTGACTCCGATGGCCACGTCCGCCCCCGAGCGGGTCCGTGCCCCTTCCGCCATCTCGCGCGCGGTTTCCTCGCTGACCGCGCCGTAGGTGACGAGCGTCTCCTGCCGCACCCCCAGCAGATCGCTCTTGGCCGCGTTCGAGTAGACGACGTAGTCCGCGAGCAGGTGTGCCGAGATCCCCGGCACCTCCGTCAAGCGGTGGCCGATCAGCCCGCCGGTGCACGACTCGGCCAGCGCCAGCCTGGCGCCGCGCGCCGCCAGCGCCCGGGCCACGGCCTCCTCCATCGCCATCTCGCCTTCTCCGTAGACGACTCCGCCGAGGCGCTCACGGACGCGCCCGGCCAGCTCCCCGAGCCGCGCCTCGGCCGCCGCGGTGCTCTCGCCCGGGTGCGGCTTGACAAGTAGCTTTACCGCAATTTTGGGGAAGCTCGCGCGGAACCCGATGCGCGCCTCGCCGGGCTGGATGATGGCGGCAATTTCTTCGTCGAGCGCCGATTCACTCATACCGAAGGTCTGGAAGGTCTGGACCAACGGCGTCAAGCCGGAACCGCGCTGCGCGCGCACCCAGGGTTCGACCGTGTCGGTGAACATGCGCTTCATCTCGCGCGGCACGCCGGGCAGCACGAAGAGGTGAACCTCGCGCGCCACAGCACCCTCGCCCCAGCGCGGGCTCGCGCGGTAGCCCGGCGCGGTCCCGAGTGGATTCTCGACCACGACCGCGCCCTCGGGCAGAAACGCCTGCTTGAGATTGTTCTCGGGCATCGGCCGCCGCATCGCCGCGAACATCTGCCGGATGCGATCGGCGCTCGGCTCGTCGAAACGCAACCCACAGCCGAGGACCGCGGCTACGGTCTCGGTGGTCAGATCATCACTCGTCGGCCCGATGCCGCCGGTCGAGATCACCAGGTCGCCCAGTTCGAGTGCGGTGCGCCACGCCCAGCGCAAGCGCTCGGGCTCGTCGCCCACCGTCAACACCGCGACCACCTCGAGGCCGAGTTCGAAGAAGCGGCCCGAGAGCCATTGCGCGTTGGTGTCGGCAATGGCGCCGCACAGAAGCTCGTCGCCGGTCGAGAGCAGAACGACCCGATCCATGGAACCTCCCAGGCACGGCCGGCGACTCCACGCCGCCCCGTCGCGCCCTCTGTCGGGAGGCGGCGATAGCACGCCGCCAGCGCGCAACCGCCCGCGTGCGTGCGTGCGGGGCACGATCCGCTCAGCGCGCTAGGAGATGCAGCACGCGCTGGCCCACTTCCCCAACCGCCGCCGCGCGGGTCATGCTCAGAGAAGCCGCGCCACGAGATGCAGCAGCAGGTTCGCTCCGAGGCCGGCCGCGACGTCGTCGAGGACGGTGCCGAGACCGCCGGCTACTCCGCGATCGAGGGCGCGGATCGGCCACGGCTTCCAGATGTCGAGGAGCCGGAAAGCGGCAAAGCCGAGCGCCATCCCTGCCGCATCGAGGGGGTGGCCGGCGAGGGTGATCGCCACGCCGCAGACCTCGTCGATCACAATCGACGAGGGATCGTGGTGCCCGAGCGTACGCTCGGCGCGCTGCGCGACCCATGCCGCGCCGCCACACAGAGCGACAAGTGCCAGCACATGCGCCGGGGGCGCCACGCCACGCAGAGCCCATGCCAGCGGCAGACCGAGCAGGCTGCCGAACGTTCCCGGTGCGAAAGGAGCGATGCGGCCGATGCCGAGGCCCGTCGCGAGCCAGACCTCCACGGGCCACCGCACCAGCGTCGTCTAGTAGGACGAGAGGGTGCGCCGCAATCTCGGGCGGGGACACGGCGCGAGTTGCGACCGCGCCGCGGCCCCCGGCGGTCCCGCGGGAGAGGTCCGTCCTCTCCGGCTCGGACTCGGTCCGTGTAGCGACCGCACCGCCGTGGTCACCCCTCGCCGCCCAGCGGAGCCACCTTGCAATGCGGCATGACTCACGAAAACTCCACTGGTGGCGCGGAACGGGACCCGCCGGATCTTCTTGGCCCGCAATCTAGGTGTTCTACGGAGCTAATCAAAAAAATCATAAGGACATTCCCGTATCTCATCGGGATCATCCCGCGGTAAAACCTCCATGCTGCCCAGATCCTCACGTCCGAGCGTCCGCGCGTGGCCCTCCACAATGCAACTTTGCACCGCCTGCGGGCACTGAAACCCATCAAAAATCAGAGGTCTCCGTGGCATCTCCGTTGCTCCCGCACACGTCTCGACCGGGCGATCTACCGGACCTCCGAACGCCGCTCCCGCACCCGAGCAAGCCGATCTCCTCCGCCCACCGCACCCCGATTTCCCCCGAATCGCAGCCTTCTCGATCGCCCGGTCACCTTTTCTCTCCCGCTGCGCGGCCGTGCACACGGCCCCCGGGAGGCGTAGGGGGCAGGGCATGGTCGGCCCCGGGACGGACGGGAGTCCCCACGCGATCGTCTTTCACGACGGCACGTGCGGCCTCTGCCGCCGGAGCATCACCTTCCTCGCCGCGCGTGACCGCGGCGGGCGCCTGCGTTTCGCGCCGCTGCAGGGCGAGACAGCGCGCACGCTGCTGCCGGCCGCGCTGCGCGAGCTGAGTGACGCGGGTTCGGTCGTGCTGCGCGAGCCCGATGGCCGGCTCCATTTGCGCGGCGCGGCGGTGGCCGGCGCGCTCTCGGCCCTGCCCTGGCCTTGGCGCGGACTCGGGCGGGTCACCGGGCTACGCCCGCTGGCTCCCGTGGTCGACGCGCTCTATCGCGCGGTAGCGGCGCGCCGCACACGGTGGTTCGCACCGCCCGACGCGTGCGCGATCTCGCCCGAGCTGGGCGAGCGCAGCCTGCCCTAGGCCGCCTCAGAAAGCGTAGAGATAGCCGCCGACCATCGAGAGGAGCAGCGCCACTCCCACGGCCACCATCAACCCGGTGATGTCGTCCTGTGCTTCGTGCTTGCTCGCCATGTTCGGTCCTTCCCGATCTCTCGCTGGCCGCGCGGGCCGCCGCGTCAGTGCCCGCCTGCTCTGACGGTTGAAGGGCACGGACGCAAGCCCACCCGATCCCGGGGAGCGATGCGACGCCACAGCCCACGCCGCGGCCAGAAAACATCACCGGCCATGCCTGAGGCGGACGCCGACCCGGTTCGGCAGCGCCGAACTCCCGCCCCACTCACCGAGCTTGTCGCCACGATGCCTGCGGCGGACACCGGCGCGACTCGTCAGAGCCGAACTCTCGCCCCACTCGCCGAGCCTCTCGCAGCGATGCCCGCAGCGGGCGCCGGCGCGACTCGTCGGCGCCCCACTCTCCGGGCCTCTCGCAGCGATGCCCGCAGCAGACACCGGCGCGACTCGTCAGTCTCCCAGCACCCCGGCCAGCGTCGCGACGACGCGCTCCTGCTCTTCGGTGCGCAGACCGGGATGGATGGGCAGCGCCAGCACCTCGGCCGCGGCACGCTCGGCCACCGGCAGATCGCCCGGCTGTCCACCGAGATGCGCGAAGCATGGCTGCAGGTGGAGCGGCACCGGATAGTAGACCGCGCAGCCGATGCCGGCGCGGTGCAGCGCGTCGCGCACGTCCTCACGCCGCGGCACTCGCACGACGTACTGGTGCCAGACGTGTACCCCGCCCGCGGCCCGTGCCAACGGCCGAACCCGCTCGAGCAATCCCGCCTCGCCAAGCAACGTATCGTAGGTCCGAGCCACCCGGTCGCGCGCGGCGTTCCACGCCGCCAGATGACGCAGGCGCACCGAGAGGATCGCCGCCTGCACCGCGTCAAGGCGGCTGTTCAGGCCGATCTCGAGGTGGTGGTAGCGGTCGCGCGCACCGTGTTCGCGCAGACAACGCACGCGCTCGGCGAGATCCGCGTCGCGCGTCGTGACCAACCCACCGTCGCCGGCCGCGCCGAGATTCTTGGTGGGATAAAAACTGAACGCAGCGAGCGCGCCGAGGCTCCCCGCCATGACCCCCGCGCGTGCACCACCGATCGCCTGAGCTGCGTCCTCGAGCAGGGCGATGCCGCGGCGGTGGGCGAGATCGGCGAACGCCACCGGATCGACACACTGGCCGTAGAGGTGCACCGGCAGAACGACGCGCGTGCGCGGACCGATCACGCTCTCGACCCGCTCGACGTCGAGCAGCAAATCGTCCTCGCGCACGTCGGCAAACACCGGCACAGCACCGAGCCGCGCGATGGTCGAGGCCGTCGCGAAGAACGTGAAGGGCGTCGTCACGACCTCGTCGCCCGGACGCACATCGAGCGCCATCAGTGCGAGCTGCAGAGCGTCGGTGCCCGAGGCGACGCCGATGGCGTGCGGCACGTCGAGCACTGCCGCGACCTCGCGCTCGAAACGAGCGACGGTCTCGCCCAGGACCCAGCGGCCGCTGCGCAGCACCGCCAGCACCGCGGGCTCGAGCTCGTGCGCCAGCTCGGCCCATGATGCCGCCGTGTCGAGCATCGGAACAGGGTCGGCCGTCGTCGTCATGGCACCATCCGCTCGCGCACCCGCGCGCTCCCGGATCCAACGTCTCCGCCTTGCCGCTTCTCCGGACCTGTCGTCATGGTGCCATCCGCTCACGCAGCACCGCGGGCAGCGTGCGCAACAGAATCGACGCATCGAGGCCAAGCGACCAGCGATCGATGTAGTCGAGATCGGCCTGGAGGCCGCTCAGGAAGGGGTCACCGAGCCGGTGGCTCACCTGCCACAGTCCGGTGATGCCGGGCAGCACCGAAAAGCGCTTGCGCTGCCACGGCTCGAAGCCGGTGACCTCCGCCGACAGCATCGGCCGCGGCCCGACGAGGCTCATCTGCCCGAGGCAGACATTGAGCAACTGTGGCGTCTCGTCGAGATCAAAGCGCCGCAGCCAGCGCCCGACGCGCGTCACGCGCGGATCCCGGCGCAGCTTGAAGCGCGGGCCCGAGGCCTCGTTGTCCGCCTCGAGGCCCGCCTGCATTCGTTCGGCGCCGTCGACCATCGAGCGGAACTTGACCAGCCAAAAACGGCGCTTGTTGAGGCCGAGGCGTTCCTGCACGAAGAAGACCGGGCCGGGCGAATCGAGTCGGATCGCCAGCGCGACCACGAGCCAGAGCGGCAGCAGGACCACGACCAGAAGCGGCGCCGTGATGAAATCGCCCAACCGCTTGAGCGCCATGCCCCAGGGCGGATGCTGGTGGGGGTTGAGCGAAAGCAGCCGGACTTCGCCGACCTCCTCCAGCACAACCCGTTCGAGACCGCGGCCAATCACGCCGGCGACGACGTGCAGCGCCACGCCCTCGCGGTCGGTCGCCTCGACCAGACGGTCGAGGCGCTCGGCGCTGTAGCGCCCCGACACCACCACGACCTCGTCGATGGCATCGCTGGCGAGCCGGCTCGCCAGCCACAGCGCCGTCTCTTCGCCGTCACCGAGTTGCTCGGGTGCGACCCGGCCGACGATCTCGACCCCGAAGGGGGCCTCGGTCGCGAGCAGGGCCGCGATCCTCTCGGCCTCGTCGGTCGCGCCGACGATCAGGACACGCGCCGCACCAGCGCCGCTGCGCTGCGCCCGCACGACCAGACGGCGCAGTATGAATCTAGAGCTGACGACAAGAGCCGTCCCGGCGACCCCGTAGAGCGCCATGAAGAGACGGCTCACCTCGGCGAGCTTGAACGAGAAGAGCAACGCGAAGCCGACCACCAGCGCCTGCGCCGCCGCGGGCAGGACCGCCACCAGCATCGGCCCGAGGTGGGCGAGAGCCGCCGGCCGATACGCGCCGCGCCGGTCGAGAAAGACGACGAAAGCCAGCGCCGAGATCGCCGCCGGGCCGACGTAAACCGACGGATCGTAGAGCGGCGTCAGATCGCTCGGCAGCCAGCGCGTCTTGGCGATGTAGGCGAGCGGGAAGGCGACGATCAGAGCGAGCCCGTCGAGGATCGCCACGAGTTGCCGGAAGTGGGCGGCCGGGCCGGCGCGGCCGACGCCCGCCCCGGCCCGGCGTGCGGACACCAAAGGATCGGCTGCCCGACCGGCGCGGCCCGGATCGCGCGAACTCTTCACCGCGGCCATCGGCGCGCCGGTACCCGAGGTGGTTGGTGGCGGCAAGCCATTCTCGCGCGTCTCGCTCTCTCAACCCGGAGATCCGGTCGAGCCGGCGGCAAGACCGCGTGCCAGCGCCTCATAGGCATCGGCAACCTTCTCCCAGTCGTAACGTTCGCGAACTCTTGCATACGCGGCCTGCCCACGCCGCTCCCGCTCCTCGGCCGCGGCCGCGCCCGGGGCCAGAACCTCGCCAAGCCGGGCCGTCAACTCATCGGCCGCGTGCAGACCGAAGTACCAGCCGGTGTCGCCCAGGACCTCGCGGTGTTCGGGGATCTCCTGGGCGATCACGGGCAGGGACGCGGCCATCGCTTCGAGCAGTGCCGGATGGGTGCCACCGACCTCGGTCGCCTGGATCCAGCAGGCCGCGTGAGCCCGCAACTCGTCGTACCCCTCGCCAAAGACGAAGCCGGCAAAGCGGATACGCGGATCACCCGCGGCGAGGCGGCGGACCTCGGCCTTGTAAGCGGTCGCATAGGGCGCGTCGCCCACCACCACGAGGTCGTAGGCAAGCGTGCTCTGCCGGAAGGCGCGCACGACCAGATCGGCGTTGTTCTCGGGCTCGAGCCGACTCACGTAGAGCACGTAGCCGCGCGACCGGACGCCGAGGCGCTCGAGCGCACCGGTCGTGCAGCAGCGCGGCGCCTCGGCGCCATACGCGATCGTCGCGAGCGCCGGGGCGCCCCGGCGCCGGTAGTGGCCGGCGATGACATCGCAATCCGCCACCACCACGTCCGCCAGGCTTGGCCCGAGACGCTCGCCCAGACGATGGACCACGCGCCCGAGCCAACCCCATTTGCGGCGTGCGCTCTCGATGCCGTCCACCAGTAGGGCAGTCCGGGTCCCGAGGCGAGCGAGCAGAAACAGGCTGAGGAAATTGGCGCCGTTGCAGACCAGGGCCACGTCAAAGGGTTCGCGACGCGACCAAAGTGCGCAGCGCAGGGTGTGGACCACGGTCTCGAAATGCTTCGAGCGCGGCGCGGGCAGCACCACCAGAGTCACGCCGTCGCGTTGCGTCAGATGGAGGGCCGGATCGATCACCCCGGCGCGGCCGAAGACGGTCACGGCGTGACCGCGCCGCACCAGACGCGGCGCGAGTTCCTCCGCGAAGGTCTCGAAGCCGCCGTAGCGGGCCGGGATCCCGCGTGTGCCGAAGATCGCAATGCGCACCGGCTCTCCTCTCGCCGATCGAGAAGCCACGCGAAAGGCCCGGCGCCTCTAATTTGAGGGCTGTGTCCGCTACCTCCAGCGCATTCACCGATGGCGAAGCCGGCTACAGGCCCGGTACCCATGCCAGCGCAAACGCCTGCTTTTCGTGGCGATCCTTCGGCGTGGTCTCCTGTCGTGCGCGGGTGCAACGCCGCCCCGTCCAAAAACCTCCCGGACGATGGGCACTTGCGCTGGCAACACGCTTGCAAAGAGCAGCGGCCGTGGCGCGCTCCCCGAACCCGTCCCTCCGCAGGCTCCGATACTTGGTCGGCCTCAACGTCTTCCTGCAGGTCCTCGACGGGACCGTCACCTATGCGGGGACCCACCGTGGCTTCACGGAAGGGAATCCGATCGTGGCCGCGGCGATGTCCTCCATCGGTCCGATGGGCGGTCTGGTCTCGATGAAGGCCGGCGCCATCCTCCTCCTCCTCCTCATCTATCGCCGCGGTCACCACCCTCTGGTCCAACCGAGCCTCACCTCGCTCGCCGTCGCTTACACCTTCCTCGCGATTCTCCCGTGGACGCTGATGCTGGCCGGTCTTCCCACCGGCTGACACCCCCTCCTCTTTTCGGCGTCCACGAGACCGCGAGGCGGCCCCTGCGCGCGGGTTCCACTCTCTCCTCCCCCCACCCCGGAACCCGCGCGCAACGGGTAGCGCCACCCACCCCCGCTTGGTTCGCCTGCGGCCCCGGCGCCCGAGACTCCGCGAACCTGCGCATCGGTTGACAATCCCCGCCGCTGGGGCGATCACGCTGCCCTGCGCCGCACCGGCTCTGCCGGCTTCCTGAATTTCCGACCCGCGACGCATCCACGTTACGAGAGAGGATCGGGCAAGGCCTGGGGATGGACGGCGAGGGGAAACTCTCCGCGCTCGACGCGGCGTTTCTTTTTTTTGAGCGACCGGGGGAGCCGCTGGTGCTGGGCTGCGTGCTCGAACTCGAGCGCTCGCCCGGCCTCTGCGAACTCGGCGCGGCTCTGCTGCGTGCGGTCGCGGCCGTACCCCGGCTGATGAGCATCCCGCGCCGCGTGCCCTTCGACCTCGATCGTCCCAGCTGGACACCCGACCGCAGCTTTTCTCTGGGCCGCCACATCGGCCGCCTCACGCTCACCGATCCCGGTGATGCCACGGCCCTCGCCGAGGCCCTGGAGCCCCTGCTCTCCCGTGCGCTGCCCGAGGACCGCCCACCCTGGGACGCGACGCTCATCGAGGGCGGCGCAGGTCGCCCGGCGGTGGTCGTGATCCGGGCCCATCATTGCATGGTTGACGGAATGGCGGGACTGCGGATTCTCGATACCCTCACCGATCCCCTGCCCTTGGCCGGCGAGTCGGCGGGTGCCCGGCAGACGACCTCGCATCGGCCCCGCGCCGGAGCGAGCGTGCGCGCTGCCCTGGCCGCGCCGGGAGCTCTCTGGGATCGCGTCAAGGATGTCGCCGAGATCGCCAACACCGCGGCCTCGCTCTTCCACGACGACCAGGCGCCGCGCTTGCCCTTCAACGGTGCCCTCTCGCCGCGCCGACGCATGGCGTGGATCGGCCTCGACCTGGACGAGGCGCGCACGATCGCTCGTCACGGCGCCGCGACGGTCAACGATGTGGTGCTGGCGACGATCAGTGACGGGGTGCGCCGCTGGCTCGGCCGGCGCGGGACCGGCGCGGCCAAGCGCCTGCGCATCGCCGTTCCCGTCAGCTTGCACGGCGACGACGATCCCACGGGCAACCTCTTCTCGATCATGCTGCCGAGCTTGCCCCTCGACGCGGCAGCGCCTCTGGTCCGACTCGAGCGCGTCCGCACCGAGACCCGCCGCCTGCGCCAGCGCGGGCAGCCACGCGCGGTCGCGTTCCTGCTCGGCGCGGCCTCGGCCCTGCCGGCGTCGATCGAGGCACTGCTCCCTCGCTTGGTGCCCGAACAACCCGTCGTGAATGCCGTCGTGACCAATGTCCCCGGTCCGGCGGAGACGCGCACGCTGGCGGGAGTCACGATCCGCGCCCTGCACGGGCACGTCCCGCTCTTCCGCGGCATGGGCCTCGGCTTCGCCGTACTCTCGCACGCCGGTCGCCTCTCGCTGGCGGCGACCTACGACCCCGAACAGGTGCGTGACGTGCGCGGCTTGCAGCGCGCGTTGCAGCGCTCCTTCAGCGAGCTGCGGCGAGCGACACGCGCGGCCGGCGAGAGCACGGGCCACGAAGATCGCGTCCCGCCAGAAGAGGCGCGACCACCCCGCGCCACCAAGCGACCTCAGGCCAGCGCCGCACCCACGCCAACGCCGCGCCGCGCGCGCGGTTACCGCACGCCGACGTCGCTGGCCCACGCCGCCGAACTGGTCGCGGTCACGACCCCTCCGGTGCGCCGACGGGCTGCCGGAAATCAGGGCTGACGCGCGGCCCAGGTGCGCTCGCATCCGGGTTGATCACCGGACCGGCGGCTGCGCCTGCTCGATGCGCTCGGAAGCGGCCTCTCGCGCTGAGCCCATTGACCACGCCCCGACCCGCCGTGGTATCCCTCCCAAGGGCCTCGGTGCGCTTGGGCCGTGGTCCGGAGCATCGTTGGGTCGCGATCGCGAGAAGTGACAGGCCGCATGAAACACGCCGACGCCGCTACTCTTGCCCATTTCGAGCCGTTGCTTGCTCGTTTGCGCAGCCTGAACGGCATCGTCGAGCGCAAGTTGGGCATCTTCTATTTCCGCTCGACCGCATTCCTTCACTTTCATGAGGACCCGCAAGGCTTGTTCGCAGACGTGAAGCTGAATGGACCCGACTTCACGCGCTTGCCGGTGAACACCGCTGCGCAGCAAGATGCACTGGTGAAACTCACAACCAGGGCCCTGGCC
>SXLG01000071.1 GCA_005777805.1 Pseudomonadota bacterium
GCCAAGCAGGGGCGCGAACGCAAGACGCAGGCCGTCCTGCCGCTGCGGGGAAAGGTGCTCAACACCGAGAGCGCCTCACTCCAGAAGGTGCTCGCCAACGCCGAACTGACCGACCTGGTCAAGGCGCTGGGCTGTGGGATCGGCCGCGAGTACGACCGCACCAAACTGCGCTACCATAAAATCTGCTTGCTAATGGACGCCGATTCCGACGGCCACCACATCGCGACCCTGCTGATGACCTTCTTCTTTCGTCATCTGCCCCAGCTCATCGCCGATGGCCACCTCTATCTCGCCGTGCCGCCGCTCTACCGGATCGACATCGGCAAGGAGACCTACTGGGCGCGCGACGACATCGAGCGCGGGCGCATCATCGCGAAGCACGCTGGCCGCGCGAAGCCCCAGGTACAGCGTTTCAAGGGGCTCGGCGAGATGAATCCCCAGGTCCTGCGCCACACGACGCTCGACCCGGCGACCCGGACTTTGCTTCGGGTTCGAATCGAGGATCTCGCCGAGACCGACCGCACCATCCGCGTCCTCCTCGGCCGTGACGTGGCTCCGCGCTACGAACTCATCATGGCCCGCTCCAGCGAGATCGGCGAACTCGACGTCTAGCCAGGGGGTGGTTGCGGAGGCCCGGCCGTAGACGGTCCCCGGCCTGCCCCACGCGGCCCGGTGCAAGGGCGGCCGCCCTCGGTTAGGTCAGGGCATCATGGTTTCGAGACTCGAGGTCGGACGCTTGAAGGAGATGCTCGACCACGGCGAGGATCTCGTCGTGCTCGACGTGCGCGAGCCGGACGAGATCGCGTTTGCCGCGATGCACGGTGCGGTGGCGATCCCGATGGGCGAGATCCCACACCGGCTCGCGGAGCTGGATGCTGCGCGCCCGACCGCCGTCCTCTGCCACCACGGGATGCGCAGCGCGCAGGTCGCTGCTTTCCTCGTGCAGAACGGCTTCACTCAGGTCTGGAACGTGGCCGGCGGGATCGACGCCTGGTCGAATCTCATCGACCCCAGTGTCCGCCGCTACTGAGCGATGCACGACAAGTCTGTAACGCGCCCGGTCGGACGGGGCTTCGCCTCCGTCGGCGGGGCATCCGCCGCGAAGGGCCGGGCACCCACCCTGGCCGCGCACCGGGCCGAGCCCAAGCCCGCCGCTCCTGCGGTGCATCGGGTTGCCGTGGCAGGAACCACGCTGAGCGTGCTCGAGTGGCCGGGCGAGAGCGGGTTGCCGGCGCTCCTGCTGCTGCACGGCGGGATGGGCCACGCGCGCTGGTTCGGCCCGCTCGCCCGCGCTCTGGCCGGTCGCATGCGGGTGCTGGCGCCCGACCGCCGCGGGCATGGGGAGAGCGATTGGCGCGAGCCCGCGCACTACGGCATCAAGCGCGATTTGCAAGACCTGGAGGCCATCGCCGCGCATTTCGGACTGGCGCACTGCCTCGTGGCCGGGCATTCGCAGGGCGGACTGATCGCCGTACCGCTGGTGCTGCGGGGCCGGCTCTCGTGTGCCGGGCTGGTCCTGCTCGACGTGCCCACGGATCCGCTCGCGCCGCACCTGATCTCGTCAGGCCATCTCTTGAGACGGATCCCGCAGATTCGCTACCCGACACTCGAGGCGGCCCTCGAGCGCTTCCAGCCCTGGCCGACCTCGCACCGGATCCCGCCCGAGACGCTCGATGAAATCGGGCGCGCGAGTTTCAAACCCCTGCCCGAGGGCGGATACACGGCCCGTTTCGACTGGCGACGGATGCGCGACGCCCCGGCCGAGGTCCCCCACCCCTTCAGCGGCTTCCGCGCCCAGCTCGCGGCTCTTCCGATGCCCGTGCTGGCCGTGCGCGCCGGCGATTCGACCGTGCTGAGCGCGACCGATCACGCGGCGGGGCTCGGGGAGCTCCCCAACGGGCGCGGCCTGGTCGTGCCCGAGACGACCCACAGCCTCCACGCCGAGCGGCCTGACGTCATCGCGGATGCGATCGTCGGCTTCGCCTCGGAGATCACCCACCACGGCGGTGCGCTCATGTGCCGCCCCGATAAAAAGGAAGCAAGATGAAATCTCTCGACACTCCGGCCCCGGCGGTCTCCGTGCCCGGCGAGGGCGCGCTGCACGCCGATCTCGTGACTTCGATGGGCAAGATCGTGGTGTTGCTGCACGAGGCCGAGGCACCGCGCACGGTGGCCAATTTCGTTGCGCTCGCGACCGGAACCGTCGAATGGACCGGGCCCGACGGCAAGCCGACCATGCGGAGGCTCTACGACGGCTCGATCTTCCACCGAGTGATTGACGGTTTCATGCTCCAGGGCGGCGACCCGAAAGGCAACGGCACTGGCGGCCCCGGCTACCGTTTCCGCGACGAGATCCACCCCGATCTGCGGCATGATGTACCGGGCGTCCTGTCCATGGCCAATGCCGGACCCAACACCAACGGCTCGCAGTTCTTCATCACGCAGGTCCCGACGGCCTGGCTCGATGGCAAGCACGCGGTTTTCGGGCGCGTGGTCGAGGGCATGGATGTGGTCAACGCCATCGCCAAGGTGCCGACGGGAGCGCAGGACCGGCCGCGCCAGGACGTTCTGATCGAGTCGGTGACGATCCGCCGCGCCGGCTGAGCAGGGCCGAGACGGCGGGCGCTGGGGGGGCTCGTGCGCCTTCAGGTCTGCCCGCCGCGTCCGCCGAGCAGTTCGCCGAGCGGGCGCGTCGGTTCGAGCCGTTCGGCGAGGATCCGCAGCACCGCGGTAAGTGGCGTCGCGAGCAGCATTCCGACCACGCCCCAGAGGGTGCCCCAGATCACCAGCGCAAGCAGGGCCGTGATCGGGTTCAGGTCGACCGTGCCGCCGATCAAGGGCGGCTCGACGACGTTGCCGATCACGAAATGGATCGTGCCCGGGATCACGATCGCCAGCACGGCTGCGGTCGGGCCAACCTCGGGGTTGACCAGCACGATAGGTAGGGGCAGCAGCGTCGCGACGATCGAGCCGACCGTCGGGATGAAGTTCAGCAGAAAAGCGAAGAGGCCGAATACCACGGCCAGTTCGACGCCGAGGATGGCGAGCACGCTGCCGACCAGAACGCCGGTCACCGCCGAAATCAACGTCTTCGCCACGATGAAGCGGCGCACCCGGGCCTCGGCCGCGGCCCATACGCCCCCTGCCGTGCGGCCGGTCCAGCCGGCGAGCAGGTAGACCAAAAAGACCATGACCAGCATCGCCTGCGAGACGAGGTCAAGCAATGCGTTGGTCGTTCCGAGAAGGAAACCCGAGATCGAGCCCTCGGGCAGATCGATCAGGGAGGAGAGATCGTCGGTACCCTTGATGCCGAAGCGTTCGCTCGGCAGGTGCTCCCGCGCCCAGGCCAGCATCTCGCTGAAGCGGGCCTGGTAGAGCCCGGCGTTGGCCGCGAGCTGGGTGACCGAGGCCGTCACGACCTGCACGACGAGCCAGAGCAGCACCAGCGAGACGAACAGAGTCGAGAGGATGGCGAGCGCGCGCGGCAAGCGCAGCCGCCGCATCTGCCACTCGGCCAGCGGCTCGAGGCCGATCGCGAGCAGTGCGGCCAGGACGAAGGGGATCAACACACCCTTGAACCAGTAGAGCACGAAACCGAGCGCGATCGTGGCGAGCACGAGCAGCGCCACGGTCTGGATGCGGTTCTCGGTGCTCACCACGCCGCGTGATTCGTTGCTCTGAGGGTTCATGCCCGCTGCCGATCTCACGCGCGCCGGATCCGGTCAACCCGCGGGGACTCGCCTCGGCCGCTGCCGTGCTGCTAGCGTCCCGGCGGGACGAGTTCCCGCGAGGTGACGATGAGTCCGTTCAGTACGATTACCCTTGAAGTTGAAGAGCGGGTGGCGACGATCACCCTGAACCGCCCCGAGCGCCTCAACGCGATGAACCAGGCGATGAAGGACGACTTGCGCGCGGCCTGGACAACCGTGCGTGACGACCCCGAGATCTGGTGCGCGGTCCTCACCGGCGCCGGGCGGGCCTTCTCCAGCGGTGCGGACGTCGAGTCTCTCGACCGCGGCGGCTTCACCAAGATCGATCGTTTCCGCGAACTCGCCATGATCGAGAACATCCGCGCCCTGCCTACGCCGCGGCGCATGGGCGTGATGAAACCGGTGATCACGGCGGTGAACGGGCTCGTCAATGGCGTCTCGCTCGACCTGGTGACCGAGGCCGATATCCCGATCGCGTCCGACCGGGCGCAATTCTTCGATTCGCACGTCTCGCTGGGCTACGTCTCATCGCACGAGATGGTGAACATGGCGCGTCGCGTGCCGGTCGCCGTCTGCATGCGGATGGCATTGCTCGGTTCGCAGGAACGCATGAACGCCGAGCGCGCACTCGCGGTCGGCCTGGTCACGGAGGTCGTGCCGCACGAGAACCTCATGGCTCGGGCCCGTGAACTCGCCACGATGATCTGCCGCAATGCCCCGCTCGCCGTCTGGGCGACCAAGCTCGGCGTCCTGCGGGGCCTCGGTCTGCCCGTCGAGCAGGCCGAGGAGATCGCCGCCGGCTACCTCGAAGTCGTCGAGCAGAGCGAGGATCACGCCGAAGGGCCACGGGCCTTCATGGAGAAGCGGCCCCCGGTCTGGAAGGCGCGCTGAGCACGCGGCCGCGGAGTCAAGCGGCCCCGATCTGCTGGACACCTCGATGATGCAGCCGAGCCCGTTCGGACTGACGCTCTCGTTCGCCTCGCCCGTGCCCCATCCCTGAGCCTGGGACAGGGGCGAATTGCCGCTCGCTCAGCCCCCGGCAAGGAGGTCGAGGGCGCTGCCGGTGAGATCGCGCGCACGGGTGCGCAGCGCGGGCTTGTCCACCTTGTGTGTTCCGGTGCGTGGGATGTCGTCCTCGGCAAGTGCGAAGAGGTGTCGCGGAACTTTATAGCTGGCGAGTTCGCGACGGCAATGCGCCAGGATCGTCGCGGGCTCGACCGCCCTGCCCGGCTCGGCCACCACGAAGGCGGCGACGTTCTCGCCGCGCTCGGGATGCGGCACGGGCACGACGAAGGCAAATCGCACTCCGTCGGCGGTAGCGACGCAGGCCTCGACCTCGGCGGCGGCGACGTTCACTCCGGCGGTCTTGATGACTTCCTTCAAGCGGCCGTCGAAGAGCAGCGTGCCGTCGCTGTCGAGGCGACCGAAATCACCGGTGCGGAAGAATCCGTCCGGATCGAAGGTCTCTGCGGCGGGTACGCCGAGGTAGCCGAGCATCAACGAAGGCCCGCGCACGCGAATCTCACCAGTCTCGCCGACCGGCACGCTGGCCCCGGTCGTCGGGTCGATGAGGTCGAGCTCGACGCCGGGGGTCGGACGACCGAAACCTCGCACGCGGATTTCCGCTGGATCGTGGAAATCCGCCTGCGTCACGCAGGTCGCGGTCTCGCTCATGCCGTAGACCGCAACCGTGCGGTGGTCGGGAGCGAGCAGGCGCGTCGCGGCCGGCATGTCCGACCAGATTCCCTTGCACAGGTTGAGCCGCCGCGAAGGGAAGCTCGGGTGGTCCACCAGCGCCTGCGCGAGCTGCCAGCCGGCGTAGAGCGTGATGTCGTGGCGCTCCATCAGATCGAGAGCGACCCCGGCCTCGAAATGATCCTGCAGCACAAGTCCCGCGCCGCTGCCGAACGCGCTGAGCGCCATGATCACGAAACCGCCGGTGAAGAACATCGGTAGCGCGCCCCAGACGCGGTCCTCGGGTCCAAGACCGAAGCGAACCGGGAGCGTGTAACCCTGATGGACGAGCGAGCGATGCGCGTGGACCACGCCCTTGGGCCGTGCGGTCGAACCAGAGGTAAAGAAAATCATCGCCGGATCGTCCGGCCGCGAGCAATCGGCGGGTGGCGCCGCTGGTGCGGGCGTGCGCAGCGCGGCGTAGTCGACGGCGCCCGCAGGCAAGGATCGGTCCGACCGCACGGCGATTCGCGTGCGCAGCCGCGCGCCCACTGCGGGACGTTCGGCGACGACCTCGGCGAGACGACTTTCGTAGTCGTGGCGGAGAAATCCGGGCGTGGAGGCGAGATGGGTGACCTCGGCGTGATCGAGGTAGAAGCCGAGCTCCGCTGCGGTCGCCATGGTATTGAGCGCCACCACCGTCGCCCCGAGGCGTGTCGCGCCAAAAACCAGCGAGAAGACCTCGGGCCAGTTGGGCAGCAGCACGCCAAAGCGCGTCCCGGGTCCAACGCCAAGCGTGCTCAGTCCGGCGGCCGCGCGCTCGCTCTCGGCGAAAAGCTGCGCATAGGTCCAGCGGGTCTCTTGCCAGGCGATCGCGAGCCGCTCGCCGTGTCGAGACGCGCTCTCCGCCAGGAGTCCGGGCAAGGTTGCGGCGGGGTGAGCCTGTACCATCGGATCAGCGTCCCGTCTGAGGCTGGTGGGCAGCGCGCAGGCGGCGCGCGGCGGGGTGAGCCTGTGCCATCGGATCAGCGTCCCGCGAAGCGGGGCGCGCGCTTCTCGGCAAAGGCCCGCACGGCCTCCTTGTGGTCTTCGGTCTCGCCGAGGGCGCCTTGCGTCCAGGCTTCCCTCTCTGCGGCCTCGTCGAAGCTGCTGGTGCGTGCGAACTCGAGAATGCGGCGGGCCTCTCGCACCGCGAGCGGGGCCTGCTCGCCGATCCTTGCTGCGAGTTCGCCGGCGCGCTGCCGGTCCGCTCCCGGCGCAGCCAACTCGTCGCAGAGGCCCAGGCGGTAGGCCTCCTCGCCGCCCACCGGGTCGCCGGTCAGCACGATCCGCTTGGCCCGGCCGATCCCGACCCGGCGCACGAGCAGCCAACTCGTGCCGCAGTCGGTCACGAAACCCACCCGTACAAAGCTGAAATGAAAGCGGGCGTCGGGTGCGGCGACGACGATGTCGCAAGCCAGCGCCCAGGCACAGCTCATGCCGGCGACGGCGCCGTGCACTGCGGCAATCGTCGGTTTAGGGAATTCGAGGATGGCACGACTACCGGCGCTGCCGTGCTGCCCCCGCGCGTGGCCCTCGATGGCGCTGCGACCGAGCCGCCCGGGCTCGCCGAGGCGGTTCAGATCGGCACCCGCCGAGAAAGCCTCGCCCTCACCGGAGAGCACGAGGCAGCGCACGCGCTCGTCGGCCGCCGCTTCGTCAAGGCGACGCCGCGCCTCGTCGGTCATCTCCGGCAGCAGTGCGTTCTTCCGCTCGGGCCGGTTCCACAGGAGCCAGGCGGTGCCTTGCGCATCGACCTCGTAGCGGACCAGGGAGACGCTCAAGGCAAGGCTCCGACAGCTCTGAGGCGCGCCCGTTCGTTCGCGTCCACGCCGAGTTCGGCGAGAACCTCGTCGTTGTGCTCACCGAGTCCCGGTGCGCCACGGGTCACCGTGGCCGGGCTCGAGCGGAAACGGATCGGGTGGTTGAAGATCTCGATCTCCCCCCGGACTGGATGTTTCACCCGGACGAAGGTCTCGTTGGCCTCGAGCTGCGGCAGCGCGAACAACTCCTCGAGCGAGTTGACGCGGCAGGTCGGGATGTCCGCTGCTTCGATTGTCTCGAGCCAGTAGTCGACCGGCCGGGTCACGAAGACCTCCTCCAGCTCGCGCGCCAGCTCGGCGCGATGGCGGACGCGATCGCGCATCCCGCGGTAGCGCGGATCGGCGAGCATCTCCGGGCGGCCGATGGCGGCGGGCAGGCGCTTCCAGAAAGCGCCGGTCAAGCACGCGACGATGAAGTAGCCGTCCTGGGCCCGGAAAGCCTGATAGGGTGCGATGTCGGGGTGGCCCGTGCCGACGGGCCCGAAATGCAGGCCGGCAACCCGTGCCTTGAGGCCGACATCCACCAGCAAGCTCATCACCGCGTCGAGCATCGAGAGGTCGACCTTCTGGCCGACACCACTGCGCTCGCGTTCGTAGAGGGCTGCCGTGACAGCGAGTGCCGCGTAGATGCCGGTCGTGATGTCCGCCACCGGCGGTCCGGCCTTGACGGGCGGACGGTCGGCACTCTCGCCCGTGATTGCCATGATGCCGCCGGTGGCCTGCAGGATGAGGTCCATCCCCGGTTTCTGGGCCATCGGGCCTGTCGTGCCAAAGGCGCTGATCGCGCAGTAGACCAGCCGCGGGTTGAGCGGGCGCAGATCCGCGTAGCCCAGTCCCTTGCGGTCCATGACACCCGGGCGAAAGTTCTCCAGCACGACGTCGGCCTGCGGCACGAGCCGCCGGATCAGCTCACAGCCCTCGGCGACACCGAGGTCCACCGTGATTCCGCGCTTGCTGCGGTTCAGGCCCCAGAAGTTCAGGCTGCCGAGTTCGAAGGAGTATTCGCCCTGAGCGTGACGAATGGCGTCGCCGCGTCCGGGTTTCTCGATCTTGATGACATCGGCGCCGAGATCGCCGAGCAACGTGGTCGCCCACGGGCCGGCCGCCTGGTGACTGAAATCGAGCACGCGCACGCCGGTCAAGGGCGCCGGCCGCCGTCCATCATCGCTTTGGTTGGTGCTCATGGGTTCCTCATCGGTCCCTCACCGGTCCCGTCGTGCTTGCGGCCTGCGCGCTGCCGGTTGCCGTCAGAATGACTTCGCCTTCGTCATCGATGTAGCCGAGATCGGGGGTACGGAACCACCCGTCCTGCAGCACCTGGCGCGTCGCAGAACTGTCGCGGTGGTAGCCGCGCATGACCATCGAGCCACGCAGCGCGATCACGCCCGGCCGACGGGCGCCGAGAACGTGACCATCGGGCGCCAGCGCGCACACCAGCACCCCGGGGTGCGGCGGGCCGAGCCCGTCGGGCTTGCGCGCGAGTGTATCGCCCCGGGCGAGCAGCACGTCGCCGGCGGTCTCGGCATAGCCCCAGGCGCGCAGGATAGCGGCCTCGGGAAGAGCGTCCTGAAGGCGGCGCAATACCGTCCGGGGCAGCGCTTCGACGCGCACCACGAGGCGACGCAACGACCGGAGGCTGCGCTCTGGGAGGCCGCCGAGCAGCGCGTCGAGCCCGCTCTCGCCCAGCGTGAGCAGAGCCGGCCGGCCCGCGTCGAGCGCGTGCAGCAGCGCCTCTCGTCCCTGGCCCGAGACGATCCCGACGAGGCCCCCCGCGAGCAATGGCGCGATCACGTCGCTCACCAGCACTATGGCATCGCTCGGCGGTCGGGTGCAGAGCACGGTCTCACCGGGACTGTGGGTGCGAGCGGCGGCGACCCGGAGGGCGCTCGCCACGATGTTGGCGTGGGTCAGGAGGGCTGCCCGCGCCGGGCCTGTGCGTTCGGTCCAGGCGTGAAGTGCGACATCGGTCCGGCGCGCGGAACCGGCGCGAGCCGCGCCCTTGGCACGGGTATCGGGCCGCAGCGTCTGGCCACGCAGCACGGCGATGGCGGGCGGATTGCGGCAGCTCCGCGCCGCAGCGCGCGTGCGCTCGAGATGCTCTTCGTGCGCGATGATCAGACCCGGAGCGCTAAGACGCATGCGCCGGGCGAGTTCGGCATCGGCGAGGTCGGCGGCGAGCGGAACCATCGTCCGTCCCGCGTGCCAGCCCGCGAGCACAAGCGCGACCAGCGCGGGTGTTTCTGTAAGCACGAAACCGATGGGCCGTCCCTCGGGTGCCATCCGGGCGAGGAAGAGGGCCCACTCCCCCGCCAGCGCGGCGAGGCGACCGAGGCAGAGCCGCCGCTCGAGCCAGTGGAGGGCGACCCGAGCGGGTTCACGCCTGGCCCGATCGGCGAGGATCTCCTCGGCAGTGGGAAAGGCCTGCGGCATGATCACCCGGCTTCGTCGACGACCCGCGCGGCTTTGAAATCGAAACGCGGCAGAGCCCCGCGGGCGACCAACTCGACCTCGACAGCCACGCCGAGCCGTTCGCGAGCCCGGCGGGCGATCGCAGCGACGAGGTCACCCGCCGCATCGTCCGGCCCTTCGACGCGCAACTCGAGCGCACGGCCGGGCTGTGGTCGGCGCACGAGTTGGTACTCGATCGAGGGTACAGCCAGTTCGGGGAACTCGTGCAGCAGTAGCGCCGCGTCGATCGGCAGCATCTCGACGATCCGGCCGTCCGGGCCGTCCGGCGCCACCGCAACCGCGTCGCTGACGCGGCCGTCGTAGAACATCCGTCGGTGGGTTTCGCCACACGGGCACGGGTCGAGGTTCAGCCGGACGAGATCCTCGAGGTCGTAGCGGATGTGGAAGTTGTCCTTCTCCAGAATCGTCACGACCAGATTGCCGCGCTCGCCGTGGCCGACCGCGTGGCCGGTGCGGCGGTCGATGACCTCGACAACCGCGAGATCCTCGCAGAGATGCGCGCCGTTCTTCTCGGCACAAGCCGAGCCGAGCATCCCCAGCGCCTCCAGGCCGGCGCTGACCGCCTCGAATTGCGAGGCGGGATGCGACCCCGCTTGCTCGAAGCGCAGATCGCGGGCCGGATCGAGATTCATCTCGACCGCCGTCTCGTAGTACTTGACGCCGGCGTTGCCGAAGAGGCGGTACATATCGGGCGCAAGGCGCTGCCAGAGCCGCACCACCTTGCGGCGGTGCTCCGCTGTGGCGGGTGGGCCGCTTGGGATGTCGAGACAACCCATGAACTCGACGCCGTGGCTCATGTGCCAGCCGCCGGCGTAGAGGCCGTGCGGATGGGCCTGCGCAAAGACCATCCCCGGCCGCAGACCCCAGCGCCAGCGGGCCCGTGCCGCGGCCCGGTAGTCGATCTCGAGATCGCGCCGGGTCCACACGATCAGCGTCGGCCGGCCGCTCGATCCGGTCGTCTGGCCGATGCGCACCCAGCTCGCGGGGAGCGAGCCACGGTAATCGCCGAAGGGGGGCACGGCGGCTTCGCTCGCGCGCAAATCCGATTTTTTGAGCGGCGGGATGCGGGCGAGATCAGCCAGGCCGGCGACGTCGCGCGGATCGCGGATGCCGGCGGCTTCGAGGTGGCGCCGGAAGAGCGGTACGGGCTCTGCGAAGACGCGGCGGAGCTGGCGCGCCAGCCGCTCCTCCTGGAGCGCACGCAGCGGCTCGGCCGCGAGTGTCTGGATGCCGGGCTCGTAAAGCGCCTGTTCGGCGGGGCGCTGCGGGGAGGGTGAACTCATCTGCCCTCCCCGCTCGCGCGCTCGACGATCGCCTCGGCGAAGGCCGGGCCGGCCGCAGCCGCGGGAATATCCGCAGGCGTGCACAACTCGACATCCACACCGATCAGGAGAGCACCCCGCGCGGCGCGAGCGACTTCGGTCGCCAGTGCGGCTCGGCGCTCGGGCTCGGACAAGGCGGGGTCATCGACCGCAACCCTCAAGGTGGCACGCTCGAAGCTCTCGCCCTTGCGGTGCTCGACCACGAGTTGGCAAGAGCCGAGTCCAGGGAAGCGGCCGACCAGTTCGGCCACGGCGATGGGGTGCACCAGCACGCCCTTGATCTTGCGGATCGCACCGACCTGACCGAAGAACTCCACGCGTGGTGCGGCGTTGCCGCAGGGGCACGCGCCGTCGAGGAGGCGGTAGGCATCGCCCGGGGCATAGCGGACCAGTGGCAGGCCGCGGCGGCCCAGATGTGTTGCGACCAGCTCGCCGATGCCTCCGGGCACAGCCGGCTCCCCGGAGAGTGGATCGAGGAACTCGAAGAGGAGGTCGGTCTTCGAGAGATGCATGCCCTGATGCGCCCGGCACTCGCCCGCGACCGGGCCGATCTGCGCTTCGCCGATATGATCGAAGAGTTCGATGGCGAAGATTTCGCCAAGCTCCGCGCGCAGCTCCGGCGTGAGCTTCTCGGCGGTCGAGAAGCCGAGTCGGTACGGCAGATCCCGCCGTGGCTCGAGCCCCATCTCGCGCGCCACGACACCGATCTGCCGCAGGAAGCTCGGCGTCCCGGCGTACACGGTGGCGCCCCACGCCCGGGCGACCTTGACCTGCATTTCGGTGTTGCCGACGCCGCCGTTGATGACGAGGCAACCCGACTCCTCGAAGGCGCGATGAATGCGCAGCCCGCCCGGCATGATGTGATAGTTGAGCGTGACGTGGGCGATATCACCGGGCCGCACGCCCATCGCCTCGATCTCCTCGACCAGGGCCGGAGTGCCGCCGCGCTCCTCGGCGATGCGCGGGATGAAAATCGGACCGGGCGAGGTGTGCAGCGAGGCGAAGTGTTCGCGTCCGACCGCGAGCAATTCGCCGAAGGGTGGCTGCTCGCGCTGGCTCTGGACGAGATCCGCCTTGCGCAGGACGGGAACCCGGCGCAGGGATTCGGGATCTACGCGCGCCGGGTCGACACCGGCTGCGGCAAGCCGCTCGCGGTAGAACGGAACCCGTTCACACACCCAGACCAGGGTCTCGCGTAGGCGTTCGACGCTCCCGAAGATCATTGCGCCTGCTCGGCTAGCCGGGCCCTCGGGGGGCCGCAAGCGCCGTGCGCGGTCCGGGAAGGAGAGGACGGACCGAGGGGATGGCACCGAGCGCGCAGCGGCACCCACCGGGAGGTCGCGCCGCCTGCCTCGTGAGGAGGACTGACGGAGGGGCTGGCACGGAGCGCGCCGCGGCACCTGCCCGCCGGTCGCGCCCGCTGCTTCGTTGTGAGGACGGACCGAGAGGATGGTGCCGAGCGGGCAGCGCCACCCACCTGCTGGTCGCACCGGCTACCTCGTGAGGAGGACTTGCCCGCGAGAAGGCACACAGCGAGCGGACGCCGAAATCTCGCGCGAAGCTTACGCGGGATCGCCAGCGGGGCCGGCACCGCCCGCTCCGCCGTCTGTCGCCGACGAGGCACCGCTCGCGGCAGAGGCCGTCTTGCGCTTGCGGCGACGTTTGCGCTTGCGCGCCTCGCCGGTGGCCGCACCCTCGGGCCTGGCCGACGTTCCCGATGGCACGTGTTCTGCGGGCGGGCCTGTGGGACTCGCGATGGGAGCCCGTTCGGGCGCTGGCCTGCGCTCGGGCGCCGCGCTGGGCCGTGGCCGCCCTTCGCCGCTGAAGCCCCCCCGCTCCCCCGGACGCCCCGAACGCCGATCTCCGGGACCGCCCCCGCCTCCGGGTCTCCCCCCGCCCAAACGTCCACGCCGGTCGTCGGGCCGACGTGGGGGCCGCTTGTAGTCGGCAATGAGATCGTCCTCGGGGAAGCTCGAGGGCAGCTTGAAGCCGACGTAAGCCTCGATCCCCTCGAGGCCATCGACGTAGTTCTCGCACGCGAAGCTGATCGCCGTGCCCGAGGCGCCCGCACGCGCGGTTCGGCCGACGCGGTGCACGTAGTCTTCGGGGTCGAGCGGCAGGTCGTAGTTCAAGACGTGAGTCACGCCGTCGATATGGAGCCCGCGCGAGGCCACATCGGTCGCGACCAGAATCGAGACGCGCCCCTCGCGAAAGTCGTCGAGGATCTGCAGGCGGCGGCGCTGCTCGATGTCGCCCGTGATCTGCTCGGCGGAGTAGCCGTTGATGCTGAGCGTCCGTTGCAGGTAGTCGGCGGTGCGCCGCATGTTGGCGAAGATCAGCGTGCGCTCGCAGCCCTCGCGCGCGAGAACCCCGAGCAGGGCTCCCATCTTTTCGTGGTTGCCGACGTGGTAGAGTCGGTGCTCGACGCGCTCGGCGACGACCTGCTCGGGCTGTACCTCGACCCGCACGGCATCGTTCAGGAAAACGTAGGCGAGCTCCATGACGTCGTGCGAGAGGGTCGCCGAGAAAAGCATCGACTGACGACGAGTCGGCGGCGGACAGCGGCGCAGGAGGAAGCGCAGGTCGCGAATGAAGCCCATGTCGAACATGCGATCGGCTTCGTCAATCACCACGACCTCGATGCCCTCGAGGTGGTAGACGTCCTGCTTCAGGTAATCGATGAGCCGGCCGGGAGTGCCCACGAGGAGATCGACGTCTTCACGCAGTGACTCGCGCTGTTTTTTATAGTCCACGCCGCCATAGACGACCTGAATGACGAAGTCGGTGGATTGCCCCAGCACCCTGGCGTCGGCAGCGATCTGGATCGCCAGCTCGCGGGTTGGAGCGATGACCAGCGCACGCGGGCGGCCCGGCTTGCGGGGCACCGCATTGTGCCAGAGTCGGGTAAAGATGCTGATCAGGAAGGCCGCTGTCTTGCCGGTTCCGGTCTGGGCTTGGCCGGCGACGTCGCGCCCGGCGAGCGCGAGCGGCAGGATACGCGACTGGATCGGCGTCCCGTGGGTAAATCCGGCGGCTTCGATACCGCGCTGGACCTCCTCGGGCAGGGCGATTTCCCGGAATGCGAGGCGGGGCTCCTCCTGTGGTTGCTCGTCACTCATGCGGAGGTGTCTGGCCGGGGCGGCTACCAGAGCGCCCGCCGCCGCGCCACCTGCGATCGGCCGCAGCGAGGATCGTCTCGGCACGGCGGAGAGCAAATCGGGTGATCGCAGCGACGAACCCGATCTGTAGCGCCGAGACCAGACCGGCACGGATGTCACCCGTGCGCCACACCGCATGCGCGAGCAGCAAGAGCGCAATGCCGGCAACCCAGGGCACGAGAGTCGACGCGGCGACGCGCGGCGCCGGCTGCATGTTGCTTGCGCCAGGGCGACTCACGCACAGCCCTCGGCGACGGGAGCGGTCACGATCTGGGCGGGCGTCGTCATGGCCATCATCAAACCATAGGATTGCCAGCCCCGCGCGCCCAGTGCGGCCACCGCCCGTTCGCGCTCGCCTGCTCCAACGAGTGCCATCACCAGTCCGCCTCCCCCGCCGCCGGTGAGCTTGGCACCGAGGGCGCCCGCCACCAGGGCCGCCTGAACGGCCTGGTCAAGGCGGGAGGTCGAGACGCCGAGCCGGACGAGTTGTTCGTGATTGGCGGTCATGAGCCGTCCCAGCTCGGGCAGGTCACCGCGCGCCAGCGCAACAGCGCCCTCCTCCACCAGTCCACCGATGTTGCGGAAGAGTGGTTCGAGGGCCGTCGGATCCTGTGCGTGGCGACGGGCGACATCACCGACGGTCTCGCTTGTGCGGTGGGTCGCACCTGTCTCGATCGCCACCAATTCGAGAGCGCGGGCACAGACGAGCGGGCGAATCTCCGGGGGCTCGCCGATGCGGAAGCGGATCCAACCCGAGCTCGCGGCCGCCGCGACATCGAGGCCCGAGGGTCGGCCGTGAAAAATGGCCTCGACGCGGTTGGCCCGACGTGCCAGCTCGTGTGCGGCAAGGGGCATGTCCATGGCCACGGCCAGAGCTCGCACGAGGGCCACCGAGAGCGCAGCAGAGCTGCCGAGTCCGACCGCCTCCGGCAGGTCGCCCGACACGCAGACCCCGAGGCCATCGGCGCTGCCAGGGGGGAAGTCAAGTGCCGCAACGCGCAGGGCCTCCCGGAGCTGCGCGCCTTCGCCTTCGGCCGAGTCGCGGCGGCCTGGCGAACCCGATCTGCCCGCTCGTCCCGCCGCCCCCCGGAGGTGCAGGCCCTCACAATCGGCGGAGTCGCCTTCGCTGGGGGTGAGCGTCACGCACAGGCCCTGTCTCAGCGGCCCGGCGATCGCCGGCTGCCCGTGCACGACCGCGTGTTCCCCGAGCAGGATCACCTTGCCCGAGGCCCACCCCGTTGCCGGCGTTGATACGTTCGCAAGCGTCACGAACCGGCCTCGTGAGGCGGAAGCCATCGAGAAGTGCGCGAAGATCGTGCCGCGGTGGTGGCGAGCTTCACGAATCGGCCTCGTCAAGTAGGGCGCGAGCCCGCTCGACCTTGACCTCGCCCGTCCGAAGCAGAGCGGTCGCGATGGCTTCGACCTGCGCCGGGGGCGCGCCCGCGGCGAGCGCCACGGCGCGGGCGTGCCGGGCCATATGACCGCGCTGGATGCCGTCTGTCGCCAGTGCACGCAGGGCTCCCAGATTTTGTGCCAGCCCGACCGCGGCCACGATCGCGGCCAACTCGCGGGCGTCCGGTCCACCGAGCAATCGGAGGGCGAGCTGTGTCCGCGGGTTCCCCTCGACCGTGGCGCCGACCGTACCGACGGCCACCGGCAGCTCGATCCGGCCCGCGAGACCGGTGTCGGTCCGGCGCCACGTCGCCAGAGGACCGTAGCTTCCGCCGTGAGCGGCGAAGGCGTGGGCGCCGGCCTCGAGCGCGCGCCAGTCGTTGCCCGTCGCGAGTGCCACCGCGTCGATTCCGTTCATGATGCCCTTGTTGTGCGTGGTCGCTCGCCACGGGTCGGCCTCCGCGAAGAGGCTTGCGTCCTCCACGCCCGCCACCACCTGGGCACCCGTGAGCGAGCCGGTTGCGAGTGCGTCGGTTGGAATTGCCACCGACGCTCTCGCCAGCCGGTGATCGGCGAGATTCGAGAGGATGCGCAGGTGAGCACGACCGCCGGCGATCGCGGCCAGCAGGGGCGCACAGGCCTCGGCGATGGCATTGACGGCATTGGCACCCATCGCGTTGCCCACATCCACGTACAGATGGACCACGACGAAGCAGCGGCCGA
The DNA here is from genome assembly GCA_005777805.1 of Pseudomonadota bacterium. Lineage (GTDB taxonomy): Bacteria > Desulfobacterota > Binatia > UBA12015 > UBA12015 > SXLG01. Next base: position 16,311 of record SXLG01000071.1, read on the forward strand.
GGGGTGCTTGAAGGCGTCGAACCTCGATCCCGCGGGCGCCGCCGCCGCGCCCCACCATGCCGGGGGCGGCTCGATCGACGGCCGCGACGATCTCGGCGGTAGCGGCGCGCAGGCGGGCGCAGGCGGCGTCGGGGTCGGCGACATCACAGAGCTGCACCTGCGCCGTCATGACCGGCGGGTCGGCCCCGGCCCGGAAGCCACCGCCCGCCAGCGCCAGTCGTGCCGCGTTGCTGGCTGCGGCGATGACCGAAGGCTCCTCGGTGACCATAGGCACCAGCACGGGTCGATCGTTGACCACAAAATTGAGGCCAATGCCGAGCGGCAGCACGTGCAAACCGATCGCGTTCTCGGTCCGTCGCGTGGCACTGGCGAGCGGCAGCGGGCTCTCGTCGGCCAGCTCGGCCAGGTCGCTCGGGTCGAGACCTGCGGCGGCGGCCAGTACCTTCCAGCGTTCGTCGAGCGGCAGACGGTCGAAGCCGGTCAGGCGTGAGTTCCGAATGCTCATCGCGGCGTCGTCCGATCCGCACGGCCGCCCCGAAAGAAGCGACGCCACGCGTCGAGTCGCGGCCCGATCAGCCGGGGGGCGCGGGGCAGATCGCCAATCTTTCGGCTTGCAGTCAGCAGCATCACGGTGCGGAGTTCGCGCTCGAACTCGAGGATCTGCGCGCGCGCCCCGGCTCTACCCGCTGCGCGATAGCGCTGGTAGACGGGTAGCGCGATTCCGGCCATCGACGCACCGAGCGCGAGGGCGCGGGCAACGTCGAGTCCGCTACGGATCCCACCACTGGCCACGCAACGGAGCCCCGCAGCCCGGACCGCAAGGACGCTGGCGGCGGTCGGGATGCCCCAGTCACGCAGTACGGTGGCGACACCCGCCGACTCCGGCGCGCGCAACCCTTCGACCCGGACCCACGAGGTGCCGCCCGCCCCGGCGACGTCGACCTGACGCACGCCCGCTTCGCGCAGCCGCTCGGCGACGCTCCGCGAGAGTCCACAGCCCGTTTCCTTGACGACCAGCGGCACGTCGAGCGCGCGCACCAGCCGCGAGATGGCGGCTGTGCCCCCGCGGAAATCGCGGTCGCCCTCGGGCTGCACCAGTTCCTGCGCTACATTGAGGTGCACGCAGAGTGCGTCGGCGCGGATTCTCTCCACCAAGCGGGCCACCCGCGCGACCGGCAGCGTGCGCGCCTGCGCGATGCCGATATTGGCCAGCAAGAGGAGGTCGGGGGCCTCGGCTCGGACATCGAAGCTCCACGCGAGATCGGGCTCCTCGTCCATGGCTCTTTGACTGCCGACGCCGAAGGCGATCCCGACCTCCGACGCGAGTGTGGCGAGGTCTCGATTGATGCGTGCGGCGGCGGCCGTCCCACCCGTCATGCCAGTAATCAGCAGCGGCAGGCGCAAGCGACGACCGAGCCAGCGCACCCCGGTGTCGATCTCGCTCTCGGCGACGTCGGGTAGTGCATCGTGGACCAACTCGACGTCCTCGAGGAGTGTCGTCCGCGTGAGCGCCCCGACATCCTCTTCGAGGCAGAGCTCGAGATGGGCTTGCTTGCGCTCCGCCGTCGAGCCACGGGCGCTCGCCCGTGCGGGCTGGCCCGGGCCCTTTCTCACGCGGCCTCCTCGAGCCGCAGCCCCTCGCTCCCGAAGCGAATCTCGAGTGGCTCGAAGCCCTGCTCCAGCCACGCCCGGCGAAGGGGCTGGTCGTCTTGCGTGGAGATGATGGCGATCGCGCAGTCGCCCCCGCCCGCGCCCGAAGGCTTGGCGGGGATACCCTGGCGTGCCGCGACCGCGCACGCGCGGCGCAAGCCGGCGGCGTGCATCGGCAGGCCCGCGAGTCGCTCGAGGTATCCGAGCAGGAGGGCTCCCTGCCGGAAGGCCGCAAGCACCTCAGCCTTGCGGCCACTCAGGCAGGCGTCGCGGAAGCGCAGCACCGTCTGCGCCAGCACATGGCCCCACTCGCGCAGCAATTGCCCGCCCGGCTCGCCGAGCGGACCTTGTCCCTGCCAGGAATCGACGAAGCGCCGTGCGCGCGGCCCGCTCGCCGCGGGCTTGCCGGTGGCGACGATGCGGAACGCGAGCGGGTCGGGCAGCGCCAGCGGTTCGGCGTCGAGAAGCAGATCGGCGTCGATGCTGTGCGTGGTCACGGGCGAGACGCGCAGCAGTACGGGGCCACCGAGCACGGCGGCCGCCGCGTCCGCCCCGGAGCCACCTCCTTGGACCTTGCGATGGATAGCGAGTGCTTGTGCGGCCAAGGTGCGTCGCGCCGGTCCCTCGGGCAGGCCCCCGACGAGATGCGCGTGGATCGCGCCAAGTACGGCCGCCACGACCGCGCTGCTCCCGCCCAGACCGCGTTTGGCGGTGCCATCGTCAAGGCCGTGCTCGATCTCGATCTCGAGCAGGCCCCGGGTCTCGCGGCCGGCGGCGACGCCTGTAGTCAAGTCGAGTGCGGCAGCGGCAGCAGCCGCAGCAAAGCGCAGCCCTGCGGGAAGGTTGGCCGCGGGCCCTGTCGCACGATCCCAGTCCACCCTGAGATCACCCGAGCGCAGGGCGACCCGCTTCGGGCGGACCGAGCCCGCAACCCGACAGGTCAGCCGCTGGTCGAGCGTCGCAATCACGGCCGGCTCGCCGACGAGCACGCCATACTCCCCGATGACGAAAAGCTTGCCTGGTGCCGAGACCCTCACGACCACGGCGGCGCTCCCTCGATCATCTCGACGCCGGCCCCGCTGCGTGCGCGCAGCACCGCCTGGACGCCGGGTACGGTTGCGAGCCGGGTCGCGATGACCTCGAGGTCGTTCTCGAGGCAGAGGGCCTTGACCTGCGGTCCGGCATCCATCGTGAACCACGCTGCCACGCCCTCGGCGCGCAAGCGCCGGATCTCGTCGATCACGGCGAGCGAACCCGGTCGCCAGTACATCACCGGCGGGCGGGCCGCGAAGCAGGTCGCGTGCATACGCAGGCAATTCTGCTCGGCGATCGTGCCCAGGGCCGTCAGGTCGTGCGCGCCGACGGCTTGGCGCGCTGCGGCGAGGTCGGCATCCTGCCCCGCGATCCAGGCCTCGAAGAAAGGTGAGGTTTGGGCCACGTGCTCCATCGCGTCACGCGACGGAATGGCCTTGGGGCCGTGCTCGATCACGGCCACGGCCATCGCCAGCGGCCAGTTGTCGCCGCCTGCAAGCGGCTCGGCGAAGGAGTCTTCGCCGTCGGGGCGCCGTCCGCGGTGCCATTCCACGAGCCCACCGAAGACCGAGCGCGCCGCCGAGCCCGATCCCTGCCGCGCCAGCCGCGACAGCTCACGCCGGTCGCGGCTCAGTCCGAGCGCCGAGAGACCCGCTGCCGCCGTCGCGCAGAAGATCGCCGCCGAGGAGGCGAGACCTGCACCCACGGGGAAACCGATTCCGACCTCGACCGCGAGGGGCGGAGCCCCGGGAGCGAACTCTCGCAGGCGCTCGAGAAAGGCCTCCATCCGGCGTGCTGCCGTGCCCTCGACCGCCTGGCCCGCACTCATGAACGCTGGCGCGCCCGCCGCTCTGGGCCCGACCGAGGCCGTCGCCTCCAGTCCCGCCAGCGTCAGCGAGAGGCTGCCGACAGCCGGGAGGTTCAGTGGGCCCGGTCGCTTCCCCCAGTACTTGACCAGGGCGACGTTCGCTCTCGCGCATGCGGTTGCGGGCATTTTGGATCGAGCCGGTCCCCCGCCGGCATCGCGCGTCATTGTCGCGGACGCCTTGCCGAGTGCAACCTCACGGGCCGAGCCGCGGCATCCGGAACGGGGATGCCCGGGCCGAGCCCCCATCGCCTGCCCACCAGAGTGCCTTGAATGCGCATGTAGGTCTCGCCGTCTCATCCGCGAAGATGCGGACAACCGCAAGGAGACAGTGATCATGTTGAATGGCAACCAAAATCCCATCCGTGGACTCCGGCGTCGTCTCGAGATGACCCAGGAGGAATTCGCCCACGCTCTCGGCATCACCGTCAGCACGGTGAACCGCTGGGAGAATGGCCACGCGAGCCCGAGCAAGCTGGCACGGGCAACGATCGCGCGACTGGCGGCGGAGAACCAGCTGTCTCTCGTCACCGAGTCCGACGGTCTGGTGGCGCTGCGCGCGGCTGCCGGCTGATGATCCCGGGAGGGGCTCTCTCGCCGAGCGCCCCTCTATGCTCGAGGCGGCGGGACGACGACCAAGCCAAGATTGAGCCTGGCCCGTACCAGACTTACCGCGGGTCGCCGGAGCCACTCAATCGGGCCGAGCCGCGGTGGCGCGCTTTGCCCGCGGCCGTGCCGGGGGCTTGCGGGGCCTGCCGCCGCCGTTCCCCTTGCCGCCCTCGTCGGGGGCGTAGCCCTGGCCGAGGCGGCGCTCGAGCAGGCCGTCAGCGCGTGCCAGCAGATCGGCGTCACGGGTGCGCTTCTCGATCATGTAGCTCAGGTCGCCGAGGTCGTGGATAAGCATCTTGACGGCACGATCGCGCCAGGCCGGGTCGCGCACGACTTGCAGCAGGTCGACCACCACGTCCTCGAGTTCGGAACTCTCGAGGTCGAGCGCCATCTCGAAGCTGCGCTCGAGCGTGGTGCCGTGCCTGACCTCGCGCCGGAACCCGGTCAGGAGTGAGCGCAGGCGGATGCCGGTGGTGGTGTCGAACAGGATTCGCGTGGCCAGGCCAAGCTCGGGATCGTTGCGCAGGATGCAGCCGACGAGCATCAGCGCGCCGCAGTGTCCGGCCTCGTTGCGGGCCATGGCGAACCAGAACTGGCGGAGTTCGGCGTCGTCGCCGAAGTGGCGCATCAGATCGGCGTAGAGCGCCATGGTCCTGCGCTCCAGATCGAGGGCCAAGTCGAGCACCTCGCCAACGGTGGTGCGTCGAATGCTGCTTGCCACGCGGCGTCTCTATCACCCGACCGCGATGAGGGAAAAGTGCGCGCCGCTACGGGTGACGGCCGCCCCAGGCGAGCGCCTCGCGGCCCTCGATGGCCGCGGGGGTTGCCGTGTACGAGCCATCCGTCGTGACATTCCAGATCCCGGCCGCAGCTTCCTCGTTACCGAGAGTGAGCGCGCCGGTGACGCCCCCCAGTTCGGCGCCGAGGAGACCGACGATCAGCCGGACCGGCATCACGACGATGTTCAGTGCGACCGCGCCGAGCGAGGTCAGGGCACGCTCTCCCGAGGGGATGACGGGCTGCGGGCGCGCGACCAACTCGGTCTCCTCGCTGAGCGCCAGATCGTCCTCCCAGGCCGGAGTCCCCTGTGCTGCCGCCGGCGCGGCGACCCACACGCCCAGCGTGACCACCGCCACCATGCGCCCGATGCGCCACCCATCGCGAGTTGTCTTCTGCTCAATCATCGTGCGTCCTCCACGCGGGGCTTCAGCTTGCCCTCTGCGGCGGTCTTGGGCAAGGCAGCGGACGGCGGCGCGACCTTGGGTGTCGGCGCCCCGCTCCCCTTGCTCGCGGCCTCTCCGGGGGGCTCGTTCTGGAGCTTGTCGAGGAGGTCGTCGACCACGCCGACGAGTTCCTCGGGGTTGGCTCCGACGACCTTGCGACCGTTGACGAAGAACGTCGGCGTGACCGAAGCCCCCATGAAGCGGGCGGTCAGGACATCGCGCTCCACGGCGTGCAGCGATTCGGGCGACGCCAGATCCTTCTCGAAGCGAGTCCGATCGAGCCCGAGTCCCGTGGCCATCGCAACGAAGTCGACCCCTTCGAGCTTCGGCCCTGCGGCGAAGAGAGCCTGTTGCATCGCCCAGAACTGATTCTGGCGGGCGGCCGCCCAGGCGGCGCGCGCGGCCTCGAGGGCACGCTTGTGGCGGCGCCCGGGGCGGTTGCGGAAAACGTAGCTGACAAGGTCGGGATGCGCCTTGGCGAGATGGGCGCCGATCCCCGCCATGCGCTTGCAGAAGGGGCATTCGTAGTCGCCGAACTCGAGGATCTGGATCGCGGCGTCAGGCCGACCGAGCCGCGGTCCGGTCTTGACGGCGCGCCCGAAGAGCTCGCCGGCATCGAACGCCGGCTCGGCCGCGTCGCGCTCCTCGCGGGGAGGCGCGATCATCAACCCGCGGGCCAGCATGGCATCCATCGTCGACTGCAGGCGATCGACCGACTCCTGGAGGCGCTGGAGCTTGGCCTCGACCGCCTGAGGGTCCGTATCCTGCTCGGGCATGGCGGCGGTGGCCGGCACGGCAGCGAGGAGAAGAAGACTCAGCGCGGCGAGAGTGCAGCGCCACAGGTAGTTGAAGGGCCTTGGCCGCGCGGCAGCGACCCGAGGGAGGCTCGGACCTTGGAGGAGCCCGGTCGCGTACCGGAAGCCGGGGAGCGGGTTTGGGGCCGAGTGACGCATCGAGCGGAGCACCGACGTCTGCTACCACGCGCGGCCCGGAGCCGGAATGACGCAATTCGCCCGCTGCTATCTTCTCGTGTTTGGCCAACTCGCCGCCGGCGGTCTGCTCGCGCTGGCGGTGCCGCCCTTCCACGACATGGCGCGCGGCTACTACAAATCGAGCGCCGGCGTGTTCCTCAGCATGTTGCTGCTCGGCGCGGGCGGGACCGGCTGGCTCTGGTGGACCCGGCCGGAGAGCGGCATCAGCGGTCTCGATCCCCTGCTCTGGGCACTCTTCACCCTGCTCTTCGCCGCCTACATGGCGACTCTGTGGGGAGAGCGGGAGATCCTCCGCGCCCGGCTCTACCCGGCTGCATTGCTCGCTGGCCTCGTCGCCGTGGGTGTCTCGGCGGCGGGCCTGAGCCCGGCCTGGCCGGTGCTGGGCGTGCTCGATGGCCTCGCGTCGGCGCTGGTGCTGGGCGCCGTCGTGAATGGCATGTTGATCGGTCACTGGTATCTCGTCGATCCCGGACTGAAGATCGCTCCATTCGCGAGCTGCTTCCGCTGGTTCGTGGGCGCGCTCTGGCTGCAGGTCGCGGTCCTCGCGTTGGGGCTGGCCGTCCTGTGGTCAGGTCACGGGGCGCCGGATCTCGCGCTCCATCTGCCCTTGATCGGGATGCGGCTCGCGCTCGGTCCCGTCGCCGCGCTCGGCATGGCCGCACTCCTCGGTCGGGTGCTCGCCATCCCGCAGACGATGGCCGCCACGGGTCTCTTCTACATCGCGAGCCTGGCGGTCCTGGTCGGCGAGATGCTCGGTCGATACTTGACGTTCCGCAGCGGCCTCCCGCTCTGAGGCGGAGCGAGCGGAGATCGGTCGCTCATTGCCGCGCTGGGGGTGGCGCTGTAGCGTACTGTTTTTGGCGTTACGCCGGGCGCACGGGGAACAGACGGCAGACCCGCAGCCCGCGTGAGGTCCAGGCCACGTCGTAGCCCACCACGACGCCCTCCCGGAGCCATTGGGGTGGCTCGGCACTCGCACGGCCGCCGGTGTCGACGAAGCGCAACTCGAACTCGAGTTCGCGCCCTGTCGCGGCCCGCAGCCGGCCCGTGCCGAGGCCGCGCGCGAGATGGATCACCGTTCCTGTCGAGACCAGCACGGGCGGTGCCGGCTCGGAGGAGTCTCCAACGACGTCCCGCGATCCCCCCACCGGACTCGTCGAGACCAGTGCTGCGGGTTCGCCTGGGGGCGTGTCTGTGCCGGATTCGGCAACGTCGTCCCTGCCCTCTGGCCCGCTGGTCGGCTCTGGTTCGTTCTCCTCCGCGATCACCGCCTCGCTGGTAGCAGCTTGCCGGCACGATTCCCCTCGGGGCGGGGTCCTCGCGCGCGCGGGCCGGTACCGACGAGCATTACGCCCTGCCTTGCCGAATTTCGCCATGCGAGACGCAGCCGGCGCCATCAGCTCCTCCTTGCGTGCGACCCGGATGTGCGTGCAGCCTGCGCTGGAGCCGTCGGGCCCCCGCCCTCTGTTCCTTCTCGCGGGCGGCCGCAGCGCTCGTGCTTCGTGCGCCACAGCCGTTGGCCCGCCCCCACCCGTCCCCTGCTCTTTCTCGCGGGCGGGCGCGGCGCTACCGAGGCGCGGATGCTTCGCGTCCTGCATGTCACCGCGACCGGGCTCACGCTCGGTGTCTCGCTTGGGATCGCCTTCGTGCTGGTCCCGCGCAGCCGACGCCGCGGCGATGCCGGGGCCGTGCGGTCGGCGCTGACCTCGGTCTTGCGGCTGGTCGATCCCCTGCTGATCGCCCTGCTCGGTATCCTCGTGATGACCGGGGCCTACGGCGTCACGGGCCTGAAGCAGATGCTCGGTGCCGACTACTTCGAGGTGGTGCAGCGTTACCTGGCGCTCAAGCTCGGGCTTGCCTTCCTCGTCGTGATGACCGGCACCTGGCTCGCGATGGGTATCGGCCATCGTCTGGTGCGGGCCGAGGGCTGGGGCGATCCTCCCGATGCGCGCCAGATCGCGTCCATGGCCACACGCCTCCAGACGGCAGCACTGCTACTCGCCGTGTTGCTGATCACGACGATCGTGATCTCGCTCCGGCGCGGAGGCTGAGGCGGCTGTCCGCAAGTGATTCGACCATTCGATGTTGACAAGGGATCTGTCCGCTCCGAACTCGGGCAGTTCTCTCGGGCGCCTGGATCGCGGGCCGAATCCCGATCCCTTGGTCGCTCATGGGCTCGGCCCCCTTGACCAAAGGTCTCCGCTGGCGGTCGCTGCCGCTCGCCCTCGGGAGCGGTGAGATTGTGTGGTCGCGCTCGCCGGACCCCGTCTGGCGCTCTGGGGTGCGGCCGCCAGCGGCGACGGTTAGGAAGTTCGGGCTACTCGTGGCTTCTCGGAGGAAGGTTTCGGATCGATGCAGATCAGCGCTACCGCCCTGCGCCAGGGCATGGTGATCATTTACAACGGCGACCTGCACCGGGTCGCCAACGTGCTCCATGTGACGCCGGGCAACTGGCGCGGCATGGTGCAGACCAAGCTGCGCAACCTGCGCAGCGGCAACGGCACCGAGCACCGCTTCCGTTCCGAGGACAAGGTCGAGCGGGCGACTCTCGAGCAGCACGAAATGGAGTACCTCTACGCCGACGGCGAGCAGTGGCACTTCATGAACACCGAGACCTTCGAGCAGATCGCTTTGGGCAGCGAGGACCTCACCGGCAACGAGGTCTACCTGCTGGCCAACACCCGCATCCAGGTCGAGTTCCACGACGGACGCCCCATTGGCATCGAACTGCCCAAGACCGTCGATCTGGTGATCACCACGACGGCACCTCCCATCAAGGGTGCGACCGCGGCCGCCCAGCTCAAGCCGGCCACCACCGAGACCGGCCTCATCGTTCAGGTGCCGAGCTTCATCGAGACGGGTGAGGCGATTCGCGTCGAGACCGCCACCGGCGAGTACGTCTCGCGCGCCAAGGGCTGACCGAGCGCGCGAATTTCACGGATTCATGGCTCGAATGGTGGCATCTCGCCACCGCCTCGCTTCCGCCGTGATTTCTGCGCGGACTCCGAGTCGCCCGAAGCGCGCCTCAGCAGCCGCTCCAACGTGGCTTGCGCTTCTCGGCGAACGCAAGAGGCCCCTCGCGGGCATCGTCCGAGGTGAAGAGGGTCCGGACCGCCGGGTAGAGCGCCGGTGAGATGGATTCGGCCAGCGGGCGGTCGAGGCTGTCCAGCGCGGCCTGCTTGGTCGCCCGGATGCTGAGCGGTGAGCATTCCAGGATCCGCGCGACCCAGCGCTCGACCGCGGCTTCGAGTTCGCCGAGCGCCACCACCTCGTTGACGAGTCCCAGCTCGAGCGCAGGCGCGGCCGGGAGCGTCTCGCCGGTCAACAGCAACCCCATCGCCTGTTTGAGCGGGAGCTGCCGGACCAGACGCTGCGCCCCCCCGGCGGCCGCCATCAGCCCAACCCGGGGTTCGGGCAGACCGAAGCGCGCATGGTCGGCGGCGATGATCAGATCGCAGGCCAGCGCGAGTTCGACGCCGCCGCCCAGAGCCAGGCCGTTCACTCGCGCGATCAGTGGCTTGACGAGATCGAAGCGGCCGCACAGGCCACCGAAACCACCCGGCGGAAAGGGCGGCATGCGGCCTGCGTTCTGGGCGGTCCACTTGAGGTCGTTACCCGCCGAGAACGCCCGCTCGCCGGCCCCGGTGAGCACCGCCAGCCAGATGTCGGGATCGGTCGCGATCTCGTTCCAGATCGCCTCGAGCCGATCGTGACAGGGGGGATGAAGCGCGTTCATCACCTCGGGCCGGTTGAGCGTGACCCAGGCCACATGGCCCCTGCGCTCGAAGAGGATGTCTTCCTTGCCTGCCACGATGCTCCGTCCCCTTTTTGCTGCGCGTCGATCCCGTCGCCCGATTTCTCGCGATGTGGAGAGCGCGCTTATTTACAGCCGCGAGGAACCGGCGTAGCATTCGCTCAGACCCGGACGAACACAGCGTCCGAGAACCGGCGCGCGGCACGGGGCCGACGCGTCGGTGGGTCAAGCCCGGAGGGTGGCAGCGGCGGTCATTGGACGGGTGATCGATGCGGGACTGGCCCCGCGAACTGGTCGACGACCGAGGGGTTATCGACGGCGCCGGGAACGGGAGGTGATCGTCAAGTGAGCGAAAGTACTCAGGTGACCTGTGAGGTGGTGGCCTCCTAGGCCTGTCCACGATATTTCCGTTCGTGGTGGCCTGGAGATGCCAGGCGCCACCGGCCCCGGGGACACCCCGCTCCACCAGCGGGGCCGCATCGGCGACAGTCGATGCAGGATGCGTCCCCGGGGCTAATTTTTACGCGGTGCCGCTGACCAAATGGGCCGCAGGAGAAGTCACAGGGCCAGCCTGTGCGGCGACTCGTTCAACCTCCGGCGAGCGGCGGGAAGAGATCGAGTTCGTCGTCAGGTCGAAGTGCGGCGGTCATTTCGCACTTCTCGCCGCCGGCGAAGGCCACGCCGGCAAATCCCTCGGGGATGCCCAGCGCCCGGGCCACCGTGGCCGCACTCGCCCCGGCGGGGACATCGATCTCCACGACGTTGTCGCTGGCGCCCGGCGGCAGGTAGCCGCGCAGGCCTGCGTGCAATCGCACCCGCACTCGCCTGCCCTCCGGCGCGCTAAGCCGTGTGGCCCGCGCGCAACCCGCAGAACTCTTCGTAGTCGATCAGTTCGCGGATCGTCGGCTGCTCGCCGCAGACCGGGCACTCGGGATCCTTGCGCAAACGCATCTGCCGGATCTCCATGCTGAGCGTGTCGAAGTGCAGCAGGCGCCCGACCAGCGAGCGCCCGACGCCGAGGATCTGCTTCACCGTCTCGACCGCCTGCACGCAGCCGATGAGACCGGGCAGCACGCCGAGCACCCCGGCCTCGGCACACGAGGGGGCTGCCCCCGGAGGCGGCGGCTCGGGGAAGAGGCAGCGGTAGCAAGGCCCTTCGCTGGGCTTGAAGACCGTGGTCTGGCCCTCGAACTGGAAGATGCTGCCATGGATATTCGTCTTGCCGGTGAACACACAAGCGTCGTTCACCAGGTAGCGGGTCGGGAAGTTGTCGCAGCCGTCGACGATGATGTCGTAGTCGGCGATCAGGCGCATGATATTTTCAGAGTTGACGCGCTCGCGGTAGCCGACGACCTTGACGTCGGGGTTCAGTCCCTCGAGCGTGAGTCGGGCGGACTCGACCTTGGCCATGCCGACGCGTTCCTCGTTGTGGAGGATCTGGCGCTGCAGGTTCGAGCGGTCCACCACGTCATCGTCGACGATGCCGAGCGTGCCCACCCCCGCCGCGGCCAGATAGTACGCCGTGGGGGAGCCGAGTCCGCCCGCGCCGATCAGCAGAACACGCGCATCGAGGAGCTTCGCCTGCCCCACCTCGCCGACCTCGGGCAGCAGGAAATGGCGGCTGTAGCGCTGGATCTGATCAGGACCGAACTGGCGGTCGGCGACCCAGCGGTAACCGGCGCCCTTCCAGGCGCCGAAACCACCGGCCATCGACACCACGTTGCTGTAGCCCATGTCGCGCAGGATGCGGGCCGCGATCAGCGAGCGCGTTCCGCCCTGGCAGTAGGCGATGACGGCGGCGTCACGATCGGGCACCGCCTCTTCGATCCGCATCTCGAGAAAGCCGCGTGGCACCGAGACCGCGTTCTCGAGATGGCCCTCGCGGTATTCCTCGCGCTCGCGGACGTCGATCAGGTGGATCGCTCCGCCGTTGCCCTCGAGCCGGGAGCGGGCCTGATCGATCGTCACCTCCGGCACCGCTGCGCGGGCTTCTTCGAGAAGCTGAATCCAGGTTCGTTTCATGGGCCCCTCCGGTGTACCTGCGCGCTAGCAGAGCTGGGGTTCGTCTGCCCGACGCCCGCTTCCACGGCTGGCGACGCGTGATCGGGAGCCTGCGTGCCGTCGGCCAGCAGCCGGCCGTGGACGGTGGCGACGATCGCCGCGAAGAGCTGCAGGACGAGCGTGGCCATGCCCGCGTAGATCAGAGTCTCGAGGGCCGCGTTGCCCCGGCCGGCGGCGACGCCGATGCAGAGGGTCACCACCCCCGCTACGAGTGCGACCCAGGCCAAGAGTGCCGCGATCAGCTCCACGCCGAGGTTCCTGCGCTTTGCGTGGACGAGGCCTGTGGCTGGCGCGGCGAGGTCGGCCTCAATGACACGGCCCGCGTCCCTCGCGGGGTACGCGGGCCTCGGCGACCCGGAACTCGACGATCTCGACGAGGCGAGCCGCGCGTGCCGAGCAGCCGGCGCATTCGAGCAGAGCGAGCTTCTCCAGCGGACTCAGCGGCAGAACGAACGCGAGGTGGTCGACGAGCTCCGACACCTCGGTCGGCATCCCGGACCAGATGTCGATCGTCGTTTCAGCGCGGCCGCGCAACAAGGCGTCGACCGCCTGGCGCAGGGCCGTGAGCACGGCCTCGGCGGGTGCCTCACGCGGATCGTCGAGCCATTCCACGCGCGCCCGCCGGTAGGGCTGACCCGTGAACTCCTCGACGATTTGAAACCGCCGTCGGCCGAGCAGAACGAGGTTGGAGCGCCCGTCGGGCAGCGGCTCGCGTTCGACGATCCGCCCGACGCAGCCCACCGGATAGATCTCGGGCGAGCCCTCATAATTCTGCTGCCAGTCCCCGCGCAGGACCACCATGCCGATCAGACCCGAGCCCGCGGCAGCCGTGGCCACCATGTCGCGATAGCGCGGCTCGAAGATATGCAGGGGCAGCCGGGTGCCCGGGAAGAGGACGACGTTGGGCAAGGGAAAGAGCGGAATCTCGTCGTCGAGGGTGTCGTTCACGAGAGGCTCCCCTCGGTGGTCAGATCGGCGGCCAGCGAGGCCCGCTGGTCCTCGTCGAGCGTCGTCCGGTGTTGATAGTTGACATGGTCGGCGACGAGTTCGACGCGCGAGTCGGGTCGGCACAAGGACGCGCGGCAGTCGGCATCGAGCGAGAAGCGCAGGTACTGCACTGCGGAGATCCGGTCGGCCTGCGATCGCCCGGATTCGAACAGCGCCCGCGTCGGTCGCCCGTCGATTTCGAGCCGGACGTGTTCGTCGAGCCCCACCAGGGCCTCCAGCGCCGGCCGGATCTGCGCCTGCTCGGTGACCTCGACCAGCAGCGTCGCCGAAAGCTCGCCCGCCTCGGGTAGGAGGCCGTTGTAGACCTCGACTTCCTGGCGCACGAGATCGAGGTCGGTGATGCGTTCGACGAAAACCATCTCCTGGGTCTGGAAGAGGATGGTCTCGAAGTTCTCGAACACCACGCTCACGCGGTCACCGAGGGCGACGCGCCGGATGCGCTTGAGATCGATGATCCGCCGACGGCGGTCGCCGCGCAGCCCGGCGTAGCGGGCAGGCCCGATGATGTCTTCGAGGGTGACCCGACGCATGGCGCAGGACCTCACGCCGTGCCGGGAGAGGCGGGCCCCGGTCGGCCCGCCTCTCCCGGACTCCGGGTCTCAGCTGCCGAGCTCGTCCAGACCCTTCTGGAAGCGACCGGCATGCGACTTCTCGGCACGAGCCAGCGTCTCGAACCACTCGGCAATTTCGGCGAGGCCTTCCTGCCGGGCTGTCTTCGCGAACCCCGGGTACATCTCGGTGTACTCGTAGGTCTCGCCGGCGACGGCGGCCTTGAGGTTGGCCTCGGTCTCGCCGATCGGCAGACCGGTCGCGGGGTCTCCAACCTCCTTGAGGAAGTCGAGATGTCCGAGCGCATGGCCGGTCTCGGCCTCGGAGGTGTCGCGGAAGAGCCCGCCGACGTCGGGATACCCTTCGATATCGGCCCGACGCGCGAAGTAGAGGTAGCGCCGATTGGCCTGCGACTCGCCTGCGAAGGCGGCCTTGAGGTTGTCGTGGGTTTTCGAACCCTTCAATTGAGGCACGTCGAGATCTCCTTTTTTCTGGAGTTGCACGGGGCGACGGAGCGAGCCTGCTCCGGCCCGGAAGTTGTCACGATTCGTGAGGCTGCCTATCACCCGGCCCCATCGCCGCAACCCGAGGCTCGCGCCAGCACGAGCATTTCGGCGATGCGTGGTCCGCAGCGTTCCGCCTTGCAGGGGCCGGTGGCGGCCCGCGTCAACCGGCGGACATCACCGAGCGAAGTCGCACCGGCGGCGATCGCCTTCTGGATGGTGCCGCGCCGGATCTTGTTGCAGATGCAGACCACCCGGTAGGAATCGATCACGGCCTGACGCCGTGCCTCGAGATCGGGCGTGCTCTCGGCGCTCACCCCGGGTACGCTAGCATTTAGCACGCTTCCGAAAAGCACCCCGGGGTTTGTTGCGTGCCGGGACCGCTCCGCCCGGACCAGAGGGCGGGCACGGAACAGCCGCGCACCCCCACGCGGCGGCGCGTATCGTCGGTGCCGAGTTGACTCCGGCCCGAGGTCTCGCGAAAGTCGGTCGCGATGTCGGGCGGGCGGAGGCGGCGGGTACTCGGCATGGTCATCGCCGGCGGCGAGGGCACACGCCTGCAGCCGCTCACCCGCGAGCGGGCCAAGCCCGCCGTGCCCTTCGGCGGGAAGTATCGCCTGATCGACTTCGTTCTCTCGAACTTCGTCAACTCCGACATCTTCGCCATCTACGTTCTGGTGCAATTCAAGTCGCAGTCCATGATCGAGCACATCGCTGCCGGCTGGCAGTTTGGCGGCGTTCTGCCGGACCACTTCGTTTCCCCCGTCCCGGCACAGATGCGAGCGGGACAGACCTGGTACCAGGGCACGGCCGATGCTGTTCTGCAGAATCTAAACCTGATCGAGAACTTTGCCCCCGACGTTGTGGCGGTGTTCGGGGCGGATCACATCTATCGGTTCGACATCCGGCAGATGGTGGATTTCCACGACGAGATGGGCGCGCAGGTCACCGTGGCCACGATGCCGGTCCGGCGCGAGGACGCGACGGAGTTCGGCGTGCTCGCGGTCGACGAGGAGCGACGGGTGACGGCTTTCGTCGAGAAGCCGGTCGAGCCGCCCGAAATCCCGGGACGGCCGGGCTGGGCCCTGGCATCGATGGGCAACTATCTCTTCGAGACGGGCTATCTGATCGAGGTGCTGAAGGCGTTCGGCGACCGGCCCGCCGCCGATCTCGACTTTGGCCACAACGTGCTGCCCCAGGGCCTCGATGGCGGACGCACGTTTGCCTACGACTTTGCGGCCAACCGAATGCCGGGGGAGCCGACAACCTTGACGCCCTACTGGCGCGACGTCGGCACCGTGGACGCCTACTTCGCGGCCAACATGGATCTTTGCGAGGGCACGCCGGCACTCAACCTCTACAACCCGCGTTGGCCGGTGCGCTCGGTGTCAAGTCCGGCGCCACCGGCGAAATTCATCTTCGACGTGGAGGGCCGCCGTGGCAGTGCCACCAACTCGCTGATCTCCGAGGGATGTCTGATCGAGGGCGCCAACGTGCTCGGGTCGGTCCTGGGGCGCAACGTCCGTCTCGAGAGCGGGGCCGAGGTCGAGGAATGCGTCATCCTCGACGGCAGCCGGATTGGATCCGGGGCGCGGCTGCGACGCGTCATCCTCGACAAGAATTGCGTGATTCCCGCCGGGGAGACGATTGGCTTCGATCTCGCAGCAGACCGCGCCCGCTTCCCGACGACGGAGAGCGGGCTCGTGGTCCTGCCCAAGGGCTGGCGGCGGATTTAGCGCCGCCGCTCGCGAAACCCGATCTAGAGCGCGCCGAGCCGGCGCACGCTGTCGCGCTTGCCCAGCCGGTCGGCGTAGCCGCGCAGGGCAGGCATGTTGTTCGGGATCTCTACCTGACGCTGCACGAGAAGAAGCAGACGTGGCGCAAAGGCAGCATCGGCGATCGTGAACTGCTCGCCTCCGAGCCACAGCCGCCCACCCTGCAGGGCCTCCTCGAGGATCTGGAAGGTCTTGTCGACCTCCTCCTTGGCCCGGCGCAGGCGCTCGGGATCGCGCGATTCCGCTGGCTTGGCGTGCTCGGCCAGCAGCGTGCCCGCCGCGAGCACAAAGAACTGATCGGCGTGGTCCTCGAGTTCGCGGATGCGGGCCCGAGCCGCGGAGTCGCCACTGCCGGGCAGCAGCGAGGGCTCGGGGTACTCGTCCTCGAGGTACTCGTCGATGATGGTCGAGTCCTGGACGATCAATTCGATCTCGCCGTCGTCCTCCTCGACCAGAACCGGCACGCGGTGCAGCGGGTTCAGGGCGAGGAACTCCGGCGTGTGCTGCTCGTTCTTGCGCAGGTCGACGAGGACGAACTCGTAGTCGAGCTGTTTCTCGGCGAGAACGATCCGCGTTTTCTGCCCGTAAGGACACTGCGGATAGTCGTACAGCTTCAGCATTCTCTTCCCCTCATCAACCGCGCCCGATGGAGAGCGGCCTGATAAGGGAAAGCTCACGGCCAAGCAATGCTCAGGCCGATAAAATGCCCGGAATTAGGACCGAGCGGGACACTCGCGGGATCGAATCTCGAAGATTTTCCGCAGGATGGGCTCGGCCACGCGGACCGCGTCGGTCACCGTGATCTCGCGTCCGGGGCATTCCGACTCGAGCGAGGTCATCTCGACCCCCGCCAGGCCGCAGGGGACGATCGCACGGAAGCCTGCGAGTGAGCCTCGGCGGACGTTGAGGGCGAAACCGTGTCGGGTCACACCCCGGCGGACCCCGATCCCGATCGACCCGAGCTTGCGCGGCGGCTCGCTCCGGGTCCACACCCCGGTCAGGCCCGGTCGCCGGGTGGTCGCGAGTTCAAAGGCGTCGCCGATCTGAAGCAGGGCCTCCTCGAGCGCCCGCAGATGGCGGTGGGCATCACCCGCCCGACGACGGAGGTCCACGATGACCCAGCCGACGAGCTGACCCGGGCCGTGGTAGGTCGCGTCGCCACCCCGGCTGAGCCGGTGCACCGGGAGTTCTCCGGCGTGTGCCGCGTCGGGCAGATGGGCCACCGCACCACCGCGGCCGGTGGTGTAGACGGGCTTGTGTTCGAGCAGCAGGACGGTCTCGTGGCCCGCCGCGCATTCGAGCGCGGCTTGTTCTTGCAGGATCAGGGCCTCCTCGAGAGGAAGACAGCCGAGCCAGCGCACGACCAGAGCCACTCGAGGCGTCCCCTCTAGAGATGGATTGCCCGCCCGAGGCAGGCGCGCGCGGCCTCGCCGATGGCCTCGGCAAAGCTCGGGTGGGGATGAATCGTTGCGGCGAGTTCGTGGACCGTGGCCTCGGCCTCGACCGCGAGCGCGATCTCGCCGATGAGATCACTCGCCGCGGTGCCATAAACGTGCGCGCCGAGGATCTCGCCGTGCTGCGTATCGGCGAGTAACAGGAGGAAGCCGGCATCGTCGCCGGCCGCGACGGCGCGCCCCAGCGCGCGCCAGGGGACGCGGCCTTCGCGGAGTTCGTGACCACGGGCGCGGGCCTCGCGGCGGGTCAGACCGATGCTGGCAATTTCTGGGTGGACATAGACGCAGACCGGCATCCGGCGCGGATCGAGCCGACCCTCCGGGCGGACGCCGGCCAGCATCTCGACCGCGGCGATGGCCTCGGCCGTGGCGACGTGCGCCAAGGGCGGCGAATCGATGAGGTCGCCGACGGCCAGCACGCGGGGGCGATTGGTCCGGTACTGGGCATCGACCCGGATTCGCCCGCCCATGAGTTCGATCCCCGCGGCGTGCAGGCCGAGGGTCTCCGCATCGACCCGCCGACCGACCGCGACGAGACAGCGTTCCGCTTGTAGTTCGATCGGTGCGCCGCGCTGCTGGCCCTCGATGCGAACCCCGTCGCCCTGGCGCACCACACTGCCGATGGCGGTGCTGGTGTGAACGTCGACGCCACGGCGGCGCAGCCCGCGCTCGAGTTCGCGCCCGAGCGTTTCCTCCAGGCCGGGGAGTAGTCCGGGGCAGGCCTCGATGATTGTGACCGCCACGCCGAAACAGGCCAGCGCGTGCGCGAACTCGACGCCGATCGGACCGCCACCGATGATGGCGATCGACTGCGGCAAGGTGCTCTCGGCGAGGAAGTCGCGACTCCCGAGGATAGCCGGCGGATCGAGTGGCACGCCGCCAAGGCGGGTCTCGACGGTACCCGTCGCTAGCAGAATCGAACGCGCGGCAATCTCGCCCTGACCATCGACGAGCAGAGTTCCCTGCTCGTCGAGGCGCGCGTCGCCACGGATCTGGGGGATGCCGGCACGGCTCAGCAGCCCTTCGACCCCGTGCGCCATGCGCGCGGCGGCTTCCCGGCTGTGTTCGATCACCCGCGGGTAATCGAAGCCGAGCGTGCCGGGGCGCAGCCCGAGGGCTTCGCCGCCGCGGGCTCGTGCGTAAGCATCGGCCGACGACAGGATCGCCTTGGAGGGAATGCAGCCCCAGTTGCCGCAGAGTCCGCCGGCGCGCTCTCGCTCGATGATCACCGTGCGCAGGCCGAGTTGGGTGGCGCGCAGCGCTGCGGCGTAGCCGCCCGGACCGGCGCCGAGAACCGCCAGATCCCAGGGCTCAGCCACCCGACCCGCCCTCTTCGTCGTCGCCGTCCCGGCGCACCGCCAACAACAAGCTCACGGGATCCTCGAGCCGAGTGCGCAGGGCGCTGAGCAGGAGGCCCGCCTGGGCTCCGTCGACGGCACGATGATCGCACGAGAGCGTCAGCACCACACAAGGAGCGACGATCACCCGGCCGTCGCGCACGACTGGCTTCTCCGACACCGCACCGACGGCCAGAATCGCGGCTTGCGGCGGATTGATCACCGCGGCGAACCGCTCGACGCCGTACATTCCAAGATTCGAGACCGAGAACGTGCCGCCGCTCAGCTCCTCGCTGCGCAGCCGGCGGTCACGCGCCCGCTGCGTCAGGTCGCGGGCGCGTGCCGCGAGGGCGAAGAGGTCGAGTTCATCGGCCCGCCGCAGCACCGGCACCACCAGGCCGTCGGGAACGGCGGTGACGATTCCTAGATTGACCTCGTGCACGATCTCGACGGCGTCGCCGGCGAAGCGCGAGTTGAGGGCGGGCTGTTCCCTGAGCGCGGCCGCCGTGGCGCACAGGATGAGATGGTTCAGGGTCACGCCCGCCACAGACCCACCCTGGCGGCGCAGCGACTCGCGCAACCGCAGCAGCTCGTCGAGGCGGGCCGAGGCCTCGACGTAGAAATGCGGCACTTCGCGTTTGCTGAGCGTCATGCGCCGGGCGATCGAGGAACGCATCGGCGAGAGCGGCACGCGCTCGATACGGCTCGGGGGCGAGACCTCCGGCGCGTCGGCCGGGGCACCGGCCGGGGCGTCGCGCGCGACGCGAACGACCCCGACGCGGCCTCGCTCGCCTGCGGCTGGGGACTGCGCTGCCGCGATCTCGGTTCTCGTCGCCGCCGCTGCGGTTATCGGCGTTGTCGGCGTTCGCACTGCGGGCGCGGGCACCGGCGTGCCCTGCCCGCGCGCCACCGCTGCGGGCACCGACGTGCCTTGTCCTCGCGCCGCCGCCGCGGCCTCGACGTCGCGCTGCAGCACCCGGCCGCCAGGGCCACTGCCCTGCACCTCTGTCGGGTCAAGACCGAGATCGGCGGCACGGGATCGCGCCAGCGGTGAGGCCCTTCCGCTCGGGGGGACGCGCGGCGGAAGGAGGGGTGGCGGAAACTCCGCGTCCCCCCCGCCCGGCGCGAGCCCACCTACGGCCGGAGTGGCCGCCGCTGCAAGCGGGTGTGCAGGTGGCGGTGCGTGGATGTCACCCTGCCCCTCGCGTGCGGCCGCGTCCCCAGTGGCGCCAGCGACCGACTCGACGATGTCGGGAGCGCCCCCCGCAGCCCCAAGCGGTGCGATTGCGTCGGCGGCGGCGCCACCGGCCGACTCGACGAGCGCGATCACCGCGCCCACCGGCACGCTCTCTCCCTCGGCGACGCGATGCTCGACGAGTACACCGGCCAGCGCGGACTCGACCTCCATATCTGCCTTGTCGGTCTCGACCTCGACCAGCACGTCGCCGACCGCGATCCGATCCCCGGCTTGCTTCAACCAGCGCAGGATTCGCCCGCCCTCCATCGTGTCGGAGAGCTTGGGCATCGTTACGTTCGGCATCGTCGCGTCTCCGTGGCGGGGCGGGCGGCCGGCCCGGCGGTCCATTCTGGCGCTGCGCGCCCGGCGCGCCAAGCGTGGCGCGATCCGCGCCCGCCCAGGCTCAAACCGGCGCCGTGGCCGACAGGTCGGCGAAGGCGTGGCCCCGGTCCTGGGCGGCGCGGCGCACGGGGGCGTAGCTCAGTCGGTGGATCGGGCACGGGCCGAGCCGCGCGAGAGCTTCGAGATGGGCCCGGGTGCCGTACCCGACGTGCCGCGCAAAGCCGTAGGCCGGAAAGCGTTCGTCGTAGGCGTGCATCAGGCGGTCCCGGAAGACCTTGGCCACGATCGACGCCGCGCCGATCGAATGGATGCGCGCATCGCCGCGCACGATCGCCGTCTGCGGCACACCCACCCCCGACAAGCTGCGCGCGTCGATCAGCAGATGGTCGGGCGCCTCGGGCAGCGCGTCGAGGGCCCGTCGCATTGCACAGAGTCCCCCCTGGAAAGGGTTCAGCACATCGACCTCCGCGGCCTCGACCACGCCGATGCCGATGCCAAGAGCGGCGGCGCGGATCTCGCCGTCGAGTCGCGTCCGGCGGGCGGCCGAGAGCTTCTTCGAGTCGCGCACCCCATCGACATGGCCACCCGGAGGCAGCACGACCGCGGCCGCCACGATGGGTCCGGCGAGAGGGCCGACGCCGACCTCGTCGAGTCCCGCGACGCGCAGAAAGCCGCGACCCCAGAGATCCTGCTCGAGCAGCAGCAGCGACTCGTCGCCCCGCCCTTCACCCCGCTGCGCCACCGCGGCCGAGCCTGCCGGACATCCACCGGCGCGTCCAGTCCATACGCGTGGATCGGCGCGGGTCTCCGAGGTTGCGCGCTCCGGAGGCGGGTGGTGAAGCAGCGCCCGGAGGAATCACGATGTCCGAGAGTGCTGACACCGATCTGATCGCTGCTGTTCGGAGCTTCGTCGAGAAGGAGGTCAAGCCGGTCGCCAACGAACTCGAACACCGCAACGAGTACCCCCAGGCGCTGGTCGAGCAGATGAAGGCGCTGGGCCTCTTCGGGGCCACGATCCCCGAGGCTTTCGGCGGCCTCGGCCTCAGCGTCACGACCTACGCGCGCATCGTCGAGGAACTCTGCCGCGGCTGGATGACCCTCTCGGGCATCCTCAATACCCATTTGATGGTGGCTTACGTCATTCGTGTTTTTGGCAACGACGAGCAGCGCCAGCGCTTCCTGCCGGCCATGGCACGCGGCGAGAAACGCGCCGCCTTTGGCCTCACCGAGCCTCATGCCGGCAGCGACGCCCAGGCGATCCGCACCCTCGCCCGGCGCAGTGGCGACGCCTACGTCATCAACGGGACCAAGATGTGGTCGACCAACGCGCGCACCGGCACGATGTTCGGGCTGGTCGTCAAGACCAACCCCGAGGCCGAACCGCGCCACACCGGCATCTCCTACCTGATCGCCGAGAAAGGCGGGCCCGGCTGCACCATCAGCCGCGACCTGCCCAAGCTCGGCTACAAGGGCGTCGAGTCGGCCGAGGTCTGTTTCGAGGACTTCCAGATCCCGGCCGCGAATCTGATCGGGCGCGAGGGCGAAGGCTTCAAGTACATCATGACGGGCCTCGAGGTTGGCCGCGTGAACATCGCGGCGCGTGCTGTCGGCGTGGCGCAAGCGGCCTTCGAGGACGCCCTGCGCTACGCCCAGGAGCGCGAGACCTTCGGCAAGCCGAGCTGCGAGCACCAGGCGATCCAACTCAAGCTCGCCGACATGGCGACCAAGATCGAGGCGGCCCGCCTCCTCACCTATCGCGCCGCGGCGATGAAGGACTCGGGCGAGCGCAGCGACATCGAGGCCGGCATGGCCAAGCTCTTCGCCTCCGAGACCTGCCAGGAGGTCGCCCTCGAAGCGATGCGCATCCACGGCGGCTACGGCTACAGCCAAGAGTTCAATGTCGAGCGCTATTACCGCGACGCGCCGCTGATGATCATCGGCGAGGGCACCAACGAGATCCAGCGCCTCGTCATCGCCCGCGGCCTGCTCCGGCGCGCCGGCTACGTCCGCCCGCCGCACGTCCGCGACGACTGACCGGGCTTGGCTCGAGCGGTCTTCCCACGCGAGCTGGACAGGGGATGGGCTCCAAGACCCGCAGGAGTCCTCTTCAAGTTCGCTCTTCCGAGCCTACTGCGGCACGCACCCTGCGCCGTTGAGGAAGACGCTCCCGCCGACAACGCTCAGCGACGGCATTTCTGTCTTGCAGGTCGGGTTGGTTGGCTGGCTGCAACCAATGAGGTCGAAGGCCTCGGTGTGGAGCGAGGGCGGAATGTCCTGCTCGCAGGCATTCCGCACGTAGTCCTTCGCCGTGCCCGTTCCCGCGCAATCGAGGTTGCTGGCAAACTGCACAAACGAGAACGACCGGTCGGCGCCGCAACGAATGTCGTTCGCCGAGTTCTCGTGTTGCTGCCCAGTGGGGCCGACTGCCCGCCAACCGTGGCAGTCCGAAGCCGCCACGTCGACGGGTCACGCAGGGGTGTTCTGGCCGCCGCAGGCCGAATTGGGCCGGGTCCTGAGCCAGACCACGGGCGACACGCATTCCTTTGCCGGGATCGGCGCGCCGCCGCCCTCGTCAGACCCGAACAATCTGCCAGTAGCCCCGCGAAGAGCACGCCGCCGAACTTCCCCTTCCTGCGCATCCTGATCCTCCCCTTCTTGGGTAGGCTCCGTCCGAATGAAGACGAGTACGGGCGCCGGAGGAAACGAGCCCGCACGCCGGGGGCCCCGCGACCGTCCGGTCATCCATTCATGATCCCGGCGAGATCCGCCAGCGCCTCGCCGACCGGCCATATCTCGATCCCGTTTTCGTGCCAGCGGCGCGGACCGGTGTGGAGCAGGTAGGAACGCGCCATGGGGAAGTCCTCCCGGAAGCGACGCAGACCGCGCAGATCCTCGCTGCGCACGCGAGAGGATCGCTTCACCTCGATGGCGATCAGGCCGCGTTCACCATAGAGTACAAAGTCCACCTCGTCGCCGGCCGCGGTGCGCCAGTAGTGGATCGAATAGCCGAGGTCGAGATAGTCGTTCCACGCTCGGAGCTGTTCCAGGACGAGGGTCTCCAGCGCTGGCCCCTCGATCTCTTCGGTGGCGTCGAGCGGTCCCCGCGGTCGCAACGCGTGAAACACCCCCACGTCGAAGAAAAAGAACTTGGGATGTGCGACGAGCCGCCGCTGCGCGCGGCGCTTGAAGACCGGCAGGCGGACGGCGATCAGGAGGTCCTCGAGGATCGTGAAGTAGTCCTCGACCACCTTGGCGTGGACGCCACAGTCACGTGCGACAGCGGCCATGTTGAGTGGAGCGGCCTGAGAGAAGCTCGCGGCCTGCAAGAAGCGACTGAAGGCGCTCAAATTGCGGGCAAGGCCCTCCTGCTGAACCTCCTCGCGCAGGTAGCTCGTGACGTAGCTCGCAAGATAGGCCTTGGGATCCCGGGTCGTACAGGCGAAGGGAAGGCCGCCGTAGCGCAGTGCCCGCCCGAGTTCGAAGTCCTTGCCGAGTTCGGATGCTGTCAGCGGATGCATGAAGCGCGTCAAGGCGCGTCCGGCGAGCAGATTGACGCCACGGGCACGTAGCTTACGCGCGCTCGATCCGGTCAACGCGAAGCGCAGTCGTCTCGATTCGATCAGGCGATGCACCTCGTTCAGGAGCTGCGGCACTCGCTGCACTTCGTCGATCACCACCCAGCCCCGGTGCGCTGCGGGGATCAGGGATCCGAGGAGTTGGGGCGTGGCCAGGAGCCGCGTGTAAACCTCCGAGTCGAGCAGGTCGAAGGTGGGCATGCCGGAGAAGCGCTCGGTGATCCATGCGGTCTTCCCGGTGCCGCGCGGCCCAAAGAGGAAGAAGCTCTGGCGCTCGGGGGCCCTGAGCAATCGCGAATACATAAGTCCTTTTTATACTTAGAAAACGACTCAGCAAGTCGGAACTACACCGCAGGATCCACGCCCCACCCTCTGGCCCACCCGAGCCTGTTCCCCCGGAACGGACTCGGGGACGTCCCGCCGATCCAACGCCGCCGCGCATCGGCGCCGTCGGCCTCACGCCGCCGTGCGACGTTTCTCCTCTGAACATGGATTGTCTGGGGTGCTCAAGAGGCCTCCCGTGAGGCAGCGGAGGGAATCGCCGGCCACCGGGGTCATCTGCGGGGTCTACCTCCGGCGTGGCTGCGAATCCTCTCGAAGCATGAGCCGCTTCCGATCGCGGGCGCGAGCATGACGCATCCGTGCGGCGGTATCAGCGCGAGAACCTGCGAGATGGACGAGGCGCCGGCGGGGCGGAGGTCGCTACTCGCCCGCGGAAACGACCCGCGATGCCGAGGCCGGACGAGAGCCGTCGATCCGCTCGACCATCTCGGCGACCAGGCGGACACCGTCGAAGTACTCGCGGGCGAGTTCGCGGGCGTGGCGGGCGTGGCGATCGTAATCCGCCTCGACGCTGCGCAGGGCCGCCACCGCGTCGTCGGCTGTGCTGAAGGACACGAGCCCATCGCCCCAGGGCACGCCTCCCGCCGGGCCGGTGGCGGGCGTTACGACCGGGCGACCCGCCGCGAGGTAGCAGACCGCGCGATCGCTGAACCAGCCGGATTCAGTATCGACGTAGATCGGCTTGGCCGGCGTCAACTCGCCGCGCGAGTCGCGGATGAAGCGGCGGTACTCGTCCGCATCGGCGGAGATCTCGACCGGATCGGCAAGTTCCCAACCGCCCGCGCGGAAGGACTGCACCTCGTCGGCGCGGTCGGGTTCGAGCGCCCCGAGCGCGCGTACCCCGGCGCGTCCGGGCACGGCCGCGAGAGCACGGAAACCCGCGTCCTTGGACCAACGCAGCCGGCGGCCCTGCCAGAGCACGTCCTTGCCCTCATTGCGCCAGGTCCCGAGCGTCGTCCACGCGGCTCCCGGCGCGGCCGGCGCGGCCTCCCAGAGGTCGGTGAGCACGGGCGGGCGGGTGCCCGTCCATTCGAGCCCAGCCGGGCAGCGACCCGAGCGATCAAGAATACCGGGGCCGTAGGTGAAGCGGACCGGATGCCGGCTCAGTTGCTCGCGCAGTGCCGTGTCGCCCTCGACGGCCCGGATCTGCTCGGTCAGCGGATCGGTCTGGACGTAGACGAGCGTCGCGCCGCCGCGTTCGTGACGCTCGTCGATGCGCGCCGCGCCGCAGATGTTCCAGATCGAGTGCGCACTGGCGAGCAAGTCCTCGACCTCGTCGGCCGGAAGCCCGAAGCCCGAGCCGTCGCGCGGATCGCGCAGTGCCCAGCAGTCATCAAGGCCGAATTGCCCGAGCGCTTCACCCAGAAAGCGCGCGCTGGGCGCGGGATCGGTGATCATTGTCTTCTCGCGCGGCGCGTAGAGCGGGCCGCCGAGATCCTCGACGTAGGTGACGTCGAAGCCGAGGCGCCGCAGCGGGATCAGGTAGTGCAGCGCCTGCCACACCATGCCGGCCATCGGCCAGCGTGCCACGAGTCCGAGCACCACCACGCGGGGTCTGGTCACGCGCGGATTCTCACGTGCGAACGCTCAGGATTCGCCGCACACATCCCCTGCCGCTGCGTGGCGGCGCCATCACGGAGTGAGGCGAGTCGAGAACTGAAGGGGAGATCGGAGGCCGCCCGCCCTCGCCTCGTGCCGGCGCCAGCGTCGCGTCGGCCGCCTGGCCTCGTTTGCTCGCCCGCTCGATTCATCGACCAGCCGCCGCCGAGGCCGCCGTGCGGGGGGCGTCGCCGTCGATTTGAGGTGCGGTGCCGCCGGCATGCGCTGCGCTGGGTGTGGCGGGCGCGCGTCGATCCAACTCGCGCGGCCGCGCCCCGAGATCGAGGAGCACATCGGCCCGGTCGCGGAAGCGCCGGGCATGGCTCGCGACGATGCAGATCCGGTCGCGGGCCAACTCGGCGAGCAGCGTGACGATGCGCTCGGCGTTCTCGGGGTCGAGCCCGAGCGTCGGTTCATCGAGCAGAAGAATCGCAGGATCACCGAGAAGTGCGCGCGCGACCGTGAGCCGCACTCGCTCGCCCACGCTGAGGCCATCCCCTCCGCCCGAGAGCATGGTGTCGAGCCCCTCGGGCAGCTCGCGCACGCGCTCGCCCAGAGCCACCCTCTCGAGTCCCCGCCAGAGGGCTTCGTCCGAGAAGCCGCGCCCGAGGGTGAGGTTCTCGCGGATCGTCAGCGGCAGCACGAGAGGCGGCTGCGTCCCGAGCGCCACCTGAGTCCCGAGCGAGGACAGGCGCAGCGCCTTCAGGTCGAACCCGTCGAGACGAATCCGCCCCGCATCGGGATCGCGCAACCGGGCGAAAAGTTCCAGCAGGGTCGTCTTGCCGCAGCCACTCGGTCCAGCGAGCACGACCAGTTGGCCCCGGCGTGCCGTCAGATCGACGCCATCGAGGAGGGGACGCTCCTCGGCGTACGCGAAGCCCAGACCGCGGACCTCGAGAACCCCCGGGCGGTTGGGCAGGTCGTGCGTACCGTCGGCGACGGCGGGGGCGAGATCGAGAATCTCGCGAACCCGCCCGAGCCCGGCCCACGCCTCGCGCAAGAGGCCCCGCGTGTGACTCAGAGTTTGCAGAGGGCCGTAGAGGAGACTCAGGTAACCGAGGAAAACGACCAGATCGCCAAGACTCATCGCTCCGGCCAGCACGAGCCGGGCTCCGGCCAGCAGGACCCAGCCGGTGGCGACCGCCAGTGTGGCCGCGACCACCACACCATAGCCGCCCTGCAGGGTGTAGATCTTCTGTGCGGCGAGCAGTGCGCCGCGACTGCTGCTCTGCCAGCGTTCGCGCGCCGGTCCCTCTGCGCCAAGCGCCCGGATCGCGCGCAGGCCCGAGGCCTCGCCCTCGGCCACCGTGTAGAGAGTGCTCTCGGCGAGGCGCGCCGCCGCGGCCCGTCGCGAGATCGCCGGGCCAAAGAGACGCAGCGGGATGATCAGGAGTGGCAGGGCGAGGAACGCGAGCCCGGTCAAGACAGGACTCAGCGCAACCGCGACCACGGACAGCCCGAGCAGGGTCGCCAATGCCGTGACCATCGGCACGAAGGCCGTGGTGGCGACGGTCTGCAGGGCGAGCGTGTCGGCGGCGAGCCGGCAGACGAGATCGCCGGTCTGCAGCGCGCGCCCGCGTTGCGGCGTGGAAATCTGGAGTGCACGAAAGGCCGCGTCGCGCAGCTCGGCGACCAGCCCGTGCCCGACCACGATCGTTGCCCGGTCGGCGAGGAAGCGCAGCAACTCCGCCAGCACCTGTGCTGTGACGAAGACCCAGATCGCCGGCAGCAGCGTATCGGGCTCGGCAGGTGCACCACTGCGCCCGCCAAGTACGTCGTCGATGATCCATTTCAGAGGCCAGGGGCGCACCAGCCCGGCGGCGGTCGCACCGACCGCCAGCAGGACGCCCCCGAAAAGCCTGAGCCGGAACCCACGGGTGCGGCCCGCCACCCAGGACAGCAGCCCCGCGGATCGGGTCATCGACCCCCCGCGACGCCGATGATCGGCTCGGGAACCTCCGCTTCGGGAACGGGTTGCAGCACCCGCTCCGGCACCGGGTGGCGTACGACCCGGCCGCGTTCGAGCACCATCCCGCCGCTGGCGGCCGCGACACGCTCCAGAGCCGCCAGCACCCGGCGGCGACCGCTACCGAGAGTGCTCGCGGCGCCGGTGAAGAACGCAGCCACAGCACCCGAGGCGAGTCCGACGCCGAGCCAGCCCCGCTCGAGCAACGAAGTCACGAGGAGCGGCAGAAAGGGGACCAGAATGACCAAGGCCATGGCCGGCAGGCGCGGCCGGAAGGCAAACCGCATCAGGCGTCGCCCGGCACCGTGCTCCTCGACCACGGCGCGGCCGTCGATCCGCCACCACAGGCCGCAGAGTGCACGGAAATCGAAAGGCGCGTAGCCCCCGCCCGATACCGGGTCGAGTTGCTGGCGCTCGAGTTCGACCACCAGCGAGTCAAGCACTTCACCCGGCTCCGGGGCGTGTTCCCACCACGTCTCGCCGCGCCATTCCAGGCCGCGTGCCCAGCTCAGCCGGCGACGCCAACGACCGAGACCCGGGCGCCCGGAAGCTTCGTCGCGCGCGAGTCCGCGCTCGGCCAGCGCACGCATCTGGCCGTAGCGCCGTACCGTGCGACCAGCGAGGACCAGCCAGGTCAGCAAGGCCAGATGGATTCCGGGGGGGCTGTCGTCGGCGCGCGTGCGTTCGAAGGCGGCAGCACTCACGCGCGCCCGGGCGCGAGCCTCGCGTACCGCCGCGAGCAGCGTCGGCAGCAGCATCGCGATGCCCGCGGCCGTGACGGCAACGCCATCGACAAGGCCCGAGAGCACGGCGAGCAGGCCGCCGACCAACCACTCGGGCGCCAGCACCACGCTGCGGAAGGCGTGATCCCCGGCCGCGCCGTAGATCCCAAGATATCCGAGTGTGCCGAAGGGCTGGCGGTAAATCACTGGTTCACTGCCCCAGAGCGGGCCACTGCCGTCGCCACCGTAGATCAGCCCGGTCCAGCCCGGTGTGCCGCCGGGCGAGCAGCGCCGTGCGTGCCGCGTGCGCAGCGAGGCCTCGGCGCGGCCGTAGCCCCGCTGCTGGCGGAGGTATCGGCGCACGGTGCGACGGCGCTCGTGCCAGACCACGCCAAGCGGTGCGAAGCCGATTTCGAAGCCGGCATCGAGCAGGCGCCAGCAGAAATCGGCATCGTCGCCCGCCGAGGTGAACTGGGGATCGAAGCCACCGATGCTCGCGTGTACGTCGCGGCGCACCACCAGATTACACCCGGCGAGGTGCTCGGCCCGGTCGTGCGAGGTCAGGACATGAGTCGGCGCCCCCGGGGCGGCGGCCAGTGTCGCGTAGAGGCGTCCAGGATGGGGCATCGAGAGGTTCGGGCCGCCGGCGGCAACGACGTTGCCGGCGATGACGGGCACGATCCAGCGCAGCCAGTCGGGATCCGCCACGCAGTCGGCGTCGGTGTAAGCGATCACCTCGTGGCGCGCCTCGGCGGCACCGCGATTGCGCGCCGCCGAGAGCCCCTGCGGCGGCGTCCGCACGACCCGCACGCCGGCAATGGCCTCGGCGCGCGCGGCGGTCGAGTCGGTCGAGCCGTCGTCGATGACGAGAACTTCCAGCGGTTCGTAACGCAGCCGAACCAGCGAGCGCAGCGCCGCCTCGATGGTGTCCTCGGCGTTGCGCGCGCACACCACCACCGTCACGCCGGGCGTCTCGGGCGCGGCCTGTGGAGGCGCCGTGAAGGCCCGGCTGGCCGCGGCAAGGGCTGGTTTCGGACGACGATCGACCGTCGTGACACCGAACGACCAGCCCTCGATATCGTGGCCACCGTCGGCCGAGGGCACGAACCACTCGTCGGTCCAGGAGAACACGAACGCCCCGGCGGCCCCGCGGCGCCATGCCACCCGGAGTTGCTCCTCGATGTGGGCCGCCTGGAAGCCTTCGCCGTGCGTTCCCGCGTCGGCTCCGATCTCGCCCAGGACGAGCGGCCGGCCGTCGGCGATCGTCAGCAAGCGGGCGAGATAGGCATCGAGCGAGGCGGCGTCGTTCAAGTGCACGTTGGCGAGCACAAGATCGGCCGGCACGGTCGCCAGATCCTCGGTTGGTGGAAAGGTCGCAAAGGTGTGCAACGCATCGGGTGCTGCCGTGCGAGCCGTCGCGATCAGGTCGCCGAGGAACTCACTGACCCGACGCGCCCCGTACCAGCGCACGACGGTCTCGGGAACCTCGTTGGCGAGCGAGCAGCCGAGGAGTGCCGGATGGCACAGCGCTTCGACTTCGGTGCGGATCCGTGCGCGGATGGCCGCGGCCTCGTGCCGGCTCTCGAGGAAGCAAACGTGCTGGTTCCAGGGCAGGCCGACCAGGACGCGCAAGCCACTCGCCTCGATCTCATCGAGCACCCAGCGCGGCGGCGGGGTGTAGACCCGCACGACATTCGCGCCGGCGCGGACCATCGCCGCGAGGTCTGCACGTGCGCGGGCCGGCGAGGGAAAATACTCATCTTGCCGGAGCCCCCGAAAGGGTCCCCACGTAAAGCCTCGGACGCATACCCTGCCTTGGTCGTCTTCTAGAAACGGACCGCGACAGCGCACTTTTCCAAGGAGCAAACCATTCGCCGACGCCACCCGGAGCACCGACCGCCCTTTCCGCATCAAGCCTTGCCGGACGGCGGCGGCAGTTCAACCGCACAGGAGAAGATTGCCCGGGCTTCCATCAGAATAAACTCGCCGGCGCGCGTTAGCATTCCCGGCTCGCGAGCGTGAGACCATGCGAAAGAAAAATGCCGGGGGCGGGACTCGAACCCGCACGGCCTGGTGGCCCGGACCTTTTAAGGGTCCTGTGTCTGCCGATTCCACCACCCCGGCAGGCGGCTCGTGCGGCCCGGTCGCTCGTGCAGCTCAGTCGCATCAAGCGGGCCCGATCGGATGGCCGGGCCCGGTCGCTCGTGCAGCTCAGTCGCATCAAGCGGGCCCGATCGGATGGCCGGGCCCGGTCGCTCGTGCAGCTCAGTGCCATCAAGCGGGCCCGGCCCCATCCCGAGAGGCGAGCGGGAGGGTTCGGATCCCGCCCGAGCCGTCGCTCGCCAGAGCGATCTCGCCACGGCCCAGCTGGTCGAGGGCCCCGGCCACGATCTCGCGCCGCCAGCCCGAACCTACCCGCGTATCGGAGCGGCCCGAGAGGTACGCTTGGACGTCGCCACGGCTGGCGAGCATCGAAGGCTCGAAGCGTCGCTCTGCGGCGATCCCCGCCACCAGGGCCACGCCAAGAGCGACCAGTGGCCCGGCCTCCTCGAGGGGCGGCTCGCCACGTGGTGGCACCCGGATCTGATCGAGCGGCATCGCCAAGCCCCGTTGCACAGCTTCGAGGATCTCGGCTGCGGTCGTTCCCCGAGCCGCGCGCGGATCCCAACCGCGTACCTGTTCGAGATCGGCGGCGTCGTTGGGCGAGCGATGGACGATGCCGGCCAGAGCGAGTTCCGAGAGGATGAAGCGTGGGGGCAGGTCCCGTCGCGCAGCGCTTCGCTCGCGCCAGCCGGCAACCTCCTGCGCGACCGCCTTCTGGCGTTGCGGCAACCCTCGACTGCCCTTGATCCGCCACCACGCCGTCTCGGGATCTGGTGCCCCCACGGGGCGTGAACGCATCCGTTCGCATTCCTCCTCGATCCACGGCAGCACGCCTGCCCGCTCGGCCTCGCCGCGCAACGAACTTTCGATCGTCAGCAGGTGGGCCACATCGGCGGCGGCGTACTCGAGCTGCGCCCCGGTCAGCGGACGGCGCGTCCAGTCGGTGAGCCGATCGCCCTTGGGCAGCCGCTGCCCGACCACGTCCTGCACGAGGCGGGCGAGCGATGCGAACCCGCGGCCGAGAAACGATGCCGCGATCTGGGTGTCGAAGAGTCGCGCCGGCCCGCAGCCGCAGACGTGCTGCAGAACTTCCAGATCCTGTTCGGCGGCGTGCAACACCACCAAGCCGGGGCCGGCGAGAACCCGGCGCAACGGCGCCACATCCACAGCCAGCGGATCGACCAGCGCCAACCCGTCACGCCAGGCGAGTTGGAGCAGTGCGACGCGCGGGAAGTACGTTTTTTCTCGGTGAAATTCGGTGTCGAGCGCATAGATCGGCTCGGCGCAGAGTGTCTCGACCAAGCGTTCGAGTCCGACGGGTTCATCGATCCAGAGAGTTTCCTGTTGCACCGGCGTGCCCATACCCCAGCGGCCGACCGATCTGCCAGCCGCCCTGGTTCATCGCCGTGCCACAGCAGTATGCAGCACCCCGGCAGGACAGGTGGGCCGATCGGCCCACACATCGCCGCGCTGCGGCCGCACGGAGTTCCCCGTTGCTTCATTTGGGGAGGGCAAGGGGCCGCGGCAGAGTTGCGGTCGCGGCAGGCGAGAGGCGGCGGCCGGATTCGAACCGGCGAATAAAGGTTTTGCAGACCTTCCCCTTAACCACTTGGGTACGCCGCCCGGCGGGAGCCCGGCACCCCGTAACACGACCTCGGACCGACAGCCACGGCGCAGGCGTGCCGCGCTGTGACTCCGAGCACGAGCAGGAATCCGCCGTCGGCCCTGCGCACGCTCTCAGTCGATCTCGCCGCCACCCGGAGCGGGATCGCTCTGCAAGGCACGCTCGACATCGGCCAGATGCGAACGTGCGACCGCAGCCCATTCGCTGCCCGGCTCGAGCTGGAGGAAGCGCTGCCACTGGCGGCGCGCCAGCACCCGGCTGCCCAGCTTCTCGGCCACCAGGGCCAGGTTGAAATGCGCGTCGCCGTACGAAGGCCAGTAGACCAGTGCCTGGCGATAGGCCCGCACCGCACCGAGCAGATCACCCAGCTCATCGCAGGCGTTGCCCAGGTTGAAATGAGTTCGCGGGTTATCGTTGTCGATCGCCGCGGCACGCGCGTAGATCTCGCGGGCGCGACCGAATTGCCCGAGTTCGTAATAGACGTTGCCGAGGTTGATCAGCGAGGGCACATGACAAGCATCGATGTCCAGCGCCCGCTCGTAAGCCGCGATTGCCGTGGCAAAGCTCGCCGGATCCCGATCGGCGCTGAAGCCCACGTCGAACCAGGCGTCGGCGGAGTCGGCGTCAATCGTTAGATCGATCCGCTTGGGCCGTGGTCGGTCGCGGGTTGCGCCGAAGCCGAACTCGAGTTGGCCCGAGCTTCGGTTCTGCAGCCGGGCCATCGCCTGGCTGAAGGTCGCACCTGCGGCCAGCAGCTCGTCGACTTCGCGCAAGACGCGCAGATCGCGGAAGCGCAGGCCCACGCCGTTGGGGAGATCGATCGGATGCACCAGCCCGCGCCGGATCAGCGCGCGGCGCTGCGCGTCGGTGAGGCGGGGATAGAGGCGACGCGCGTGATCGTGCGGGACCACGTCGCTCAGGTCCACCCCGAGATCGGGTGCGATTTCGAGTTCTCCGACCAGAGCGAGAAATTGCGCTTCGCTGATCGTGTGCCGACTACGCCGCGCGCCGCTGCCGCCACCGGCGAGGATGAGCAGGTCGGGATCGCGCGCCACCACGGTTCCGCCCGCGGCGCGGACGAGCCGCATGGCGTGCTTGCGGTCGCAGCTCAGCAGACGCCCGGCGAACGCGATACGTTTGCCCGCGATGGAGCCGAGACCCGACGCGGTTGCCTCCTCAGGCCCGCGCGACACATTCCTTCTGCCCACATGGGCTGCATTCCGCAGCCGGCGAGCGATGTCAAGATTCCGCGGCGCGATCGATCAGGATTGGGCCCGTGCTCCCGGCCACGAGATCCAGGACCGCACGCAGCGCCGCTTCCGGTTCGGCGCGCAGAATGCGCAGGCCAAGAGCAGGTACGCTCCCGATCCAGGCGCAGTCGTCATCGCTCCACCAAACCTCGATCCGTTCGCGGACGCGATTCCCGCGCGTGTCATCATTGCGTCGGGAGCGGAGCGGGCCGGGCCGCCCGCCACCGTTCAGCGCGACGGGCGTGCCGTTCCCACCGGGGGCGTCGATGCCGTCGATACCCGCGCGGCCACGGGCGCGTGCGACGGCCAGCCGGCGGCCTCCGAAGCGACTCTCGTTGAGCGTCGCCGTGGCCAGCGCCGCGTGTTCTTCGTCTTCGAGTTCCACGAAAGCGTAACCGCGACTGCGGCCACTATCGCGATCGTGGATCAGGCGGATGCGCTGCAGTTCACCATAGGGTGCGAAAACAACGCGGAGGTCCTCTTCGGTGGTGCTGAATGGAAAATTACAGACGAACAGAACGTTTCCGGACATGAGGGCTCCGAAGTACCACGACCGCACGGTTCCCCGGAACACAAAAATCCTGAAACCGGCGCCCGGGGGTGGCCCCCTCGATCCCCTCAAGTTGGCGTTG
The DNA here is from genome assembly GCA_005777805.1 of Pseudomonadota bacterium. Taxonomy (GTDB): domain Bacteria; phylum Desulfobacterota; class Binatia; order UBA12015; family UBA12015; genus SXLG01. The sequence goes on from SXLG01000071.1 coordinate 50,515, forward strand.
GCTGGCGCGAAGTGGGTCGGCGGCAACGAGGCGGTGCTCGCCGTACTCCAGACCGCAACTCCGAACGTGAGCGTGCCGGC
>SXLG01000072.1 GCA_005777805.1 Pseudomonadota bacterium
CTGCGCGGTGCGGTCCAGCCGATCGGTGGCGTCAAGGAGAAGGTCCTCGCAGCGCGCCGGGCGGGGATCCACACCGTCGTCCTGCCCAAGCGGAACGAAAAGGACCTGATCGATGTTCCCGCCGAGGCTCGCCGCGATCTCGAGTTCGTCTTTGTCGAACGGATCGATGAGGTTCTCGCCAACGCCCTGCTGCCCAGAGTGGCGACGGCGCCGCCCGTGACCGGGTCCTGAGCGACGGGCGGACGCCGCCGGCTTTGGAGGACTCCCGGCCGAATCGACTCCGGAGTGGCCGCCGAGTACGGCCTGCGGAGGACCACCTGCGCCGACTCAGCCGCGGTGCTGACGCCCGACTCGAGGGGCAGCGGCCAAGGGTGCGGCGTGCAGATCGTCCAGAAGCGCCAAGGGCCACGCGACCAGTGGCGTGATCCCCGCGCGACGCAGTTCGTCTGGTTGAGTGAATCCCCAGGCAGCACCCACGAAACGGGTGCCCGCGCCCACCGCCGTGTGCCAGTCGACCGTCGAATCTCCGACAAGCGCAGTTTTATCCGGCGGGCAACCGGCCGCTGCGACGACGCCCCGCAACCCCGTCGGGTCGGGCTTGAGGGGCAGGCCCGTGCCCGCCCCGACGATCTGCGCGAAGAATGCACTGAGACCGAGATGATCGAGCACCTGCCGCGCGAGCGTCTCGGGCTTGTTCGTCAACACCGAGAGGCCGAGCCCCTGCCCGCGCAGCCGGTCGAGGACCTCCGCCATGCCGCGATAGGGCCGGCTGCGCACGACGGGATCCTTGGCATACGCCGCCACGAACGCGGCCACGAGTTGATCCAAGGGTGCCGATTGCTCGCCACCGCAGGCCGCGAGGCAGCCCGCCATCAGCCGGGTCGCACCGTTGCCGACCAAGCCCCGGATGCAGGCCTCGTCCAGCGGGGCGAGGCCGAAGCTCGTCAAGGCTCGATTCGCCGCCAGCGCGATGTCGGCCGCGGTCTCGACGAGCGTGCCGTCAAGGTCGAAGACGACGTGGTGGAGATGAGGCAAGAGCGGCGCGGCTCTAGGTAGAGACGGCGAACGAGGTTCCGCAGCCGCAAGTACGGTCGGCGTTGGGATTCGTGAAGCGGAAACCCGCGGCGTGCAGGCCGTCGGTAAAATCCACGACCAGACCCCCTAGAAACTCGAGGCTGGCCGGATCCACGAACACACGAACACCACTCGAGACGAAGATCTGGTCGTCCGGGCGGGGGCCATCGTCGATCCCGAGCGTGTACTGCATCCCGGAGCAGCCCCCGTCCTTCACGCCCACACGCAGACCGGCGGCCTCGGGGCGAGAATCACGCGCCAGCAACTGCCGCACCCGCTCGGCCGCCCGCTCCGAGAGCCCCACGTCACCGTCGACCGCCGGCTTCATCGACTCCAGAGTTAGCGCCCTGCCCTAGATCGAGCAACGGCCCTTCTCGCGGAGCACCAGCGTGGGAGGGTCCGACCGGGCTGCTGTCTCATGCGGACGCGATGTCCCCGCCGGCCGATCCGTAACTGCCCCGCCGCAAAACGGTCGCCGTCGTCCAAGCGGTGGCTCGGGGCCACTCCGGGGGATGCCGGCTTTTGGCGGGCCTGCCGGAGGCCGATAGTCCGGGGCAAGGAGTCCGATGGTGACCAGCATCGAACCGGGTCGACCCGCCGAGTTCTTTCGCGAGCTCGTACGTGACGCAACCGCAGCCCGAGGCGCAGGCCCGAGCGAGGACAGCGAGCACTACTTGGTCCAGCTTCTCGCGACCCGCATGTGCTCGGGAGCGCCTCTGCCCGACGAGCCTCTGGCCACGCGCTTTCTTGCGGCACTGCGCGATTCGCCCCCGCGGGCGTTCCGTGAACTCCGGCTCGTCGGCGACACGGCACTTTTCGTGACGGGCCTCTTCCTCGAGCACGTCGAAGCCAAGCTCGTACCGCCCGAGTACTTCGTCCAGCTTGGACGAATGGCCTACCAGCGGATCGCCAGCGTCGCGGAGAATCCGATGCGCCGGCTCTTCACGGGACTCGTGGCGGACTTCCCAGAACTCGTCGCCATCCTGGATCAGATCGCCCAGACGAAGCTCTTTCAGAGCGATCGCGACACACTGCGCACCTACCGGCGCTGGCTGGCCACGCGCGGACCACGTGAGGCCGCCGAGCTGGTTCGCCGCGGGGTCATCCCGGGAGAGCCCAGCACGTCCCGTCACTAGCGGGCGGCTAGCCGGTGATCCCGCCGTGGGTTCAGCCCGCGTCGACGTCGTCCACCAAGCGGCGGGTGGGTAACCGGATCCCGTCTGGTGCTCAGCCCGCGGCAGCCACCGCCGCCCGAGCCAACTGGGCCTTGCGCGCGACCACGACCGTGAAGAGCGAACGCGGTGACGTTTTGTAGCGCGCCTCGATCTCCAAGCCGCTCTGCGAGACGAGATCGTCGAGGCCGAGCGTCGTCCGCCAACCGAGGTGTCGTGTAATCGGATCGACCCTGTCGACCACGCGCGCGATCCAGCGGCGCGGACTGCGGAAGTGGTTGATGAGGACGATCGTCCCGCCGGGCCGGCAGATGCGGACCATCTCCGCGAGCATGCGCGCGGGGTCGGGAACGACGCTGATGACATGGAATGACGTCACATAGTCGAAGCTGTCGTCGTCGAAGCGGAGGTTCTGTGCATCGCCGACCTGCAAATCGATATGCGAGATTCCGAGTTCCTCACACTTGCGCCGCGCCCGTTCGAGCATCTCGGGGGCCAGGTCGACCGCCGTGACGTGGGAGTGCCGGGGATACGCCTCCACCGAGAGGCCCGTCCCGACGCCGACCTCGACAACCGTGGCACCCGCCGGGATGTTCAAACTGCGGAGGACATCGCGGATCCGCGGGAAGAAAACCCGCGTGAAGATCACGTCGTAGAGATTGGCGAAGGTCGAGTAGATCTTGCTCTCATGCGGCAACGTCAGCACGGACGACATCGCTCTCCCCTTTTTCTTGTTCGCCTCCGACGCCCATCCCCGGTGCGTTCGGATTCCAGAAGGTGCCGAGGTTCAAGCGGCGGTCTGATCGCGCGGCTGCGGGGTGAAGGATGCGATGTCCTGCCGCCGGAAGCGCCACTGCCGACCGGCCTTGAAGGCCGGCAGAATCCGCTTGCGCGCGTACTCGTTCACCGTGTCGGGACTCATATCGAGCAACTGCGCGACTTCGCGGCTGTTCAAGAGCTGCTCCGCCGTTTTTTCCATCGCTCTTCCACCCGCCTCCCGATGGCCTCTTGGCTACCACCGTACCCGAGAACGGTCAAGGAATTCGCTGCTGGAGGAGCGCTTCGGACTCTGCCGACGCCTTGGATGGTTCACCTGAAATAACAACTACTTACGCATCCTTGGAGAACTTCACCTCCCGGTTATCTGCAAACTTCAGGCTACAGTTCTCGGAGCAGAATGCCGCCAGAGTTCAGACGCTCACGTCGCGCAGGGTCCCCTGTGCGAGGCGGAGTTCGTACCAAATCCGGGTCGAGAAGACCGCGGTGAAGACGGTCGTCGCAATGCCGATGCAGAGTGTGACCGCGAATCCTTTCACCGGGCCCGAACCGAACTGAAACAGAATCAGACCCGAGACGAAGGTTGTGATGTTGGAGTCGCGGATCGCGGCCCACGCCCGCTCGTAGCCGGTTTCGAGTGCGGCCCGTGGAGTCTTGCCGGCACGCAACTCCTCGCGAACGCGTTCGTTGATCAGCACATTCGCGTCGACAGCCATGCCGAGCGTGAGCACGATCCCGGCGATTCCCGGCAACGTGAGCGTCGCACCGATGGCCGCGAGGAGAGCCACGATGAAGAGGACGTTGAGCACGAGCGCCACGTCGGCGACGACGCCCGCACCGCGGTAGTACCAAGCCATGAAAACCACCACGAGCAGACCGCCGACAACGAGCGAGAGTACGCCCTGACGGATCGAGTCACGGCCGAGCGAAGGGCCGACGGTGCGCTCCTCGATGATGTGGATCGGCGCCGGCAAGGCTCCCGCGCGCAGCACGATCGCGAGATCGCGAGCTTCCTTGATGTCGAAGCTGCCCGTGATCGAAGCCCGGCCACCGCTGATCTTGTCGCGGATCGTGGGCGCCGAATGAACCTTGCCATCGAGCACGATGGCGAGGTTGCGCCCGACATTCTCACCGGTGAGCCGCTCGAAGTCCTGCGCCCCGGCATCGGTCAGCACGAGCTCGACGTAAGGCCCTTCGAGCTGGGTGCTGGGGCGAACCCGCGCGTCCGCGACCGCTCCGCCGGTGAGCAACGTCTTCTTCTCCAACTTATACTCCCTGGGCTCCCCCGGCAGCGGCGCGGCCACGGCCAGCGTATCGGTCTGCGTCGCATCAGAATCCGCCACGAGGCGGAACTCGAGCACGGCAGTTCGCCCGATCAGATCCTTGGCGCGCTGAGGGTCCTGCACGCCGGGGAGCTGCACGACGATGTCGGTGTCCCCCTGCCGTTGGATCGAAGGCTCCGAGACGCCGAACTGGTCGATGCGGTTGCGAATCGTCTCCAACGACTGGTCGATCGCGAGCCGCCGGATCTGCTCGGCTTCGGCACGGGTCGGGGCCAACCGGAGGGCGTCGCCCCCCTCCGTCCGCACCTCGAAGCTCGGGAAGCGGCTCTCGAGCAGCTCGCGCGTCTTGGTCATCGCCGTGGCGTCGGCGAGCTTGATGACCAAGGCCCCGGCCGCAGCCGTCACGGTGGCGCTGATCCCGTCGGCCTTGATCTGCCGCTGGAGATCCTCTGCGGTGCGCGCAACCGAGTTCTGGACGGCGGCATCGGCGTCGACGGTGAACAGGAGGTGAGTACCGCCGCGCAGATCGAGACCGAGGTGAATGGGTTCGGGATTCAGGAAGGCCGGCAGCGGTGTTCCCGCGGGCACGAGCAGGGGTGAGACATAGACCAGTGCCGCCAACGCCAAGGCGAGGAGCGCTGCCAGCCGATAGCGGACTGTTCCAGGATTCACGCGATCTATCCTTCCGTCCGGGCGCTCTTGGATTCGCCGCCCTGCTCGCCAGACTCACCCAGCCGTCCCTTGCCGGCGACCTGCCCGATCGCCGCTCGCTGAAGCCGAATCCGCACCTGCGGCGCGATCTCGAGCTGGACCTCATCCGGCGCGAGCTTCACGACGCGACCGTGAATGCCGCCCGTCGTGACGATGGCATCACCGGGCTTGAGCGCGTCGAGCATCGCCTGGGTCTCCTTGGCCTTCTTCTGCTGAGGGCGGATCAGGAGGAAGTAGAAGACCACGAGGATCAGAGCAAAAGGCACCAACTGGACCAGCGGCCCACCTACTGCGTTTGGATTCATCGTTCTGCGTCTCCCGACATTCCGGCCCCTTTGGAGCTCTCAAGGCGCCCGATCAGAGCGCGGGCCTCTTCCTCATAACGACCAGCTTCGATCGCCGCCCGCAACCGGACCATGAGATCGAGGTAGAAGTGAAGGTTGTGGGTCGTCAACAGCCGCGCACCGAGAATTTCGCGGGTCGCGAAGAGGTGCCGGAGATAAGCCCGCCCAAAGTTGCGGCAGCAGGGGCACCCGCACTCGGGATCGAGCGGCTCATCGGCGTCACGATGCTTCGCGTTGCGGATTGCGATCCGGCCGGTCGCCGTGAACGCCATGCCGTTGCGCCCGTTGCGCGTCGGCAGGACGCAGTCGAAGAGATCGAACCCCATGCCCACATAGCGGATCAGTTCGACCGGGGTGCCGACTCCCATCAGATAGCGCGGCCGGTCGGCGGGGAGCTGTAGGCAGGTCTGCGCCGCCGTCTCCCAGGTCGCCTGCCGGCTCTCACCGACCGAAAGCCCGCCGACGGCGTGACCGTCGAAACCCAGCGCCACGATGTCCGCCGCACTTCTCTCGCGCAGCCTGGCGTCGGTCCCGCCCTGGACAATGCCAAAGACCAGTTGATCCGTTCGCCGCCGGGCCGCTTGCGAGCGCCTGGCCCACTCCGACGTGCGCGCCAGCGCCGCCTCCACCTCGGCACGTGGCGCCCCACCTGCCGGGCAATGGTCAAGGACCATGGCCACATCGACCCCGAGGTTTTCCTGGATCGCGATCACCGATTCCGGAGTGAGCTTGCGTCTTCGGCCATCGACGTGACTGCGGAACTCGACGCCGTCGTCGCTGATCCGGCACCGCGCGGCAAGCGAAAACACCTGGAAGCCACCGCTATCGGCAAGAATCGCCTGGTTCCATCCCATGAAGCGGTGCAACCCGCCCCGTGCCGCCACCTCCCGATCTCCCGGTCGCTCCGAGAGGTGGTAGGCGTTGCTCAAGATGATCTCGGCGCCAAGCGCTTCGATCTCCCATGGAGCCATGGCCTTGACTGCGCCGTACGTCCCGACCGGCATGAAGGCGGGCGTCTCGACGGGACCGTGCGCGGTGGCGAGACGGCCACGGCGAGCGCCAGCGTCCACCGCGAGAACGCGAAAACCCGAAGCGCTCGCGGTCTCATTCCTGCAGAGTTCCGCCACCGCCATGGTCGGCACGCTCTAACAGACCCGGCCAGAGCTGCGACCGCCGCAGCAACACAAGATCAGCATCGCGTCGCCGGAGCTGTAGAAGCGGTAGCGGCGGCGCACGGCGGCGGCATAGGCCTCCTGACAGCAGCCCGTTCCCGCAAACGCCGCCACCAGCGCGAGCAGCGAGGTGCCGGGCAAATGAAAATTGGTCAGCAGACCCGCCACCACGCGAAAGGTGTGCCCGGGTGAAATCAGAAGCTGCGTACTCTGCCAGCCCTCGGGCCAACCCACGGCGGCGGCCGATTCGAGAGCGCGCGTGGTCGTCGTCCCCACGGCCACCACCCGTCCGCCCCTTGCCTGGGTTGCCGCGATGGCCGTGCGCGCCTGGGCCGGGATGCGGTAGGGCTCGGGTTCGAGTTCCGTGGGCGTTCGCCCGGGCAACGCGGCCAAAAATGTCGCTGGACCGACGTGCAGCACGATCTCCGCGATCCCGACACCACTCTCGCCCAGCTCAGCCAAAATCTCGGAGGTGAGATGCAGACCGGCGGTCGGCGCCGCCACCGAACCGGGCTCGCGTGCGAAGACCGTCTGGTAGCGCACCCGATCGGCCTCGGTCGCACCCGCGTCGCGGTGGATATAGGGCGGGAGCGGCACTTCGCCGTAGCGCGCCAGCACGGCGTGGACGTCCACGTCACGGGGAAACGCCACATCCAGCCAGGGACCGTCGCGCGCGAGGATCTCGAGTTCGAACTCGCCGACGCGCAGCCTCCGGCCGGCCTCGAGGCGACGCGCCGGGCGTCCGAGCGCGCGCCAGACCGCTCGCGCAGCGTCTCGGCCCTCGGTGCGCGGCGCGACCAGAAGGATCTCGCTCTCGCCCCCGCCCGGCACCCGCTGGCCGAGAAGACGGGCCGCGAGGACGCGGCTGCGATTGACCACGAGGAGATCGCCCCGGCGCAGCAGCCCGGGCAAGTCACGAATCTGGGCGTCGCGCGCCGCCGGATCGAGAGAACCCCGCGCGACGAGCATGAGCCTCGCGTCGGCCCGCTCGAGCGCGGGTTCCTGCGCGATGAGATCGGCCGGCAGGTCGTAAGCGAAGGGGACCAACTCCTCAGGCGCTCGAGCCACCGCTCTCCCGTCCACCTCGCTGCGCATCCAGAAAGGGCTTCAGCAGATCGATCGGCAACGGGAAGATCGTCGTTGTATTGCCCGGTCCCGCGATCTCCGAGAGCGCCTGCAGGTAGCGCAGGGAGAGCGACATCGGGTGAGCAGCCAGCACCTCGGCGGCATCTTTGAGCCGACTCGCGGCCTGAAACTCGCCTTCGGCCGCGATCACCTTCGCCCGCCGCTCGCGCTCGGCCTCGGCCTGGCGGGCGATGGCGCGCTGCATGTCCACGGGAATGTCGATGTCCTTGACCTCGACACTGCTCACCTTCACGCCCCAGGGCTCGGTCTGCTGATCGACGATGCCCTGCACGCGCTCGTTCACGCGCTCCCGCTCGGTCAGCAATTCGTCGAGTTCGACCTGCCCGCAGACGCTGCGCAAGGTCGTCTGGGCAATGAGGCCCGAGGCGTACATATAATTCTCGATCGCGATGATCGCGCTCTGCGGCTCCACCACGCGGAAGTAGAGCACGGCGCTCACCTTTACCGGGATGTTGTCGCGCGTGATGACCTCTTGCGGGGGGATGTCGAGAGTCACCGTGCGCAGATCCATCCGGCGCATCCGCTCGATGAAGGGCAGGACGATGATGACTCCAGGGCCTCTCACCCCGACAGCGCGGCCGAGCCGGAAGATCACGGCTCGTTCGTACTCCTGCGTGATCTTGACGCCGCTGAGTACGAGCAGGACCAGAACGACGACGAATACCGGCAATGCGGTCATGTCTCTTCCCTCTCGACAACCGGTGTCACGTGCAGTGTCAGTCCCTCGACCGAGACTACCCGAACGCGGCTGCCCGTCGCGAGCGGCCGAGCCGCCCGAGCTTTCCACATCTCGCCGTGCACGAGCACGACGCCTTCCTTGTCCAGCGCACCATGCGTCTCGCCGAGCGCCCCTACCATGCCCTCGAGGCCAAGCGGCGAATGCTGCGCCTGCGCGCGTACGACAAGAAACGCGACTGCCAGCATGGCCAGCGCCACGGCGGCCGTGGCACCCGCAATCAGCCCCCGATCGACTACCGGACTTCCCGGACCGCGCTCGAAGAGAAACAACGAGCCGAGCACGAAGGCAACGGCACCCGCCCCGCCCACGATCCCGAAGCTGGGCAGGAAGAGCTCCGCCACGAGCAGCACCAGCCCGCCGACGATCAGAAGCACCCCCGTCACGTCGATCGGGAGCATGGCGAGTGCACCCAGCGCCAGAGTCAGGCAGAGCGCTCCAACGATGCCGGGAACCCACGTGCCTGGATGAGAGAGTTCGAGGTAGAGTCCGAGCAGGCCGGCAAGCAACAGAACCCAGGCCACCGAGGGATCGACCAGAAACGCCAGAAAGCGCTGCCGCAGCGTCATTGGCAAATCGAGCACGCGCGCACCTTCCAGGGCCAGCCGCAGCTTGCTCCCGGCAACCGTGACCGTACGCCCGCTGGCCCCGGCGAGCAGGCCGTCAAGGTCCGCCGCAACAAGGTCGATCACGCCCCGCTCGAGGGCCTCGCCATCGGTGGCCGAGGCCGCATCCCGCACCGCGGACTCGGCCCACTCGACGTTCCGCCCGCGCCTCTCCGCGATCGCACGCGCGAGCGAGCGCGTGAAACTCTCGAGCTTGCGCCCCATCGCTCCCTCGACGTCTGCGCCCCCGCCGCCCACCGGGGTACTCGCGCCGATGTTCGTCCCCGGCGCCATCGCCGCCACGTCCGCCGCCAGCACGAGAAAGGCGCCGGCACTGGCCGCGCCGGCGCCACTCGGGGCCACCCAGGCCACCACCGGCACCGGAGTCGCGAGCAATGCCTGCACAATGTCGCGCGTCGAATCCAGCAGTCCACCGGGGGTGTCGATCTCGAGCACGACGGCGTTCGCCCCTTCCCTTTGAGCCGTCGACAGAACCGACTCCAGGTACTCGGCAGCGATGGGCGTGATGGCGCCGTCGAGCCGTGCCCGCACCACCAATGGATCGGAGGGTGCCCCCGACGTGGGACCGGCCAGACCAGCAAGCAGAAGTACAGCGAGCGTCAGGACGCCGGAGCGCTTCATCGTGCCGCCCCGAGCCGTGCCAGGACCATCCGGATGTCCGCCCAGACCTCTCGCTTGAAGGCCGGGTTCCGCAGCAGATACGCCGGGTGGAAGGTCGGCATCACGGGGATGCCCTCCCACTCGTGCCACTGGCCGCGCAGACGGGTGATCGGCGTGTCGCTGGCGAGCAGCGTCTGCGCGGCGAACTTGCCCAGCGCAATGATGATCTCGGGGCCGACCAGTCGAAGCTGCGACCGGAGGATGGGCGAACAGGCCGCGATCTCGTCGGGCTCGGGGTTGCGATTGCGCAGCGGTCGGCACTTGACCACGTTGCAGATGTAAACCTCGCTGCGCGGGAGCTTCATGCCCTTCTCGATGATGTCGGTCAGAAGGCGACCGGCCGCACCGACGAAGGGTTCGCCCTCGAGATCTTCGTCCTGGCCCGGGCCCTCGCCGACGAAGACCAGCCGTGCCGCCGGGTTCCCGCTGCCAAACACGAGATGGGTGCGCCCGGCACAAAGTGGACAACGCTGGCAATCACCGACCCACGCACGGAGAGCCTCGAGCGACTCGAGCGGCGGTGGCGACACCTCCGTCCCCGCGCTCGAGGACGTGCCAACGGCCACCGAAATCGGCGCGCCCGCCCTCTCGGGTCGAACCGATGCGTTCCGCGTCGGCGGACCTCTCTCCGCGGCTGTGGAACTTTCCGCGCCCGCCCTCTCGGGTGGGCGCACACCCCCGCGCAGCGGCGCTAGGCCAAGTGCGGCGGCCGTGCCTACCGCTCCTGCGACGCGAACCTCGCGTGGTGGATCCCGGCGCGCTTCCGACGGGGCAGTCCCCTCGGATGCCGGTGCGTTCAAATCAGCCTGGGGTGCAGTCGTGGATGCGGCAGCATCTGCGGTGGGCACCCGCGCGCGCACACCGCGCACACCCAGCACGCCCAGGTCCCGCCAAAGTCGCACGTGGGCGGCAACCAGGCCGGCGATCTCTCGTACCTCGTCCGACACCCGCGACGGATCCTAGCAGGTTGCCGAGGAACACCACCCCGCTGCGTCGCGGAGTTAGGGGTGCGCTCGCCCAAGCCTGAGCCTGAAACGGAAATCAGAATCCGGCGGTCAGCATCACTTGCCAACACCCCGCTGGGCTTCGGGGGGGGGGGGGCGGGGCCGCTCCGGGAAGGACACGGGGCCCCGCGAAGGGGCGGCTCAGTCCCGGCTCAAACGCCGCGGCGTGCCCGCACGACCCAGTCGAGGATCGCGTCGGCGACCTCCGATTTCGGGAGACACGGGAGGGCGTGAGACTGGTGAGGATCAATCAGAGTCACCACGTTGGTCTCGACATCGAAGCCAGCCCCCTCGGCTGTGACATCGTTGGCGACGATCAGATCGAGACGCTTGCGCGTCAGCTTGGCCCGCGCCCGCGCCACGACGTCGTGGGTCTCCGCCGCAAAGCCCACGACCACGAGACCGGCGTGGCGCTCGACCGCGCTCGCCACCACGTCGGTCGTGGGCACCAGGTGCAGCGTGAACTCCGCGCCCGTCTTCGCCTGTTTCTGTGGCGACGCCGCGACCGGCCGGTAGTCCGCCACCGCTGCCGCTGCGATCACCACCGTCGCCGCGACGCTGTGCGTAGCGACGGCCCGGGCCATCTCGGCCGCCGACTCGACCGACACGAACTCGACTCCCGAAGGCGGGGCCAGTGCCGTGGGGCCCGACACGAGCACCACCCTTGCGGCGCGTCGGCGGGCGGCGCGGGCGATCTCGAAGCCCATCCGGCCAGACGATCGGTTGGAGAGAAATCGCACCGGGTCGAGAGCCTCGCGCGTAGGGCCAGCGGTGACCAGCACCGTCTCCCCGCTCAGATCAGGCGTGGCCAGCGCCGTCAGGGTTGCCTCGATCAACTCGGGAGGATCGGGCAGACGGCCCTCCCCCTCGTAGCCACAAGCGAGCAGACCCGAATCCGGCTGCACGACGTGAATCCCGCGCGCGACGCAGGCGGCCAGATTCGAGCGCACCGTGGCATCAGCCAGCATGTGGACGTTCATCGCCGGAGCAATGACCACCGGCGCGCGCGTCGCGAGCAAGAGCGTCGTCAGCAGGTCGTCGGCGATTCCGAGCGCCAGCTTGGCGATCAGATTCGCGGTCGCTGGGGCGACAAGCACGACATCTGCCTCGTCGGCAAGACGGATGTGGCCAATCCGACTCTCCTCCCCCGGGTCGAAGAGATCCATCGAGACCGGAGCGCCGGCCACACTCTGGAGGGCAAGGGGTGAGACGAAACGCTGTGCGTTGCGGGTGAGAACGACCTGGACCCGTGCGCCCGCGTCCCGCAGCCGTCGCACCAGTTCGGGTCCCTTGTAGGCGGCGATCCCCCCGGTGATGCCCAGCACCACCGTCCGACCGTCCAGCGTCATGAACGCGCCTGGCCCGTGCCTGGGCCGCCCCGCGCCGCACTCCAGAGCGCGCCGAGCGACAGATCGAGCCGAACCACTGACCAGAGCCCGAGGCCGACGATCACGATCATCTGCACGGCCCAGTTGAGCAAGCCATAGCCAAAGCCGAGAGATCGCGGCACGCCGAAGAGCTCGAGCGCGATCTCCGAGCCCGCCCAGAAAACGCCGACGTAGCCCGGTGCCGAGGGCACCGCGACGGCGATTGCGACGACCACGGTGACCACGATGCCGAGAGCCGCCGCGGGGGCATCGATGCCTAGTGCCTGCGCGCTGAAGGCGAAGCCGGCCGCCGTCACACCCCATACCGCAGCCGAGGTCGCGACAACTCCCGCCAGGACGCGCGGCGCCGCGAGCCCGGCCAGACTTCCGAGCAGCCCGTGTACACCATCCTTGACTGCGCCAGCCACGCCTTCGGGCAGAACCCTCGCCAGTCGGACGACCCAGCCCTCCAGCCCCTCGCGCCACCGGACGGCCAGGACGCCGCCGATCGCCACGACGGTGACCGCGGCCACGAGCAACCCGAGCCGATCGCGCAGGAAAGCTCCCTGCGGCACGAGCACCACAGCGACCAGAAGGCAGCCGCCTAGAGCCACCAGATCGCAGATCCGCTCGACGGCCACGGTCGCCAGTGCTGCGGCCGCTCCGATCTCGCCCCCGCGGGCCACGACCAGAGGCTTGATGGCCTCCCCGGCCCGCAGCGGAAAGATCATATTCCCCATGAAGCCGATGCAAGTTGCGTCGAAGACCGGCGTGTTGCGAAGAGGGCCCAGGGTCGCCAGCAAGAGCCGCCAGCGCAGGGCACGGATCCACAGCGTCAAGGCTGCGCAGAGCGCGACCGGGATGAGCCAGAGCGGTCGCGTCTCCTCCAGTTCCGTGAAGACACGCCCAAGCTCGACTCCGGCAAGGCTGTACCAGACAGCAAGGCCAGAAATGAGCGCGGGCAGCGCAATTTGCAGGAGACGCTTCACGCCCGTCCGGCTCCGGCCGCGAGCGCGTCCAACCCCAGCGCCGCGGCAAGCGTCCGCGCCGCCGCCGCAAGCGCGAGAGCAGCGCTACTCCCCGCCCGGTCGACGACGATCGGGCGGCCGAGATCCGCAAGCTCGCCCACCTCGGGTTCGAGCGGCACTTCGAAGGTGAAGGGAGCGCCGATCTGCTCGGCCAGCGCACGACCCGCGCCATGGCCGAAGAGATGCTCGGGCTGGCCACAGCCCGGACAGCGGAAGACCGACATGTTCTCGACCACGGCGAGGATCGGCACCCCGACCCGCTCGAACATCGAAATCCCACGCTCGACGTCGCGCAACGCCACCTGCTGCGGCGTCGTCACCACAACGGCCCCGTCGAAGCGAACCTCCTGGGCCAGCGTGAGCTGAGCGTCGCCCGTTCCGGGGGGCAGATCGACGATGAGGAGATCGAGATCATCCCAAGCGCAGTCGCGCAGGAATTGCTGGATCAGCCCGGCGACCATCGGCCCCCGCCAGATCACCGGCGAGCTGTCGTCGAGGAAGAACCCCATCGACATGCAGGCCACACCGTGCAGCACGACCGGATGGAAACGGGTGCCGCCAGCCGAACGGGGCCGCTCGGCCGCACCCATCATGATGGGGAGAGTGGGGCCGTGGACATCGGCGTCGAGGAGTCCGGTGCGGTAGCCCGCACCGGCGAAGGCCACCGCCAGATTGGTGGCGACAGTGGACTTGCCCACACCGCCCTTGGCACTCGACACCGCCAGAACGCGCCGCGCCGGCCCTGCGGCCTGCCCCGCCGCAGGCGAGGTGCCTCCTTCGACGCTGAGTTCGGGTGCGACGACTCGCAGGTCACTCGGCAATCCGCCAAGCGCGCCATCGATGGCCGCCCGCAACGGCTCAGGGCACTCGCCGAGGCTCCCGGGCACACGCAGGTCGATGACCGTCCGCTCCTTCTCGCTGGTCGAGTCGCCGCTCGTGGTGACGGCCCCGACGATGCCGAGCGTGACGATGTCCTGCCCGGAACCGGGGTACTCGACCGTCGCGAGCCGACGTCGGATCTCTTCTGGTGATGTCTTGTGGTGAGGCATGGCCTTGGTAAGTTGAGCCGAGGTTAGCAACCGCTGCCGAACCCGGAAACCGCGCCGTAGCGCGTGGCAGACGCGCCCGCTCGACGAATGGCTCTCGCGACGATCCAGACCGCCCCCGATGGCGCCACCGCAGAGGTGAACGGCGATCCCACGCGGCTCGTAGCGGCAGAACTCGCGCGCGTCGACCAGCGGATCCTCGAACTGGTCGCCTCTGATGTCGAGCCGCTGCGCTCACTCGCCGAGGAACTGGTTCTCTCCGGGGGCAAGCGCGTCCGGCCCGCGCTGATCTTGCTCGTCTACCGCGCTGCGGGAGGCCGCGACCCCAGCGACGCCATCGATGTCGGCGCCGCCATCGAGCTGATCCACTCCGCAACGCTGCTGCACGACGACATCCTCGACCGGGCGCCGACCCGACGCGGCCATCCCTCGGCACTAGCGCGCCACGGCGAAGCTCTGACGCTCGTCGCGGGTGACTTTCTCTTCAGTCGTGCCTTCTCGGTGGCCGGGCGCTTCGACGCCCAGGTCGTGAGCTGGGCCGCCGAGGCCTGTGTTCAGCTCTGCGAGGGCGAAGTGCTCCAGCAGCGGAGTTGCCGCTCCGCTGCGGCAAACGTGGCCACCTGGGAGCAGATCGCAGGACGCAAGACGGCCAGCCTCTTCGCTCAGGCCGCGCGCATCGGAGCCCACTTCGCGGGTGCGCCGGAATCGGTGGTGGCAGCGATGCAACGGCTCGGCTTCGAGATCGGGATTGTCTTCCAGATGATCGATGATCTGCTCGATATCACCGGACCGGAGTCGGTCATCGGCAAGCCGCTGGCCGGCGATCTCCGCGAAGGAATCCCCGCCCTGCCCGTGGTTCTGGGCTGCGCGACGCTGCCCGCGGTCCGAACCGCTTTTCTCTCAAGCTCACCGACAGCGGAGCAGATTGACGCCGCCATCGCCGCCCTGCACTCCTCGGAGATCCCGACGATAATCCGTGCCGCGGCACGTGCCCGGGTCGCGCAAGCCCGAGCGGATCTCCATCAACTGGCGCAGAGCTCCTATCGCGACGCCCTCGACGAACTGCTCGATCGTCTGGTCGGACGCGCCTCTTGAGCGCCGCCGCTGGCGGACCGGGGACGAGGTGGCCCGGACCGAGCATCTGCTAAGGGCTCCCGAGAAGGTTCCCATGCCACTAGATCGCTTCGGCCGGGAGATTGATTACCTCCGCATCTCGCTGACCGACCACTGCAACCTGCGGTGTGTCTACTGCATGCCTCTCGAGGGCATCACCTATGCGCCCAGCGAGGATCTCCTCCAGCCGGCCGAGATCGAGAGGGTCGCAGCGGCGGCGGCGGCGGTCGGCTTTCGGCGGGTGCGGTTGACGGGCGGCGAACCGACGCTGCGCCGGGACATCGTCGAGATCGTCGCACGGATCGCCTCGGTCGAGGGCATTGCCGACATCGCCATGACGACCAATGGACTGCGCTTGCCCGAGCTCGGCCGCCCGCTCGTGGCCGCCGGCCTGCGCCGCGTCAATCTACATATAGACTCCCTCCACCCCGAGCGCCTGCCGCAGGTCATGCGCTGGGCGACACTCGCGGCCGTCCATGCCGGGATCGCCGCGGCCGAGGACGCGGGCCTGTCTCCCATCAAGATTAACTCTGTCATGACGCGCGGCCACAACGAAGAGGACGCCGTCGATCTGGCCGCACTCACCCTCGCCCGCCCTTGGCACGTCCGCTTCATCGAGCTGATGCCGCTCGGCGGGGGCGAGTGCGCGCAGCTCTCGCGCGAACGCTTGGTCCCGACAGCGGAGACGAGAGCACGGATCGAGGCCGCGCTGGGTCGTCTGACGCCCGTGCCCGCGATGCATCCGTCCGACGAGGCCCGTCTTTTCAAGCTCGCCGGAGCCGCAGGGATCGTGGGCTTCATCAGCCCGGTGAGCGAGCCTTTCTGCGGCACCTGCAACCGCATGCGCCTGACTGCGGACGGGCGCTTTCACCTCTGCCTGCTCCACGACGACGAACTCGACGTAAGGGCCGCGCTGCGGCGCGGCGCCGATTGCGAGGAAATCGGCGGGATCCTGCTGCGTGCGGTCGGCGCCAAACCGACGGGCCATGCTCT
This sequence comes from Pseudomonadota bacterium, assembly GCA_005777805.1. Taxonomy (GTDB): domain Bacteria; phylum Desulfobacterota; class Binatia; order UBA12015; family UBA12015; genus SXLG01. The sequence continues at coordinate 16,253 of SXLG01000072.1, forward strand.
GGCGGAGGGCGTGGAACCGCTGCAGCGCTGGATGCACCACGTCGGCGGCTGAGGCGGGGCAGGCCCCGGCGGCACTCGCTGCATTCTCACCGCTGCAGCCCGGGGTGCACCACGTCGGCAGCTGAAGCGCGAAGGAATGTGGACAACGGACCTACCCTTCGAGCGCTCCCCCCATTTCCGAGTGATCCGGGGGGTGTTAGCCTCGGGCGTGATGACCGAGAGCGAGATTCGCCAGTCGATCGAGGCCGGAATCCCCGGTGCCGCAGTTCAGGTGCGTGATTACACCGGCGGAGGCGACCACTTCGAAGTGCGCGTGGTCGCGGCCGCCTTCGAAGGACACTCTCTGGTCGAGCGCCACAAGCAGGTCTACGCCGCGCTCGGCGCCGCGGTCGATGGCCACACCATCCATGCGCTCGCTCTGAAGACGCTGACCCCGACTCAGGCGGCCGACGCCTAGCGCGACGTTGCGGCCGTCCAAAGTTGCAGCCACCAGCCAAGGAGAATTCAACACCATGAATGCCGAAGAACGAATCCGTCAGACCGTCACGAACAACCGCATCGTGCTCTTCATGAAGGGCTCGCCGGACTTTCCGATGTGCGGGTTCTCGGCCGCCACGGTCGAGGTCCTGAACCGCCACGGAGTGCCCTTCGAGAGTGTCGATGTGTTGCAGGATCCGGAGATCCGCGAGGGCATCAAGCACTTCTCGAACTGGCCGACGATCCCCCAGCTCTACGTCGCTGGTGATTTCGTCGGCGGCTGCGACATCATTCGCGAGATGGACGAAACGGGCGAACTGGCGCCGGTGCTGACCCGCGCGCTCGCCTGATCCACCCGGCGGCCTGGCCCCCTAGGGGACGATCTCGAAGGTCGTCTCGCCCGGCGGCGTAGCGAGATCGATGCTGGCGATCGGAACGAGATCGCCCATTACCGCGCGGCGAAACACCGAGACCAGGCCGCGCCCCGGTTCGAGGTGGGCGAGCACGCCCTCGGCCGTCGCCGCGCGATCCACCGACGGCGTCGCTTTCTCCATCGCCGCGTGAGCCGCGGCGACTTCGGCCGTGCCACGTGCGGCCCCGAGCGCCGTCAGTTCTGCAGCATCGATCCAGAGGGGCAATCCGGCGCTCGCACGCGGTGCGGCGCGAACGCCGGATTCCTCGGATCCGCAATCGAGGACGACCTCACGCACCTCTCGCCAGCGCGCGGCCGCATCGCGAGCGTCGATGACCCCCCGCGCACGCAGGTCGCGCAGCGGTGCTGCGGCCACGAGCACGGAGAGCGCTGCGCCCCGCGCGTCGATCGAAGACAATCCAAGAGTCCGTGGCCCGGTCGCAAGAGTGCGCGCCGCCTGCTGGACGTCGTCAACGCCCTGCCCCCGCGCGAGGGCGAACCAGCCCTCGATCCCCGAGGCCAGGGAACGCGGGCCCCAGCGAAGTGCGACGGGCCGTGCGCTCACCTCACACCCGAAGATCAGCCGAGCGATCTCGTCCGTGAGCAGGGGACCGTTGCGGGTTTCGGCGACATCGAAGCGCAGGGTCTCGCCCTCCCGAACCCCGATGGCCTCACGTCGCACCTGGAGCCGCTCCCAGTGGTCGCCGTCCCGGAACCCACCGATGCCATCGACGTCTTCCACCACCACATCGACGTCGTCGATACTGCCGCTTGTCAAGCCAAATGCCAGACCCCTGGTGCAGCCCGCCACGAAGCCCGGCCAGCCCAGATCGAGCAAGCCCGCGAGAGCAATCCCCGGAGCCGACAGCCGCACCAGATAGGGCGCTCCCCCATGCGACCCCCGACTCCAGGCCAATCCCGGCACCCCACCCGATCCAAGGGCAGGACCGACCACGACTTCGGCCGGTGCCGCGTCGTCCGGTTGCGCCGCAAGACAGTGTTGGTCGGACAGTCCACCTCCAGGCGGCTCGACCGAGGCCGAGGCCGACCGATCACGCGCGAGTTTGAGGCACGCGGTTCCGAGAGCCCTCTCCCAAGCCTGGGCAAGCTCGAGTGCCAGACAATCTGCGACTGTCCACGACGCGAGAAAAACGTTCGCATCCTTCGCCTCGGCACAGTTCGTCGCCGTCAAGCCAGCATTAATGCCACCGACGAACCCCGAGAGAAGTTCGTGAGCCCGCCCGCCCATACGACCTGCCGCAACGCTGGCACGGCGCGCCACACCACCGAGGCGCATCCGCACGTCCGAGATGAGTGCCGACGCCCCCTCGATCTCCGCCCGCCGCCCGAGTGCGTGCCGGCGCACGGCCTCGAGCTCCCACGGGCGGTCGAACGCCATGCAGAAGCCGAGCGCGGCATAAGCGTCATGCTCGCTGGTGCAAACAATATGGGGAGTCCCACGCTCATCGTGGACGACCCGGACGGCCTTCGCGAGCAGTGCCAGGTGGTAGCGCGGATGGGCTGGCTCCTCGGCCGCGCGGCGCCGACGCCCCGTGCCCGGCGAACCCGTGCCCGACTCGTCGCCCTCCTCGGGCATCTCCTCTGGCTTGACACTGGAGCCGAACGGCCTGCCGAGCCCCTGTTCATCGACAAAACGATCGTCGCCTGGACTGGACTTCTCCACCGCGCCGGCGACGGGGGAGCCGTACCCGATCCCGGGCGCACCGGGCCGACCTCCGAAGAGGTGATCGTCGCTTCGGCTCATGCTCGTGTTCCGGGGACGCACGCCGGTTCGTGCGTCCTCGACCATCGATCTGTACCGGGCGAGGGCTGCGGCTTCCACCGGACCGAGGCGCGGGGCGTGCCCCCGGCAGCGAGGCCGCATGTCGCCGGCCGTCCCGGTGCCCGCCGAAGACCCGTGGAAGCGGGGCGGGTCGTGGGCTAGCGTCGCGCCGACGGGGACGGGAATGGGCGGGCGTAAAGAAGTGGCCATCAGCGAATGGGCCGATGCAATCTACGGCATAGCGACGCTCGCCGGCGATGTCCTGAAGTCCGCTGCCGCGATCGTCGGCGATGTCGCACGAAGCGCACTCGCTCCACTGCTGGGGCCCGAGCCCACGCGCCCCGCAGGACCTCCCCTCCGGACCTCGAGCGCCACGAACGTTCCTGCCGGGACGCTGCGGGCCGTCGAGTCGCAGCACCCCGTTGCGGCCACGAAACCTGCCCCTGACAGGATCGCAACGCCGGTCGCGATGCCACGCCACGAACACGCCCCTGCCCTGCCTGCCGAGGATCGATTGCTGGTCCTGGCGCGCGGCCCCGGTGAAGTCTTCGCTTACTGGACTCTTGCAGCCGAAAACCAAGAGCGCCTCGCCGCACAGTTGCGCAGTGATCGCCAAGCCGCTGCGGCACTGCGCGTGCGGATCGACACGGGCGAGAGCACCCTCGAGGAACGCCTGCTGACGGTCCCTGCCGGGGTGCAACATGTGCACCTCGAGCTGCCGCCCATGGCCACTTCCGTGCGCATCACCTTTGGCTGTCGCACCCCTTCTGGTTTTGTTGGCCTGACTGCGGAGAGGTACACGCCGCTGCCTGTGCATTCGGTCAGCGGGACGACGCGCCAGATCCGCCGCTGGATCGATCGCCGCACCGGAACGGAGGCAACGGCACCGAGCGCGCCACCACCCGCTGCGGCAAGTGCGGCGCTTCTCGCCGAGCAAGAGGCCATCCTGACACTCCTCGAGCGCTCCTCCGCGCCCTCATCTGCGCCACCCTTCGCATCCGCATGACTCCGTTCCCGACTCTGCTCGGGCTGGTCCTCCATGCCCACCTGCCCTTCGTGCGCCACCCCGAGCACGAGGACTTCCTCGAGGAGCGATGGCTCTTCGAGGCCGTGCTGGAATGCTACCTGCCGCTCTTGGAGGTCCTCGACGGACTCATGCGCGACGGCGTCCCCCATCGCGTCGCACTCTCCGTATCGCCCACACTGGGGCACATGCTGACGGATCCGCTCCTGCTGCGGCGCCTTGGCCGTCATCTGGAGAAGATCGAGCGTTTCGTCGCCACCGAGAGCCAGCGTCCGGAGGTACCGGAGACCACCGCGACATTGCTCCGCTTCTACCGCGACCGCACGCGACGGATGCGCCGCGCCTTCGTCGAGACTCATGGCGGACATCTCATCTCGTCGCTGCGGCGTCTCGCACGCAGTGGATCGGTTGAACTGGTGGCGACTGCGGCGACACATGCCTTCCTACCCCTGCTGATCCCCTGCCCGGCGGCGGTGCGCGCCCAGATCCGGGTCGGCATTGCCGAGCACCAACGTCTCTTCGGCGAATCGCCCCGGACCTTCTGGTTGCCGGAATGTGGCTACGACCCCGCACTCGACGACGCGCTGACCGGGAGTGGAATCGAAGTGGTGGTGCTCGAGGGCCACGGTCTGATCACCGGTGCCCCCGCCCCGGAGATGGGCATCCGGGCCCCGGTCCAAACGCCGCGCGGTCTGCTCGCCGTCGGCCGCGACAGCTCCCTCTGCAAACTCGTCTGGGATGCTCGAACGGGATACCCCGGCAACGCTCACTACCGCGAATTCCATCGTGACGCAGGCTATGATCTGCCGCCCGAACGGCTGCACCCGCTCGCGATCCCCACCGGGGAACCCGCACCGACGGGGATCAAGCTACACCGCGTGACCGGGCCGGGACTGGAGAAGCTGCCCTACGATCCGATGCTGGCCAGCGCGACCGTCGGAGCACATGCCACCCACTTTCTCCACCATGTTGCGGCAGCCACCAGCGCCTACCGCTCACATGCAGGCGCCCCACCGATCGCTCTTGCAGCGTTTGACGCGGAACTCTTCGGACACTGGTGGTTCGAGGGCCCGCAGTGGCTCGACCAGGTTCTCCGCCAACTCGCCTTCGAGCATCCCGACTTGCGCGCTGCGGGACCGCGCGAGTTGCTGGCGAACTTCCCCATCGTCGAGCAGATCGAGCCCGCGCCCTCGAGCTGGGGGGCCGGGGGCCACGCCGCGACCTGGCTTGCGGCCGAGAACGACTGGATCGTCCCGCAGGTGCTGTCCGCGTCGTTCCGGATGGCAGCGCTGGTTCAACAACGGCCCGACGCGCGTGGACTCGAACTGCGCGCCCTGAACCAGGCCCTGCGTGAGCTCCTGCTGGCACAGGCGAGCGACTGGCCCTTCCTCATCGCGCGCGGCACCGCGAGCGACTACGCCCTCGGTCGGGTCCACGCCCATCTCGCCCGTTTTGCCGAACTCGCGTCTGCCCTCGAGGCCGGAACCGTCGCGGCGGGGCGCGTGGGCGAACTCGAAGCGACCGACAACGTCTTTCCCACAATCGACTATCGCGTCTTCGCTTGAAGCGCGATCTCCCGAGACGAGAAGAGCCGGCCGGGAAAGTGCCCGGCCGGCTCCTGTCGACACCAAGCACCACCGGGCGCTCGGTCAAACCAGGGACTAAGCCTCGAGGAAGGACTCGAGGCCTGCGGTCATGCAGAGATCGCGGAGACGCGCGAGAGCCTTCGCCTCGAGCTGACGGATGCGCTCCCGGCTGACGCCGTAACGCACCCCGATCTCCTCGAGAGTTTCGACCTGATCGTCGTCGAGGCCGAAGCGAAGCCGGATGATCGCCTGTTCACGATCCGGCAGTTCCATCAGGATACCTTCGAGGTGGCGCGAGAGATCCCCCGCCATCGTGCGCATCTCGGGCCTCTCGCCGGCCTCGTCGGGAATCACTTCCGAGAGAGTACGGTCGTCGTCGTGCCCGAGCTCCATATCGAGCGAGAGCACGTGTGCGGGCTCGGCCATCATCTCGAGCTGGCTCTGGTCGATGCCGCCCGCCTCGATGATCTCGTCCTTGGAGGGCTTCCGGTGCAGCTTGCTCTCGAGAGCCTGCTCGAGCCGGCCGACCTTGCGGCGCAGCTCGTGCCAGTGCACCGGCGTGCGCACCACGGACCGATCGTTGTCGATCGAGCGCGCGATGTACTGCCAGATCCACCACACCGCATAGGTCGAGAACTTGATGTCCTTGGCCGGATCGAATTTCTCGACCGCGCGGAGCAGGCCCAAGGTGCCCTCCTGAATCAGATCGGGCAGAGGCAGGCCGCGTCGCGCATGCTTGCGTGCGATCGCCGCGACAAGGCGAAGGTTCGCACGCAGCATCCGGTCCCGTGCGGTCCGGTAAAGGGCGAGACGCCCGTCCAGCTCCTTGGCGAACTTGGCAACCCGGTCGCGCACGAGCTTGAGTTCGCGCAGTCGCGCCGGACTGCGCGCCAGCCGCCGCGCACGGTCGGCCACAAGCAGAATCTCGCGCTCGCGGAACTCTTCGGTCGGCCGGATGACCCCACGGCCGCGCTCGGTCAGGGTCACGTTCACAATACGCGGATTGCGGCGCAGCCAGCGAACCACGGATTCGCGTGCCTTGCTGATCTCCGTCGTCAGCTCGCGCTCGGCGTCCCGGTCGAGGAGCGGCGTCCGTGCGAGATCCGCATAGAACCGTCCAAGAACATCGAGATCCCCGACGAAGGGCTCGACCTTCTTCGAGGCCGCGGCCTCCACCTCGCCGAGCTCCTTCGGAGAGGGGGCCGCCGTCTCGGCTGCGGACTCATCGGTTGCCGCTTCTCCCCAGTCCGTGTCAGAGGCACTCGTCCCAACTGTCTTCGTCGCGCTTCGCATTCTCCCGCCTTGTTCTCCCTGCCTCGGCGCGTACCTCATGATGAGGCTCCACCGGGCTCGCTTGCGCGCAGCTTGCACCCGCACGCATCATTGACCGAGTCGAGTTCAACCAACCCGCATCTGCCTGCCCACGGCCTTGCCGCAGCGCTCCCTGTATGCGGCAGCAGATGCTGTCCAAGGCGACGCTATCAGCTTCGGCCGGGCGTGTCATCAAATTGAATGAAAAAAAGTGCAACATTAGGACGGCTGACAGAAGCAGGCCTTCCTCTCAGCTTCCCACGAGCCGGGTTCCATCTCTGAAAACTGAGTTAAATCAGTAGGCTAAGGCCATGACGCGCCGCTCCGGGCCTATCCCTCCCCGGCGGGTCACCGGGAGGGCTCCTCGCCTGGTGGCAGTGCCTATCCCTTGAATCACCCGGCCTCGACGACTAACGGCCTGCGGGTTTTGGCCGCCACCTCGGCGAGCCACCCAACGGAGCAGCCATGGCCGAGAAGAAAATCAGCAAAACTGCCCGGGCCTCGACCCGCGGCAAGGTCGTCCGCAAGGCTTGGCACCTCGCCATCGAGAGCGGGAAGCAGGTCTCCCGGGTGAAGCTCGTGAATCACATCATCGACGGCAAGCCGACCACCCGACTCGGCTGGATGACCGACGAGGGCCAGATCCTGCTCGACCATCAGGTCGCCTACCGCGCGGCAGAGAGCGCCGAGTAGCTCGCGCGCCACAGCGCCGCCGCCGTCCTCAGCCCATGTCGAGCGACCCGGCGGCTTGCCAGCGGGTCACGCGCAGCCGCACCGGCAGACCTTCTTCGACGAGGGCCCAGCACTGATCGGCAACGAGGTGCGCACCGTGGGTCGAGAGCGCCTCGTAGAACGGTGCGGTCTTGACGCGATGGGCGTCGGCGATCAGCAATTCGCCGCCGGAATCGAGTAGGTTCAGCAGCGCACCCGCCAATTCGGCCATCGATTCGCGCTCGTAGAGCAGCTCCGCCGCCACCACGAGATCGTACCGCGATCGCCCGACGAGAGAACGCACGTCGGCGCAGATCGCGACTGCGGCCGCAGCACCGAGGCCGGCCAGCGTGGCCTGGGTGAACTCGATCGCGACCTCGGAGCGATCGATGGCCGTGACCGTCGCGCCGAGGACGGTCGCGGCGACAGCGACCAGACCGAGACCACACCCGACGTCGAGTACCCGCCGCCCCTCGATTTCGAGACCTGGCAGGATCCGCTCGGCGACGTGGCGGGAGCCCGACCAAACCAGCGCCCAGTAGGGCGGCTCGAAACTCTCGTCGGTCAGCAACCGACTGCGGTCGAGACGCTCGGCGAGATTCTCAACCGTCCATATCCAGGCCGGTGTCGAACCGATGGCGAAGCGCTCCGCGATCGCCGGCCAGCCGGCGATCTGGCGGGTGCCGCTTGGCGCGGCCTCATCCCGCACCCGATCCCCCGTCGGCACTGCTTCCCGGCCAGCGTGCCAGCAGACGCCGGCGCAGGGATCTGGCCTCGGCCAGACCCAGCAGATCCGCTACGACAACGAACGCCGTCGCGGCCAAGGGCACGGCCAGAGCCAGCAGGACGAGCCGGGCTTGGAAACTCTCTGCCGGCAAGAGGTAGCGCAACCCCGCCGCCACGAGGCCCGTCGCCAGCCCGCCGCCGAGGATGGGCCCCAGCGCAGGCACGAGTCGCTCGAGCCGACCGACACGCGCCTGCAGAACCACAAAAAGAACGAGAAAGTTCATCAGCGCGACGATCGACGTCACCAGAGCCAGCGCGCTGGGTCCAAGCCCCAACACGTGCACGGCGACCCAGGCCAGCAGCGCATTGACCACGATCGAGAACACCGCAACCGCCGCTGGAGTACGCGCATCGCCCAGCGCGTAAAAGGCCGGCACCAGTACCTTGACGTTGGCGTAACCGGCAAGGCCGAATGAATAGGCGACCAACGCCTGCGCGGCCATCGCGGTATCTCGCGGCGTGAAGCGCCCGTGCTCGTAGATCACGCCCACGATGTCGCGGGAGAGAACCGCGAGTCCGACCGCGGCCGGAACGCAGAGCGTGAGCACGAGCCGGAGCGCTCGCGTGACCGTCGAGCGGAAGCCATCGCGATCGGCCGCCGCTACCTGTCTCGCCGCAGTGGGCAACGCCACCGTCCCGACCGCGACGCCAAAGAGACCGATCGGCAACTGCATGAAGCGAAACGCGACGTTCAGCCACGACACCGCGCCGTCGCCGAGGGCGGAGGCAAAATTCGTACTCACCATGACATTGATCTGAACCGCGGCCGCGCCAATCGTCGCGGGCGCCATCAGGCGCAGCACCGCGCGTACGCCTGGATCGCGCCAGCCCATCTCCCAACGATGCCGGTAACCACTGCGCCACACCGCCGGGAGCTGGATCACGAGTTGCAGCAGCCCGCCGGCCAGCGTGCCGATCGCCATACCAAGAATAGCCCGGCCGGCCGCGCCCTCACTCGGGGCCGGACCATCCCCCACGCGCCAGGCCGAGGCGACGAAATCGGGCGCGAGCCACCACGCCGCGCCACAGCCGACCACGATCGAGCCCAGGTTGAAGAAACTCGACGCCGACGCCGGCACGCCGAACTGGCCATGGGTGTTGAGCACGCCCATGGCCACGGCGGCGAGCGCGACGAAGAGGAGAAAGGGCGCCATGAGCCGGGTCAGCTCGACCGTGAGCTGGGCCTTTCCGGGCACGGCGGCGAAGCCTGGGGCGATCAACTCGACCACGCCCGGTGCGAACACCATGCCGGCGACCACCAGCAGACCGACCACCAGCGCCAGCGCGTTGGCCACCCGCGCCGCCAGGCGCCAAGCCGCAGCGTCCCCTTCGGTGGCACGCCAGCGGGCAAAGGTCGTCACGAAGGCGGCAGAGAGCGCGCCCTCGGCAAACAGATCGCGGAAGAGATTGGGGATCCGGAAGGCGGTCACGAACGCATCGAGCTCGCGGCCGGCGCCGAAGAGCCCGGCGAACACCTGCTCGCGGACCAGGCCGAGAACCCGGCTGACGCCCACGGCGAGCGCCACCACCGCCGACGACCGGACCAGCCCTTCACCGCGGCCGCTTCTGCCCTCCGGGCCGCTCACGCCTTGACTCTCATCGCCAGCCGCGTTCGTATCATGCCGATGTTTGGTCTGGGCGTACCGGAGCTGCTGGTCATCCTCGTCGTCGTTCTGCTGATTTTCGGGCCGCGCAAGTTGCCCGAGGTCGGCCGGTTCCTCGGCCGCTCGTTGCGCGACTTCCGCGAAGCGATCGACCATCGGGACGATGACGGCGCGGGGCCACCGGTCCCACCGACCGACACCCCGCCGGCTGGCGGGCCGGACGACCCGTCAACGCGTTGAGCGAGTTCAGCGAAAGCCCCCCGCCGACTCGACGCGCCCGTCGCGGCCAAAAATGGCGATCGCTCCGCCCGGATAGATCCAGCTCATCGCGCCCCCACCCGCGGGCACGATCTGCAGCGGATCCCCCGCAGCACGCCTGAGACGAGCCTCAGACCAACCGCGCCGAACGCGGACCGTCGGTGCCGTGCCGCCCACCACGGGCGCGGCAGCCCCCGGGGCACTCGCCACCGCGAGACGGGCCTGAAGGTCCACGACGGCCGCCTCGAGCCGGGCCACGCGCTCTGCCAGTGCGGCCATGTTGCCCGCCACCATGACGTCGCTCGGAGGGCCCGACGACCGCCCCGCCAACCCAGCCGCGCGTCCCGCCTCCAGTGTCCGATGGGATTCGCTGGTCGCGGTCACGATGCGCGAGCGGGTGGCGGCTTCCGTCCGTCGAGCCTGCGGCGCGGCGGGTGGGGCGACAGGAGCTGCCGCCAAGCTACCCCCCTCGACGAGCCAGATCTGCTCGGGCGAGCGCACGCGAATCCGCGCGTGCCCATCGACGTCCTCGACCCGTCCGCGCACGACGATACGCCGTCCCGAGAACGCACCGCGGGGGTCGGCCGCGCCACCAGGCATTCCCGGTGGTACCAAGATTCCGAAGCCGACCACCGAATCCTCGAGCGCCAGGAGACAGGTCGCTGGCGTGCAGACCGCGAGCCGGACGATCCCCTCGACCTCCACGTCCTGCCCCACCCGTGCACCGGCCTCGGCCGGCTCGATCGTCGTCGCACCCGCCAGCCGCACCGACGCCATCAGGACGAGCACGCCCGCAGCAATTCCACGGAATCCGCGCGCCCATGCGGCCACGGCGGTTGCACGCCCCACGCGGCTCCCCTCCGGTGCGCGTCGCGGTCTCCGCACCGCTCTCCCGCCTGTTAGGGTGGCGCACTCCCCCCTCGGGGCTCGCGCCGCCGTCAACGCGAGCCCTGACCGGGGTGACGAAGGGAGCACGACATGAGTGAAGCAGGCATGGTCATCCGTCGGATGGCTCCGGTCGGTCGCTACGCGCTGCGGGTCGACTGGTCGGACGGGCACGAATCGATCGTAGCGCTCGCCGGCTTGCGCTTGCGCTGCACCTGTCGCGCCTGTCAAGCAGGGGGGATCCCCCCCCCCGCAACGACCGAACTCGATCGAGCCGAGGCGCTCGGCGACGCGAGTCTCTATCTGCGCTGGCGGGACGGACACGAGAGCTTCTTCTTCCAGCCCGAACTCAGGGGTCTCTGCCGCTGCGCCTACTGCGTCGCCGAGCCGGAAAGGCCGATCACCGGCTGACCGCTACTGCGCAATCAGTCCTCGACCCGGATGGCGTGTGTCGGACAAGCCCGAACCGCCGCCTCCACCTTCGCCCGAAGGGCCTCGGAGGGGTTCTCGTCGAGGATGTAGAGGAAGTTGTCCTCCCGGACCTCGAACACCTCCGGTGCCGCGGCCTGACAGACCGCGTTGGAATTGCATTTGTCGAAGTCGACTAAAATCTTCATCGTTCATCCCTCCCTGGCCGAACGAAACGTGAAGCCCCGCCAAGCGTCCGCTACACCCTGCCGATTATCACACGTGAGCGCCGTGCCCCAGACGCGCGGCGCCCCAAGCCCGGAGGTCGCGTGCCGACACTCGTCCTGCTCCGTCACGGCCAGTCCCGTTGGAACCTCGAGAATCGATTCACGGGCTGGGTGGACGTGCCCCTGACCGAGACCGGACGCTCCGAGGCACGCGCGGCCGGGGCACTCATGAAACGAGCGGGCCTGCGCTTCGACCGTTGTTTCACCTCGGACCTCCAGCGGGCCCAGGAGACCCTGCGCCTCGCGCTCGCTGAACTCGGCACCCCCGACCTGCCGACGATCCGCGATCAGGCGCTCAACGAGCGGCACTACGGCGACCTCCAGGGCCTCGACAAAGCCGAGACCGCCGCGAAGTACGGCGCCGAACAGGTCCATATCTGGCGGCGCAGCTATGACGTGCCGCCGCCGGGCGGCGAGAGCCTCGAGGATACGGCCCGTCGCACCTTGCCCTTCTTCGAACGCGAGATCCTACCCTGCCTGGCCCACGGCGAGGACGTGCTGGTGGCGGCACACGGGAACAGCCTGCGCTCCATCGTGATGAAACTCGACCGGCTCGATCGCGAAGGCGTGCTTGCCCTGAATCTCGATACCGGCGTGCCGCTGGTCTACACGATGAGCCCCGACGCGACCGTGCTCGGACGCGAGGTTCTCTCGGCCGCACCGGCGGAGAACACGAAGACCGACCCCGTGCCCTGAACTCCTTGCACCGGGAATCGCCCTGCAATCGCGACCGCGCACGCCCACGTCGGTTCCGCGGCGAGGGAGGCCCGCCCACGAACCGCACCCCGGGCGGCATGAAGGCGCTAGCCTTGCGGCAGCGGGGCGAGCGAGAGGCGATCGAGCAGCCGCCGGGTGACCGCCACTGCGTCCCCGACAACACCAAGATCTGCCGCCGCGAAAATCTCGGCGCCCGGGTCGTGATTCACGGCCAGCACCCGGCCCGCGCGACCGATGCCGACCGTATGATTGAAAGAGCCTCGAACGCCCAGCCCGAGATAGACCTCGGGGGCGACGTTGCGCCCGCTGAGTCCGACCTGCCGCTGGCGCGGCAACCAGCCCAAATCACACACCCTGCGCGTCGCGGCGATCTCCCCGCCACATGCGCGCGCGAGGTCTGCGGCGAGAACAACACCGGCCGCACCCAGACCATGCCCGACGCAGATCACGATCCGGGCCGATTCGAGCGCCGCACCGCCCGCGTCGACCTCCACGCCCTCGGCGACCACAGGGGGAAAGAGCAGCGGCAGCGGCGCACGCACCGGAACCTCGCGGCGCTGCGTCAGGGGTCGCGCCGCTGCCGCCGCGAGCGGTGCCACAAGTCCGGGCCGCAGCGTCACGACCATGGTTGGCGAACGCGAGGCGATCGGCGCGACGATCTGACCGCCGAAGGCCGGCTTCAAGGCCAGGATACGGCCGGCGCCGTCGCGCTCGACACCGATCGCATCGCCGATCATCCCGAGTTCGAGGCGCCCCGCCAGCACTGGCAAAACGCTGCGCCCGAGGCTGGTCGCCGGGCCGAGGAGCACGGCCGGCGGGGCCTCCTCGCCGAGGACACTCTCGAGTGCGGCGAGGCTGTGTACGGCCTCCCCGCCCGTGCTCGGGACGAGCAGCACATCGACCCCGAGCGCCCCGAGTTCGAGCAGATCGAGCGGCAGTGGCGCGGGCGCTCCCATCATACGCACGGGGTGGATCGGCACGAGCGAAACGCCCACCCCCTGCTGGCAGGCGAGCTCGTCGGCGAGATTCAGCAACTCGCGTGAGACCGCGGCGAGCCGACCCGAACGATCGCACTCCGCGACGACGAGGATCGAATCCGCGAGCCGTCCGTGGGCTACGTGTCGGGGTCCCACAGTTGGCAGCGCGGCCACGGCGCGCGGCGGCCCCTGGAGTTCGGCCAGCAGATGCTCGACGGCCCGATCCACGTCGTCCGCCAGAACCAACACGCGCTGCTCGCGCACCCGTTCCAGAGAGCGCAACGTTTCGACCGAGGTCGGCGAGCCCGCGCTGCCGACCGATTCCGGCATGAGGCCACACTCGGCGATGCCCCAGCGCTCGACCAGCGCGGCGGCGGCTCGCTCGGTGTCGGGCAAAATCCGGGGAATCCGCGTCGCCCAGCGATCCGTGCAGGTCGCGACCACCGGCGGGCACACGCGGGTCCCCCACCAGCCCTCGTCGGTCTCGCACTCCGCGGCGATCTCGGCCGCGCCCTGCTGCATCTCGATGCCCAGACGCCGGACACCGGGTAGAAGCACGACACCGAGCTGCCCGGCCAGCTCGGGCGGCACCTGACCCGTATCTGAATCAATGCTGTACCGGCCCGCCAAGACCAGGTCGAAGCCGATGCGGCAGAGCACAGCACGCAGGGCGCGCGTCGTTGCGAGCGTGTCCGCCCCGGCGAAGGCGCGATCGGAGAGGTGAATGGCCCGGTCGGCGCCGAGGCCCATGGCCTCGCGCAAAACCTCCTCAGCCTGCGGAGGCCCCATGCTGAGTGCCGTGACGGTACCCCCGATCTCCTCACGCAGTCGCAGCGCCTCGAGCAACGCGCGGCGATCGAAGGGATTGAGCTGCACCGCCACGCCCTCGCGCCGGATCCGGCGCGTCTCGGGGTCAATGACGATCTCGGCCGGCTCCGGCACCTGCTTGAGGAGAACGACCGTTCTCATGCGGGACCCGGCAGTACCTCGATCGCCTCACAAATCAGTGTGGCGACAGCCTCGGGGTGCTCCATCGGGATGAAGTGCCCCACCCCCTCGAGCACGATCAGGCGGCCCCGCCGCAACTGCGCTGCCGCATGATGGGCCAGCTCGGGAGGGAGCGTCAAGCTCTCGGCGCCGGAGACGAGAAGGGTGTCGATCTCGATCGTTTCGAGCCAACCCAGACTGCCCGAGCGCCCCCCGCCCTCGTAGACCATCGCCTCGATCTCGCCCGGGCATTTGAGTTCGACACCGCCCTCGGCACACTCCCGGGTCCCGCCCTCCACGTAGGCGCGCAGCGCGGCGGGCTCCCAGCGCACGAAGGGTTCGCGTCGCGACCATGATTCGAGCATCTCCTCCCGACTCGACCAGTGGCGTCGGCGGCGCCGCGCCGCCTCCGCCATCGCGTTCGATCGATCAGTGGCGGGCCCGACCTCGGCGGGAATCAGCACCGGATCGAGCAGGATGACCGAGCGCAGCCGCTCGGGCACGATCGAGGCCATGCGCGCGACCGCGGCCCCACCCTTCGAATGGCCGACCGCGGTGAGCTCGCGCAGGTCGAGTGCCTCGATGACACCGACCAGGTCGAAGCCGAATTGCTCGAACTCATAACCCTCTTTAGGCTTGTCGCTATCGCCATGCCCGCGCTGGTCGAGCGTGACCACACGCGCCACTCCCTCGACCCTCTCGAGCACGGGAGCCCACACCTGGCGACAGAATCCGGTGGCATGGGCCAGCAGGACCGTGGGCAGATCCTGACGCTCGGGATGATGGTCCTCGACGACGAGCCGCACGCCGTCTCGATGGACCTGGTGAATCCGGCTCACGCCGGCGGTCCGATCACGTCGGCTCCAACATACGGGCGCAGTGCTGCCGGCACGCGGACCGAGCCGTCGGCCTGCTGGTGATTCTCGAGCAGCGCGATCAGGACCCGCGGCAGCGCAAGACCCGAACCGTTGAGGGTATGGACCAGCTCCGGCCGGTGCTCCCGATCCCGCCGGAAGCGAATCTGCGCGCGACGCGCCTGGAAATCGCGGAAGTTCGAGCACGAGCTGACCTCGAGCCATTCGCCACAGCCGGGCGCCCACACCTCGATGTCGAACTTGATCGACGCCACGAAGCTCAGATCGCCGGTGCACATCTGGACGATTCGCCAGGGCAGCTCCAGCCGGCGGCAGACATCCTCGGCATCGGCCAGCAAGCCCTCGAGTTCGCGGTCCGAATCCTCGGGCCGAACGAACTTGACGAGTTCCACCTTGTCGAACTGGTGACCGCGCTTTATGCCGCGCACATCACGACCGGCCGACATCTTCTCCCGGCGGAAACAAGGCGAGTAGGCCACGTGGCGGATCGGCAGGGCTGCATTCTCGAGGATCTCGTCGCGGTAGAGGTTCGTGACCGGCACCTCCGCGGTTGGAACCCAGAAGTAGTCCTCCTCGGCATCACGGTAGAGATTGTCCGCGAATTTTGGCAGGTTACCGGTGCCGTAGAGGCAATGCTCCTTGACCATCGCCGGCGGGTAGACCTCGACGTAGCCATGCTCGCGCGTGTGCAGATCGAGCATGAACGAGATCAGGGCCCGTTGCAGGCGCGCGCCCGCGCCGAAGAGCACGTAGAAGCGGGAGCCGGAGACCTTGACGCCGCGTTCGAAGTCGATGATCCCGAGTGCCGCGCCGATCTCCCAGTGCGGTTTCGGCTCGAAACCGAGCGCCGGACGCTGGCCCTCCTCGCGGAGCACGACGTTGGCCGAGTCGTCGGGGCCCACCGGTACGGTGGGATGCGGCAAATTGGGGATCTCCAGCATGACGTCGCGCAACCGTCGTTCCGCTTCGTCCGCCGTGACCTCCAACTTCGCGATCTCTTCCCCAAGAGCCCGCACCGACGCGCCCGCAGCCTTGCGCTGCTCGGCCGGGAGGCCGCCGATTTCCTTCGAGCAGCGGGTCCGCTCGGCGCGCGCGGTCTCGAGTCCCTGCAGCGCTGCGCGCCGCCTTTGATCGAGTTCGAGCACGGTATCGACGAGCACGGGATCCGCGCCGACACTGGCCAGACCGTCGCGCACGCGCTGCGGCTCGTGGCGGAAGAGCTGCACGTCGAGCATGGCGGCCTTGGTAAACACGAAAGGCGCGGGCCCGAAAGCCGACGCGGCCGGATCTCTCGCTTGCAGCCTCAGGGCGCCAGATCGAAGGCCGCCCGCACCCACTGGCAGATGGGTCGGCCCTTGGTCCACTCGACCGCCACGACATCGAAGCGTGCCGCCCGGCCGGGCCCGCGATGCCCTGCCAGCCAGGCCGTGGCGGCTCGCGCGATCCGGTCCCGCTTGAGGGGCCCAACCGTTTCGAGGGGGTGGATGAATTCGGGCTTGGACCGCGAGCGAACCTCGACAAAAACCACGGTGTGGCCCTCCTCGGCCACGATATCGATCTCCGCCCCCGCGAGCCGGACGTTCCGGGCCAGGATCCGAAGGCCGAGGCCCTCGATGTGCGCAACCGCGGCCGTCTCGGCACGGCGCCCCCGTATCTGTCTCGGATCGAGCCCCCTGTCCGCCATCGCCGCATCTTCAGCGCCCCGCGCGGCGTCCGACAACCGGCGCGCCTTGCGCCCCTCGTCAAGAATGGCGTAGTTCGGGGGCGAAGCCCCCTCCCCCAGCGCCACAGGGCGACCGTGTACAAGGTGAACGAGCCCGTCGTTCACCTCTCGGCGCGGATGCCATCCGCACCGCACGATTCGGGACCGCGCGCGACGGGGACGAACGCGCCGTTCGCCTCTCGGCACTCATTACTGAGCGGAGCACTCGATTTACCGCCGTGCGCGACGGAGACGAACGCGCCCCCGGGCTCAGCTCAAGAGTTCCCCTCCGCCGCAAGATGGAGCCCGAGCGGCAGCGAGTCGGCCACCACCAAGGCGCGCTGACCCATGTCGAAGGGCGTGGCTTCGATCGGCCATCGTGCCAGTGCCTGACCAGCCGCCTCACGGCCGAGTCGCGCCGCCGCCCGTTCGCGGAGGTCGCGCGGCAAATCCCGCCCGGCATCTCCCGTGAGCCGGCTGGCGCTCGCCAATGCCAGCGCGCAGGCGGGAGCACGATCCCAGTCCATCTCCGCCAACCGCTCGACAAAGGGCGCCACCAGAGCGGCTGGCACCACCACATCCGCCGTTCCGGCAACCAGCTGGCGCGCCGCCAGTCGCGTGAAGGCCACGATTTCCGCGTCGGACGCACGGCCCGGCTTGACAACGCGCGCCGCCACCGTCCCAAAAAGTTCGCGACGGAGTGTCTGGGGCAGCCGCTCGAGCGCGGCCGCCACGAGCCACATCTCGCGCACCTCATGCGGCCCTGCCTTCCAGCGCGAAGGCCGCCGTCCGCGATTGCCGAGAAGAGGTCCGCGCAACTCCTGGAGCAGGACCTCCTGTTGTACCCGGGTAAGCCCGCCGGCCACGCGCCGCCAGAGCGACCACCATTCCGAACGTACCTGACTTGCCGCCGGGTGGTGCGGGCCCGCGTCGTAGAGTCGCCACAGGCGCTCGATGCGGAACCCGTCCCGCTCCTCACCCTGCCCCGGTCGCATCAAAAATCCTGCGAGGTTGAACCAGCGCGCCTCGTGCGCCGCCGAACGCCCGCGCTGCGGCTCGAGCATCAGCAGTTCGTCGAAGAGTGCCCGAATCGTACCGATGCCCCAGCCATCGCGTCCGCCACCGAGTGTCGTCTCCAGAAGGCGGAGCAGGCCCACGGGATCCTCCGCACCGCTAAAGACCGCCCGCAACGCCTCGACGCCTGCGGCCTGCCCCTGCGCATCGACGACCGTCTCGGCCCGGTCGCGGGGCGCGTCCGATTCCTCTCCGGCACCGGACGCCTCGCGTGCACGCAGGTCAAAGCTGAGATGCCAGCGGTGATTGCTCGTGCGGGACACCAGCGAAATATCGAGCGTCCCGACCTCGGTGACCTCGGCGTGCAGTCGCACGGGCACGCGCCGGCTCTCGAGCTTGCGGCCGAAACGCAGAACCGCCGTCAGGGGCGGCAGCGCAACGGTTTCGGTGGGATACACCTCGATGACATCGCCGGGACCATCTCCGAGGCGGGTGGCCGAGGCGAAGAGCGCGAAACGCACCGGCTCGTTCGAGACGACCTCGAAGGCCGGCGCCTCGAGGTCGAGCGTGCTGCCATCCTCCTGCCCACGCGGCGCCACGCACACGGCAAGTGCCGGCTCGCCACCAAGGCCGATGTAATACGCGCGTGCACTGCCACCCGAGATGCGGGGCAAATGGCCACGCAATGCGAGCCCGTAGGCGGAAGCCCCCCGGGCCACGGCGTGAGTCAGATCGGCCCCCGCGAGTTCGACCGGCTGCTGACCGCTCCAGCGCTCGAGGACCAGAAGGAGACGATCACGCAAGGCGCGCGGCTCGAGAGCGCCGCCGTTGAAGAGCACGGCGTCGGGCCAGCCCTGCCCCGCCGCCGCCAGAAACGCCGCCAGATGTCGGGTAACCGCCGGATCCCGCTCGTAGGGCAGACCGATTTCGGCGAGGCCAGCATCCCCA
This sequence comes from Pseudomonadota bacterium, assembly GCA_005777805.1. Classification (GTDB taxonomy): domain Bacteria; phylum Desulfobacterota; class Binatia; order UBA12015; family UBA12015; genus SXLG01. The sequence continues at coordinate 35,005 of SXLG01000072.1, forward strand.
TGCCTCTCGGGGGTTGCCGCGGCGTCTGTCAAGGGGAAAAATCCATCGCGGATCGCCTGGGCTGCGTCGGCAGAACGCAAGGCGACCCGCACCGTCGATCCCAGCAGCGAACGCCCGCGCCCCGCCAGCGCCACCGGGATCTCATCTCTTCCGCCCGGCGCCAGCAATTCCTCCTTGGCTTGCCGGCAGGCCGCCGTCAGCTGCCGCCACTGGCCCGCGTCAAGCCGTAGCTCGGAGGCCTGCGCAACCGCGAGCCGGGCCAGCGCGAGATCCATGTTGTCGCCACCGAGCAGGAGATGTTCGCCGACCGCGCTGCGCACGAGAGTGACGCCCGCCGGGCCATGATCGACGCGGACGAGAGAGAAGTCGGTCGTCCCACCACCGATGTCGACCACCAGCACTCGATGTTTGCCCGCCAGACGCTCGCGCCAATCCGCGTGCGCGGCGACCCAGGCGTAAAGCGCGGCTTGCGGCTCCTCGAGCAAGCGCAGCCGCAAAAGCCCCGCCCGCCGCGCCGCCTCGACGGTCAGTTCGCGCGCCACCTCGTCAAAGGACGCCGGCACCGCGAGCACGACGGGCAAGGTCGAGAGCGGCTCGGCCGGATGTACGTCGTGCCACGCGGCGGCAAGATGACCGAGCAGCTCTGCTGCGGCATCCACGGGCGAGAGCTTCCAGGCCGCCTCGCTGCCCCAGGGCAGAAGACGCGCCCGGCGATCCACTCCCGGGTGACAGAGCCACGACTTGGCGGATACGACGAGTTGGTCGGGAAGACGTGTGCCGAGGCGGTGGGCCCCCTCGCCAACGACGAGGCCCGAGGCCTGTGTCTCCCACGGCAACCCCGTGGCCGCCGCGGAACCTTCCTGCGCGCCGAGCCGATAGAGGGCCGAGGCCAGCCCCGGTCGCGCGGCGACCTCGCCCTCACCCACGACCTGAGGGATCGGCAACGTGGCGATCGGCCCCCCGCCGCTCGGCGCGTATGCAAGCGCAGTATTTGTCGTCCCGAGGTCAATGCCCACGACCCACGCCGGGTCCGCGACGGGCTCGGCACTCACCGGGCCGCTCCCCGCCCCTCGCGCACCTCGGTTGTCAAGCGCCACGACCGACCACCCGCACGCTCGACGAACTCGAGTTCCAGGGTGCCCACTTCGGTCGCGAACGCCTCGAGCCGCACCGGCACACGGCCCGTTCCGGCGGCGTCGTCGGCGAAGCGCACTTCGAGCGATGTCAGCTCGTCGAGCGACTCGGCGTCCCACTCGTCGAGCAGGAGCCCCGGTCGGTCATCGGGCCGCGTCCCACTGGAGAAGAAGCGGAAACGAGCCCGGCCGCCGATGCGCAGCCCGATCTCGGAGCCGGGCACTTCGAGGCGCGTGCCCTCCTCCAGTCCGTGCGGCACGACACACAGAGCCTTGATGGGCGGGGGATGACCGGGCACCGCCGGCTGCGCGCTCGCGACGCCCACATAGAACGAGCGCGCGGTACCGCCGCGGATGCGCAACCCACCGCCGCGACACACCGCACCGTAGTAGGCCGCGCCGCGCGCACAGGCGTGGGCCAGATCGGCGCCCTCCAGAACGCGCGGACGCGCAAGACCGCAGGCCTCGGCCCAGTTCGCGAGCACACCCGTAATACGTCCGGCAAGCGGCGGCGCACTCATCGCTCCACCGTTGAAGAGGATCGCCGTCGGGTGGAGCAGACCACCGGCGACACGCCCCGGCAGTCGCTCCGCGAGTGAAGGCGCGTGCCGGCGCAGGAAGCGCAGCACGTGCCGCGTGACCGCCGGATCACGTTCGAAGGGGAGGCCCATCTCCTCGAGACCCGCGAAATCGTCGTCGGGATCCTGCAGATCGCAATCGAGGCCGACTTCCGGCAGGAATCCGTCCAGTACGATCCGCTCGATCTCTGCTCGTGCCAGCGGCGCACGCAGGGTCCCGCCGACGAGACGCCGCCCGCGTGACGGAATGGCGATCTGGACGTCGTCCGGGGCGGAAGGCCCGAGAAGCCGTTCCTTGGCATCGCGACAAGCAGCGACCAGGGCCCGAAACTGCCAGCCATCAAGTCGCTGCCCCTGACCGGCAAGACGGCCGCGCAGGTGGTGCGCCAGAGCGAGATCGACGTTGTCGCCGCCGAGCAGGAGATGATCTCCCACAGCGAGGCGTTCGAGAGCGAGCGAACCTTCGATTTCGGCAACACCGACGAGGCTCAGGTCGGTCGTACCGCCGCCGACATCGCAGACCAGCAAGAGATCGCCGAGACCGAGATTCTGCCGCCAGCCCTCGCCTTGCGCGGCCAACCACGCATAGACCGCGGCCTGGGGCTCCTCGAGCAGTCGGACGTCGGGCAGCCCGGCACGGCGGGCCGCCTCGAGTGTCAGTTCACGGGCCTCGGGATCGAAGGATGCCGGAACCGTCAGCACGACCTCGTGGGCGGCGAGAGGTTCGGCCCGTCCATCCGCCCCGGGCCGTGCATCAAACGCCCGGCGCAGATGTTCGAGGGTCGCGGCCTGGGCATCGACCGCCGAGATCCGTCGCTCCGGGGCCTCACGATCGTCACCGACCCAGGGCAAGAGTTCCGCCGCGCGGTCCGCGCCACGCTTGCAAAGCCATGATTTTGCAGAGCAAACGACGCGATCGGGCTCCTCACCCGCCCGCCGTGCTGCGAACGCCCCGACCACGGAGGTGGCGTCGCCCTCCCAGGGCAGCCGGAAGGCCGGCGACGCCAGTTCGTCGTCGCGCAGGAGAAGTACTGCCGAAGGCAAGCTCGACCGGTTCTCGATCGCACCCGCTTCGACCACCTGGGGGACGTCGAGCATCGCCAGCACCGGCGCGGCGCCGACGTCGCCCATCTCGGCCCACGCCAGCACGGAATTGGTGGTCCCGAGGTCGATCCCGACGACGCGCGGCCCGCGGGGCCCGACGCTCACGCCGCGCCCCCTCCTCCCGCAACCTCCACTTCGGCAGGCACAAGCACGCTCATATCGGCGCCCTCGATGGGCACGGGCAGGCGAACGTCAAGCACGCGCCATCCGGGATGCACCAGCACGCCCCGCCACGGTGGGTTGCCGCGCGGACGGCCCGAGACGCGCAGCGACTGGGGGTCGAAACCGGCGGGAACATCCACGAGAGCGCCGTCGGCGGCCGCGTGCAGGGGCACCAGCTTCATCCGCTCCGCGAGGGCCTTGCGCACACCGGCGTGCACCGTGCGCGCCGCCGCCCCCACCTCGGCATCCGAATGAGCGTCGATGCCTTCTTGCACGAAATCGACCAAGCGAGCTTCCTCTTGCAACACGGCGAGAAGACGCAACGCCCCGGCCTGCGCGACCGCCGGCCGGTCCAGGGCGGGCGAGACCGGAGCCCCATCCGCGGGCGGAGGTACTGTGTCCGGCCACAGAAGCTCGAGCAACGCAGCGACGAGCGGCACGACGATGGGCAGCGCGATCCAGACTCCGACCGGCGAGCGCAGGCCTGCGGCGAACGCCGCGCCGACACCCTGCTCGGCGCCGAGCAACGCCAGACTGCGCAGCGCCTCTGCCCGTTCGGGGTCGAGGAGCATGAACATCGAGAACGTCCCCGCGCCCGCCGCGAGCAAAAACAATCCGATCGCGCGGCGCCTCACGCCCGCCGCTCCGCTGCCTTCCATCGCCCTGCTTCCTTCCCTGTGGCTCGCCGCTCGTGGTGGCGCGACGAATTGCCGGCCGCTAGCGGCGCGGTTAAGGGATAACAGATGGCCGTCACCCTGGAAGACGTCGATCACGTCGCAAAGCTGGCGCGCCTCGGACTCTCGAACGACGAACGCGCCGCGCTGCGGAGCGATCTGGAGTCGATTCTGGGCTACGTCGATCTGCTGCGGGAAGTCGAGATCCCGGCAACCGCGGCGGACACGAGTGCGGCCGCTTCCTGTCCCGAACGCGATGATCTGGTGGCGGCGTCCGACACCGCGACGCCGGTGCTTGCGGTCGCGCCACGGGTCGAGGCCGAGGGGCGGTTCTTCCGCGTCCCCCGGGTCCTGGACTGAGACCGCGATGAGCACGGAACCCTGCGATCTGAATCTCGCCGAGGCGCGCGCTGCGCTCGACGCGAGAGAGATCTCCGCCGGCGAACTGGCCGAGAGCTGTCTCGCCCGAATCGCGCGCGTCGAGCCCTCGATCGCGGCCCTCCTCGCGGTGACCGGCGACCGCGCGCGGGCCGAGGCCGTGGCCGCCGACGCGCGCCGCGCCCGTGGCGAGCGCGGCGCGTTGCTGGGCATCCCGATCGTCTTGAAGGATCTCCTCGCCACGCGCGGACTCCCAACCACCTGCGCGTCGCGCATCCTCGAGGGCTGGCATCCACCCTACGATGCCGATTGCGTCGAGCGTCTCGGACGCGCCGGCGCGGTGCTGGTCGGCAAAGCCAACCTCGATGAATTCGCGATGGGCTCCTCGACCGAGAACTCGGCCTTCGGTCCAACCCGCAACCCCTGGGATCCGAGCCGCGTGCCGGGGGGTTCGTCGGGCGGCTCGGCGGCTGCAGTCGCAGCGGGCGAATGCTTGGCCGCACTCGGAACCGACACCGGAGGGTCGATCCGACTGCCGGCGAGTTTCACCGGCACGTGCGGCCTCAAACCCACCTATGGCCGCGTCTCCCGCTACGGGCTCATCGCCTACGCTTCCTCGCTCGACCAGGTCGGCCCGATCACGCGGAGCGCACGTGATGCCGCCGCGGTGCTGGGCGTGATCGCCGGACACGACCCGCGCGACGCGACCTCCTCGTCGGAGCCGGTGCCCGACTACGAGGCGGCACTCAGCGGCGACGTGCGTGGACTGCGCATCGGCGTACCGCGCGAGTACTTCCCCGAAGAACTCAACGCCGAGGTGCGCTGTGCCGTCGAAGCGTCGATTGAACAGCTCACCTGCCGCGGCGCCCGCCGGGTGGACGTCTCGCTGCCCCATAGCCGCTATGCGGTCGCGACCTACTACTTGATCGCACCGGCGGAAGCTTCGTCGAATCTCGCGCGCTACGACGGC
>SXLG01000073.1 GCA_005777805.1 Pseudomonadota bacterium
AATTCGATGTGTGCCGATTGCCACTCGACCGGACTGGTGCGCGGCTTCGATCCGGTGCGCAACGTCTATCGGACCCGCTTCGACGAAATCGATGTCGGTTGCCGCGCCTGCCATGCCCCGCACGAGAGCAACGCCACTGGCCGCAGCGGGCGGGTGTCGCCGACGAACCCTCCAGCGCCCACGGAGGAGAGCCTCGCCACTGCCGACGGTGTGCCCGCGTCGCCGATGAACGTGCCGCCGCCTGCCGATGAGGGCCGCGTCACTGCCGGCAACCGGCGGGATGGCAAAGCGCAGATCTCCACCGGGAGTCCCTCCGCCACCGCACCACCGGCTCCGGGCGCCGCGGCCACGGCCCACGCGCGGCAGTCCGTTCCGCGACACGTGAATGCGGCAAGAGCTGGATCCGAGGCCGTGACCGCGATCCCGGGCGCCACCCCTGATGCCGGGGGCCGCGACGGACACGGTGCCGCCGTGCGCCGCTGGGTGATGGACGAGGGCCGCGGCATCGCTCGACTCGACGTGCCACCGGCTCCGGGGAGCCGCTCCGAGCTCGAGACCTGCGCCCCGTGCCACTCGCGCCGCGCGAACTTCGGCGTAGCCGATCCTGCCACGGCCCCCTTCCTCGACGCGCACCGCCCGGCTCTCCTCGAAGCAGGGCTCTACGAGGCTGACGGACAGGATCTGGACGAGGTCTACGTCTGGGGATCGTTCGTGCAGAGCCGCATGCACGCCGCCGGCGTGGTTTGCTCGGATTGTCATGAACCGCATTCGCTGCGTCTGCGCGCAGACGGCAACGCGCTGTGCGCGCGCTGCCATCTGCCCGCGCGCTTCGACGTCGCGACCCACCATCTCCACCCGCCCGGTTCACCCGGGGCACGCTGCGTCAACTGCCATATGCCCGAGCACACCTTCATGGGCGTCGATGCCCGGCGCGACCACGGCCTGCGAGTACCACGACCAGACTTGACGGTGACACTCGGCGTGCCCGAACCCTGCACGGGCTGCCATGCCGGGCGGGACGCGGCATGGGCCGCGCGCGTGCTGGCCGAACGCCACGGGCCACCGGGCGAACGCCGGCCGCTCTTCCCTGCCGTGCTCGCCGCCGTGCGCGATGGTTCGGCCGATGCCCCGGCTCTGCTGCTTGCTCTGGCGCGCGATCCCGAGGAGAGCGCGATCGCGCGCGCCACGGCCCTCTCGCTCCTGCCCGCAGAGGCGGGCGCGCAGGCCACCCGCACGGTCGAAGCGGCTGCGCGCGACTCCGATCCGCTGCTGCGGCTCGGCGCGGCGCGGGCGCTCGAGAATCTGCCACCACCGGAACGGCTGCGCCTCGGCACAGCACTGCTGGCCGATCCGCTGCGCGCCATCCGCCTCGAAGCCGCGACCGCCCTGGTCGATGCGCCGCGCGCCCAGCTTGACGCCACAGCGCTCCAGCACGCGCTCGACGAGCTGCATGAAGCGCATCGGCACAACGCGGACGATCCCGGCGCGCATCTGAACGAGGGACTGCTCGCACAGCGCACCGGCGATCTCACCGCCGCCGAGCGTCACTACCGGGATGCCATCCAACTCGCGCCCTGGTTCGTGCCGGCGTGGGTGAATCAGGCCGACCTCCAACGCCTGCGCGGCGACGACGGCGCGGCCGAAGAGACCCTGCGCCGCGCCGCACGAGCCATTCCCGACGCAGCCGACGTGCACTCAGCCCTCGGCCTCACGTTGGTCCGCCTCGGCCGGCGCGACGAGGCGGTGGGCGCACTCGAGCGCGCGGCCGCGCTGGCGCCGGACGAACCGCGCCACGCCTGGCTGCTCGCGGTGGCTCTCGACTCGATCGGACGCCCGGCCGACAGCCGCCGAGTGGTCGCGGACGCCCTCGCCAAACACCCGCGACACGACGGTCTGCGCGCGCTCCTCGGGCAGTGAGCCGCACTGCCGCCGCCCGCGCGCGCTTCGAAATGACCCGACCGGCGCCGAGCGAGCCACGGGCAGCCGGGATGCCCCAGCGCACCGGGCCGGACACGACCAGCGGCACCCCGAGTTCCGCCGAGTGAGTCCCGTGTCATTTTGACCGCTTCTCCACGTCAATGGCGATTCCCCCGGCCCCGACTGTCCGCGCGCGTCGCGACCGCCACCCCGGGCATTGCACTGCCCGCACCACCCCGGTTCGGCTGAAGCCACCAACACAAAGTGCCAGCAGCGAAACTGTGGGTGGTGGACGCCGATATGAGGTCGAAAGAAATCGATTCACCTCAACAAAAATACCCGATATGGGGTAGGCGCGATCGGAGGCGTTGGGTCTAAGCTCGTCGGCAGCCGAGGTCGACCCGCTCCCGCAGGGTGCGGTCGACCAGGAGTGTCGATCATGCGTCGCGCACCCGACAGACCCGCTGGCGCCCAGCAGATCGCCGCAGTCGCGATGGTGATCGCATTGCTTGCCTTGCTCGTACTCCTCACGCTGAGTGCGCGTGGCGCGACGTCCTGCCCTGGCCCATCGAGCGCTCCCGCTGCGACCCAGCCCGCGACCCGCGACGACTTCTCGCCCAGCAGACCGGGATCCTGGCCCGTTCGGATCGACAGGCTCGCTACGCGCCGCGCCCAGCCTCCCGGCGCGTAGCGCCACTCGGGTGCCTCCAGCATCCGCTGGGGGCGCCCGTCGGGTGAGCAGCCGAGGCACCGGATGCGGCGCCGCTGGGCAGTGTGGCCGGGTCGCGCTGCGGTGCTAAGCGCGGGCTTGGGAGAAGCACGCCATGCATACACCGATCTGTGACCGCCTCGGCATCGAGGTTCCTATCTTCGCGTTCAGCCATTGTCGCGACGTCGTCGCCGCCGAGAGCCGCGCCGGCGGGTTCGGGGTGCTCGGAGCCGTCGGCTTCACACCCGAGCAACTCGAGGTCGAGTGCCGCTGGATCGACGAACACGTCGGCAACCACACCTACGGCGTCGACATCGTCATCCCCGGAAAATACGAGGGCATGGGCGAGGTCGACCCGGCCAAGCTCGAAGAACATCTGCGCGCGCTGGTGCCGCAAGAGCACCGCGACTTCGCCGCCAAACTGCTGCGTGACCACGGCGTGCCCGAGCTGCCCGAGGACTCGAAGGCGCGCGAGCTGATCGGTTGGACCGCGGCGACCGCCAATCCGCAGATCGACGTGGCGCTCGCGCACCCCAAGGTGCGGGCGATCGCCAACGCACTCGGCACGCCGCCCGAAGACGTCATCGGCCGGGTGCAACAGAGCGGCCGCCTCATCGGGGCTCTCTGCGGCAGCCCGCAGCAGGCTCGCAAGCACAAGGAAGCTGGACTCGATTTCGTGATCGCGCAGGGCACCGAGGGCGGCGGCCATACCGGCGAGATCGGCTCGGTCGTGCTCTGGCCCCAGGTGGTGGACGCGGTCGCGCCGATCCCCGTGCTGGCGGCGGGCGGCATCGCCACCGGCCGCCAGATCGCAGCCGCGCTCGCGCTGGGCTGCGCCGGCGTGTGGGCCGGCTCGCTCTGGCTCGCGGTCGAGGAGGCCGAGGCGCCGCAGGCGCAGCGCGAGTCCTACTTCGCCGCCAGCAGCAAGGACACGGTGCGCTCGCGCTCGTTCACCGGCAAGCCCTGCCGCATGTTGCGCAACGAGTGGACCGACGCCTGGGAGCAGCCCGACGCGCCCAAGCCGCTCGGCATGCCGCTCCAGGGCATGGTCACGATGGACACCGTGGCGCGCACCCACCGCTATGCCGACAAGGCACAGCCGGTCGCCTTCAACCCGATCGGCCAGGTGGTGGGCATGATCGACCGCACAGAATCGGTACGCGACTTGATGCTGCGGCTGCAGGAGCAATACCTCGCGGCCGTCGAGCGGCTCGACGCCCTGCAGCCGGCCGACGCCTAGCGGGCGATATCGAGGTCGTGCTCCGATGGCCCACTGGCGCGACAAAGCCCATCTGCCGACGCCCGAGACCGCGCTACCGGGGCGTGGCAACGAAATGCCGGTCGCCGCGCGCCACGACGTGCTGGGCACGCCGCTGCGTGGCGAGTTCTCCGGCTTCGAGCGCGCGGTCTTCGCGCTGGGCTGCTTCTGGGGCGCCGAGCGCCGCTTCTGGCAGACGCCCGGCGTGCACTCGACCGCGGCCGGCTACACCGCCGGCCACACGCCCAACCCCACCTACGCGGAGGTTTGCAGCGGCCGCACCGGCCACACTGAAGCAGTGCTTGTCCTGTTCGACCCGAAGTGTGTAACCTACGCCGAGCTGCTGGCGATCTTCTGGGAAAGTCACGACCCCACTCAAGGCATGCGCCAGGGC
>SXLG01000074.1 GCA_005777805.1 Pseudomonadota bacterium
CACCGGTGCCACCGCCGTGCAGTGCGGGCCCCACCTCGGGGCCTGGGCCGAGCAGCTCTTTGTCTTCCAGCGCACGCCGTCGTCCGTCGATGTGCGGGCCAACCGTGCCACCGATCCCGAATGGGCGCAGGGTCTCGAGCCGGGCTGGCAGCGTCGGCGCATGGAAAATTTCAACACCCTGGTCTCGGGCGGATTTCAAGATGAAGATCTGGTCGCCGATGGCTGGACCGACATCATCCGCAAGCTCTTCCTCCGGATGCGCGACGTCGGCGGTGACGGTGGCCACGACGTCATGCGGACGCTGGAGCTGGCCGATTTCGAAAAGATGGAACAGATCCGGGCGCGGGTCGACACGCTGGTCACCGACCCCGGGACGGCCGCGGCCCTGAAGCCCTGGTACCGCCAGTTCTGCAAGCGTCCCTGCTTTCACGACGAGTACCTCGACACCTTCAACCGGCCCAACGTGACGCTGATCGATACCGACGGACATGGCGTGGAGCGGATCACCGAGCATGGCGTGGTCGCCGGCGGGATTGAAGTCGAACTCGACTGCTTGGTCTTCGCGACGGGGTTCGAGGTCGGGACGTCGTACGCGCGGCGCGCGGGCTACGAGCTCACGGGTCGCGATGGCCGCACGCTGACACAGCACTGGGCCGAGGGCATCCGGACGTTGCACGGGATGCAGAGCCGGGGTTTCCCGAATTGCTTCGTGCTCGGCCCGCAGCAAGCCGGTTTCGCTGTCAACGTGCCGCATCTGCTCGATGAGCAGGCGCGCCACATCGCGCACATCCTGGGTGCGGCGCGCGATCGCGGCGCGCGTACGGTCGAAGTATCACCCGAGGCCGAGGCCGAGTGGGTCGCGACGATCATCTCACTCGCGGGCATGACGCAGCAGTTTCTCGAGGACTGCACGCCGGGCTACTCCAACAACGAGGGCAAGCCCGGAGAGCGCAGGAATCAGGACGGTTTCTACGGCGCGGGACCGGTGGCCTACTTCAATCTGCTCGAAGCCTGGCGGGCCGAGGGCTCGCTGCGCGGACTCGAGCTGCGCTGAGGAGACGGAATGACGGCGAGCAACGATTTCCCGGTGCGGGTCGGCCACATGTTGCTGACGATGGTCGAGCCGCATCGCGGCCACGAGAGAGCGTACAACCGCTGGTACGAACGCGACCACTTCTACGCCGGTTGTCTGATCAACCCGTGGCTGTTCTCGGGAGGGCGCTTCGTCGCGACGCGACCGCTCAAGGATCTACGCTTCCCCGCGGACAGTCCGATCGCGCGCCCGGATGTCCGGCGTGGTTCGTATGTTGCGCTCTACTGGATCCTCGAGGACCATTTCGACGAGTGGCGCGGATGGAGCAACGGTCAGGCGCACCGGCTCTATGAGCAGGGCCGCGGCTTCGCCGAGCGCAGCCACATCCACACGCTGCTCTACGATCTCGACCATGTGCTCTACCGCGACGCGGATCCGGTGCCGCTGGCGCTGGCGCTCGACCACGGTTTCGCGGGTTTCGTGGTGGCGACCGTCGAGCGCGGCAACGGCGTCGAGCAGTCGCGCCTGGATGCGTGGCACGCCGAGCGCTGGCCGCGTTGGATCAGGGGCACGCCGGTCGCCAACGCCTCGGTGTGGTCACCGCGCGAGCAGGGCAACGCCCCCATGGACATCCCGAAGGTCGAGAACCCGGACCGGCTCGACATGCACCTCTTCTTCCTCGATGCGGCGGCGGCCGATTGCTGGGAGATCTTCCGTGAATGGGCGCGGGAACTCGACGTGAGCGGCCTCGGGCGGGTGAGCTTCGCCGCGCCCTGGCTCCCGACCCGAGTGGGCACCGATCTGCACAGCGACGCGCTCTGGTAGGCGCCGCCGGACAACGGCTCGGCGATGTGCGCGCGCTCGACTCTGACCTGCACGGTGACGCGCGCGCGACCCAGCGCGTCACGCGGCTGTCGGCGGACGCCTCGCGCAGGGCACCCACCGCTATGGCGACGCGCTCGGGCACGGGGGCCGGCAACGTCTGGCCAGGCCTTGGCCGCGCCGCCCGCCCGTTCTTCTCGCCGACCCTGAGTTTGTGTTTGTGGATGGCCGCGATTCGTGGGACAACCTGCGGCCATGGCGCGAGAGAACACGGGACGTGTGAGCGGGAGCGGTGCGAGCAGCAAGGCGAGACGTGGTGCGCCCCAGGCGCGCGGTCGCGGCGGCCGGCGCCCCGTCACCGCGGGGTCACGCCAGCCGACGTATGAATCGGGAGACCGTCTGGTCCGCATGTTCGTCGCACTCCTGCAGGCACCGCAAGGGCGAGAGCAGGGCGCGCTGGCCACGGAACTCGAGATCTCGACCAAGACCGTCCGCCGCTACACCACGGTCTTGCAGCAGGCGTTCTTCGACGATCGCGGTGAGCCCCTTCTGCAGATCAGCGGGCAGGGCGACCGGCGACGACTCCGGCTCGCGCGAGAGGAGGTCGGTGGCGACGCCAACCTCTTCGAGGCTGCGGCGATGTTCTTCTCCAACGCTTCGCTGCGAGCCCTGCGCACGGGGCTCCTCGATGAGAATGTCGAGCAGCTCTGGGAGCGGCATCTCAAGAAGCTGCCGGCCGACACCCGGCGTGCGCTCGACCACCTCGAGCGGCGCTTCGTCTACGTACCCTTCGCGCCCAAGGACTACTCGAAGCACGGCGAGGTTTTCGACAAGGCGCTCTCCGCCGTGGTGCGGCGCAAGGAGCTCGCGATCCGCTATCGCAAGCCGGGCAAGCCCGTGACGCGCCACCTCTTCAAGCCCTACACCCTGCTGCTCTATCGCGATGCGCTCTACCTGCTCGGCGAGTCCAACCGCCACCGCAAGCCGATCTATCTCGCCCTCGATCGGATCGAGAACTGCGAGCGGACAGGCAGTGAATTCAGTCTGCCCCGCGACTACGACCCGGCCGCGCTCACGCGCGGCGTCTTCGGAATCTGGGAGGGGCCAGAGAGCGAGGTCGTGCTCAAGCTGCGCGGGCGGGCCGCCGAGCAGATGGCCGAGCGACGCATCGATCCGCGCCAGATCTTCGAGCGGACGCGCGGCGGAGACGCGGTGCTCAAGCTGCGGACGCGGGGCTGGCAGGAACTCGCCTGGTGGATCCTCTCGTACGGCCAGGATGTCGAGGTGGTCGCGCCGCCCGAGCTGCGAGCCTACGTCGCCGCCGAGGTCCGCGGCGCGGCCCGGCGTTACGCGCGTGAGGAAGCGCGGGTCTGAGGCAGCTCGAAGTCGCAAGCCGAAGCGACGCCCGCGGGACGCTTCTGCTGGCGGCCCGAGGGGGGTCTTTCCTCGACCTGCCGCTGTGTCGGAGAGGGCGGGTCGCCTTCTACGGGAATCTCACAACCCGCGAGGGGCGTGTTCCCTCGACCTGCCGCCGTGTCGGGGCCGAAGCGTCTGACGCCCGCGGGCCGTGCCTCAGAGTCGGTGCAGGAATCCCGGAAGCGCGATGCCCATCACCCCCGCCCCCTCTTGCGCCGGCAAGCGGGGATAAATGAACGCTTACTCAGGCGAAGCCGAGCTCGCGATCGAGCGAGTCGACATCGACGTCCTCGAACTTCAGGATGTCGAGTTCCTCGAAGGCACGCCGCACCTTGGGCGTCAGCAGGCCGAGCTTCTTCAGATTCGGGACGATGCGCTGGAAGAGCATGCCGCGGAAGAGCCGGCCGGTGGCCGAGGCGAGCACGGTCTCCTGGAGAGCCTTGGCGTCCCAGCCCATGGCGTCGGCGATCTGGCCGCCGACCAGCCGGTCGCGCATCAGACGTGAGGCGTAGATCACGAAATCCTCGCGGTCGGCGAGCTCGTTGGCGGGCATGTCGCGGTAGTGGTCGCGCAGCGAGAGCACGCCGAAGGCGACGTGCCGCGCTTCGTCGCGCATGACGTACTTCAGCAACTCCTTCAGCAGGGGCTCCTGACAGAGTACGAACAGGTTTCCGAAGGCGGCCATGGCGAGCCCTTCGATCAGGATCTGCATGCCGAGATACTTGAAGTCCCAGCGCGAGTCGCAGGCGGTCGCGTCAAGTAGTTCACGGAGGCTGGGATTGATGGGCCACTGCCACTCGAGCTTCTCGCGCAGGTAGCGCGAGAAGACCTCGACGTGCCGTGCTTCGTCCATGGTCTGCGAGCCGGCGTAGTACTTGGCGTCCATCCACGGCACGCCGCCGACGAGCTGGGAGGCGATGACCAGTGCACCCTGCTCGCCGTGCATGAACTGCGAGAGCTGCATCGCGATCTGGGCGTGGCGCAGACGGGCCCGCTCGCGGGCATTGAGCTTGTGAAAGGGCGCGAAGTCGTTGAGCGGGTTCAGACCCTCCGGCAGGATCTCGCTCTCGGGATCGACCTGCGTCTCCCAGGGTAACTGGGTCGTCGCGTTCCACTGCTCGCGCTTGGCCTTCTCGTAGAGGTCGTGCAGACCATCCTTGGTGCTGGTGTAGTCCCAGACGAAATTGGTGTCGTACGAGGCCAGTACGGTGTCCATGGATTGCTCGAGGACATCGAGCTGATTGGTGCGGTCTGCTGCGCCTGCGGTCGCCTGCATCGAGAGCCTCCGTTGAGATTGCGAATCGCGAACTCGTCCGGAGGGGGGCCACTGCTTGCGGTCGCGGCAGGCCACCCGAAGGATCGAGGCTCGGAGTATGACGAAAGCGTTCGCCCCAGGCAACGAATACGACGTCGGTTTCGGTTTTATTCCGCCTGCCGGCGTGATAGCTGGCCCGAGGTGCCGGGACGATCCGAGAAGAGCGGCGCGGGCCTCCGGGGACCGACCGGGCACGCTGCGGGGACCGGAGCCGCCGCGACCGGCGCGGGCCTCCCCGGGCTGACCGGGCGCGGCGCGGGGCGCCTGGCGGGCCTGGCCCAGCCGGCCCGAGCCTTGGGTGATGTCTCGCCCAAGCGCAGAGGTCGGGCGGTGCGGGTGCCGACGCAGGCCCGGGCGCTGCGTACCCGCGAGAAGATCCTGACCGCCGCCGTCGAGTGCTTCGAGAGCACGGGCTTTGACGAGACCACGACGGCGATGATCGCCGGCCGGGCCGGAATCGGCGTCGGGACGCTTTACGGCTACTTCCGCGACAAGCGCGAAATACTGATCGAGCTTCTCGACCGGACGGTGGCCGTGGTCGGCCGGATGGTGGTCGAGCGTCTTGCCGCAGCGCGCGTGGACCAGAGCGATCCGCGGCGGGTGGTTCGCGACTTGATCGATGCCGTCTTTCATATCCACCACACCTCGCCCGGTCTGCAGCGCATCCTCTGGGAGCGCTACTTCAAGGACGAGACCTTTCGTGCGCTCTACGAGGAGATCCGCACGCGGACGCGGCTTGCGATCGAGGGTTTCATCGACGCGCTCGACGCGCAGGGAATGCTGCGCAAGATCGACCGTGAGCACGCGCCTTTCGTGCTGCTGAACGCCGTGCAGTGGAACGCGACGCAGGCGTTGCTGAGCGAGGACGAGGCGACGATCGACGCCACCGCGCGGACCACGGCCGAGATGGTGGCGGCCTACCTCTTCCGCTGACGCGAGCCGGCTGGCGAAGGCGGGGACCCCGCCGCCTCGTCGAGGTGGTGGCGGCTGATCTCTTCTGCTGACGTCGGGAGAGTGGCGTGGCTGTGTGATTCAGAACGCCGCGAGCGTGGCCCCGATCAGCGCTTCCAGCTCGTCCTCGGCCGCGGGTCGGCGTGCCAGCACGCGGCCCATTTCGATGCCGGTGGCGACGAGGAGGAGCGCCCGGCCGCGATCGCCGGCCGCGGGCACGGCGGAGTGTCGGAGCTCGGCCAGGCTTCGCGCGACCTCGTCGACAAGGACAAAATGTGCCGCACCCCCCAGTGCCGGGCCGCCCTCGACCAGGAGTCGCGCCCGGTCGAGGTCGGAGCGCCAGATGTCCACGGCGAGCCGGAGCGCCCGCTCGATGGAGCCGCGCAGCTCGCGGTCGGAGGAGAGATCTGCGCGCCAGCGGGTCAGCAGCTCGCGTGAGGTGTCGCGCGCGATCGCTTCGTAGGCGTCGCGCTTGTCACGGAAGTGCAAATAGAAAGTTCCGGCGGCGACGTCGGCGACGCGTGCCATCTCGGCGGTGGTCGCGCCGTCGTAGCCGCGCTGGCGGAAGACCTCGAGCGCAGCTCGCGCCAGGCGGGTTCGCGTGGCGTTGCGCTGCCGCGAGCGGCGGCCGTCTGCCGCCCCTCCCGAGCCCCGAATCGGGCCGGCCTCGACGCCCGGTAGTGCTGCGGGTGCCGCATCGAGGTCGCGGACGAGCGGCAGCGCCGCCGGGCGCAAGGCTCGGGCTCGCCCCGCTTCGGACGATCCCTTTGCTGTCGCCGGCCGCATCCGCCCGGTCTTTCTCACCGCGGGTCTCTCCGGGCCTAGGAGACCAGCTTGTGGACGATTTTGCGCTTGGTGGCGTTGATCTGGCGCAGGTCCTCGATGCCCTCGTCGGCGATATCATCCCCGGCGAGTCGGTCGCCCTCGCGGCGGAGATCGTCCATGTCGACCCACGCGCCGTACTGCGCGCGGGTGCGCTCGGTGATGATGCCGGCCTGGTCGAGGGTCTTGATCAACGTGCGGAAGACGTTGGTCGACTGCTTCATCAGGCGGCGGCGGTCGCCGTCGTTGAAAGCTTCGGCGATGGCGTCGCGCACCCACTCCCACTCGAGGCCGTAGCGCGGGTAGATCAGTCGCTTCTGTTGCGCATTGACCAGATTGAAGAGCAGGCGCTGGAAGCATTCGAGCGCCCAGTCCTCGACGCGGGCGTGCTCCTCGGCGTTGAGATCGGGCAGCACGCTATGCGCCCAGATCTTGCCGAAGCGGTGATGGAAAGCCTCGTCGGTCATGATGAGCTGACAGAGGCGGCGCAGGGTGGGGTCGAGGGAGCGCGAATAAAGCGAGGTGAAGGAGCCCATGGCCAGGCCCTCGATCAACATCTGCATGCCGATGATCTTCTTGTAGACCTGCTCGCTCGAGACGATGTCGCAGAGCAGGTCGCGGATCGTGTCGCCGACCGGGAAGACGTTGCCATCGAAGCGCGATTTCATGTAGAGCGTGAAGGCGTGGACGTGGCGGGCCTCCTCGCGCACCTGGTTGGCGGCGTATTCCTGCGCACCGGGGTCGAGGAAGATTTCGCAGAGGCTCGCCGACAGGCTGAGCGCCCCCTGCTCGCCGTGCAGCAGGTTCGAGATGAACCAGCACGACACATCGTCGACGAACTGGCGGCGCTGGCCGCCGTCGAGCCGGTCCCAGACGGCGGTGTTGGCCTCGACGATGAAATCTTCGGGCAGGACGTCGAGGTCTTTCGGCCGCGCCGACTTCAGGTCGATGTAGTCGGGATCCTCGGGATTCCAGAAGTGTTCTTCGGTGCGGGCGATGATCTCCTCGAAATCGCTCGAGCGCTGGAAGTAGCGCGGGATCTCGATCATCGCGGGGAAATTGTCCCGTGACGCGGTGCGGTACGCCGGATCGTTGGCCATGAAACCTCCTGCTGGACTCGCCTGTCCAGTGACTGAGGGATTCTCATCAATGAGGCCCCCTCAGTCAAGGGGCCCCCGGTCGTGGCCGCGCCCGCGGAGATCGCGCTCGCCGGTGCGATTTCGCTGGCGTTCCAGGGCGCCTCGGGTCGCACGCCCGCGGCCTTCCACGGGCGGGGCGAAGTTCCCAGTGGGGGAAGCGGCAGCGCCGGCCCAGCAGATCTCACGCCCGCGACCTTGCACGGGCGGGGCGAGGGCGCGGAGGCCCGCCGGCGGGTCGAGGTCGTAGCGCCCGCGCTGCCGCCGCGAGCCCGGCCTGAAGTGGGCGAACTTGCGGCTCTGGTGGGCCGGTCCGGTCGCGTTGCCGAGACTCTTCTGGCTAGCTGCGCAACCGGGAGGGCCTCATGACCGACATCGACCGCAGCGACGATCTTCGCCTCGAACACACGGCCATCGGTGTCACCGGGCGCATTCTCTTCACTCTCATCTTCTTCCTCTCGGGAATCACCCATTTCACCGACATCGCCGGCTACGTGGCGCTGATGCCCGAGGTGATTCCGGGGCGGACCTTCTGGGTGCTGATCTCGGGTGTGGTCGAGTTGGCCGGGGCAGGGATGGTGTTGCTCAACCGCCGGCCGCGGCTCGGCGCATGGCTGCTCGTGCTCTTCCTCGTGCCCGTCACGCTCACCGTGCACGGCACGGGGATCGCGACCGAGACGGATGCGCGCTTGCGGGCCATCCAGCTCTCGTTCTTCCTCAAGGGGATGACCATGACCGGCGCAGCACTGCTCATCACCCAGCTCGGCGTGCACCCGTCCCGCCGGGCGGCCTGAAGATCGGCACGCGGCGCCGTGACCGAGCCCGTCTGCATCGTCGGCAGCACTCTCTCGCCCTACGTCCGCAAGGTTCTGGTGATGCTCGACCTCAAGGGTGTCGCCTATGTGATTGATCCGATCGTGCCCTTCCTGGGTGACGAGCGCTTCTCCGCGCTGAGCCCGCTGCGGCGGGTGCCCGTCCTGCTCGACGATCGGGTGACGCTCTCGGATTCGTCCGTCATCTGCCAGTACCTCGAGGACCGCTACCCAAAACCCGCGCTCTACCCGGCCGACATCGCCGTCCGGGCGGGGGCGCGCTGGCTCGAGGAGTATGCCGACAGCCGGCTTGGCGATGTCTTCGTCTGGGGGCTCTTCAACGAGCGGGCGATCAAGCCCTTCGTCTGGGGGAGGTCCACCGACACCGCGCGTGTCGAACGCATCTTGCGTGACGATGTCCCGGCTGTTCTCGATTACCTCGAGACGCAGGCCCCGGCGGCGGGCTTCCTGTGCGGCGAACTCTCGATCGCCGACATCTCGATCGCCGCGTTCTTTCGCACCGCGGCCCTGGCCGGCTTCACCATCGACGTCGGGCGCTGGCCCCTCTGCGCGGCGCACGTCGAGCGGGTGCTCGGGCTGCCGGCCTTTGTCCGACTGCGGCCCTTCGAGGATTGCTGCATGCGGAGCGCGCCGGCGAATCACCGCAGCGCCCTAGCCGCGGTCGGGGCGCCGCTTAGTGATGAGACCTTCGGCACCGCGACTCCGCGGCCGGGCTTCTTCGGCCTCTAGCCCTGCCGCGCTCCCCTGCTGCTGTGCGCGTGCGGCTTGCAATGTCTCCATCGCATGGAAAGCTCGCCGCGTCCTTGGCCCGCACACGCCGGCCCCAAACCAGGAGGCATCGCGATGGATCTCGCTACCGTCGATCATCTGCTCACCACCACCCGGTCGGTGCGCAAGCGGCTCGATTTCACCAAGCCGGTCGATCCGAAGGTCGTCATGCGCTGTCTCGAGATCGCGATGCAGGCGCCGACGGGCTCGAATATGCAGGGTT
Organism: Pseudomonadota bacterium; assembly: GCA_005777805.1. Classification (GTDB taxonomy): domain Bacteria; phylum Desulfobacterota; class Binatia; order UBA12015; family UBA12015; genus SXLG01. The sequence continues at coordinate 9,320 of SXLG01000074.1, forward strand.
GGTCGTTTGTGGTGGTGACCGACGCCGGTCGGCGCCGGGCCATCGCCGATCTCTACCGCAAGGCGTTCGAGCTCTACGCCACCAACGCGGGGATGCGGCCGGCCTACGCGACGGACGATCCGCGCGCGGCGCAGCAGTCGCGGGTGGTCGATTCGGCGGTATACCTGGCCGAGCATATGCACGAGGCCCCGGTCTTCGTGATCCCCTGCATCGAGGGGCGGGTCGAGACCGCCGGCGCGGCCTTCCAGGCGTCAATCTACGGTTCAATCCTGCCCGCGGCATGGTCGTTCATGCTGGCGCTGCGCGCGCGCGGCCTCGGCACGGCCTGGACCACATTGCATCTGCTCCACGAGAAGGAAGCGGCGGCGGCGCTCGGCATTCCCGAGACGGTCACGCAGGCGGCACTCTTCCCGGTCGCGCACTTCACAGGCAGTGACTTCAAGCCCGCGCGTCGGCTCCCGGCGAGTCAACTCGTACACTGGGACGCCTGGGGCACGCATCGGAGTTGAGCGCGGGACTGGGGGGCTGTGGTCGATGCTCGTTCAGGGGCGGGCGGTGGCGCCGAAGCACGAGTCACCCCAAATATTTGACACGTGCTCCAGGTTTGACGCGAGGCGACGCCGGGCGGCGGCACGGCCGGGAGGAGGCATGAGGCTCCTCACGATTCGCCTACGCGGCGAGCAGCCGCGACGGTGCCGCCGTGCGCAGAGGACGCCGGCATGAGGCTCCTCACGATTCGCTTGCGCGGCGAGCAACGGCTGGTCGGGCAGAGTGCCCCGGAGACGTTGCTCGACTTGAACCGTACCTGCGAGTTGCGCCTTGCCGAGCGGGGCGAGAGCCGGGCGCGGGCCCGTGCGGCGGCCGAGTTGCCCCCCGAGATGGTCGCCTTTCTCGAAGGTGGCGAGGCCGCGCTGGTCGCGGCGCGCCATGCGCTGGCATTCGGCTCCGATCTGGTGCTGCGCGATCGCGAACGCGCCCAGGCGGCGGGAGTACTGGTCGCCAGGGATGAGCCCGGACTTGAATGGCTGGCACCTGTGCCGGCGCCGCGCAGCGTGCTCGCGGTGGCGGTCAACTACCGAGACCACGCCGCCGAGATGGGGCGCGAGCTGCCGGTGCGGCCCAGGATCTTTGCCAAGGTTGCGAGCTGCATCATCGGCACCGGCGCGCCGATCGTACGGCCCCGGGTGAGTCAGTTCGTCGACTGGGAGGGCGAGCTCTGTGCGGTGATCGGGCGTCCGGCCCGTCACGTGGCCGCCGCCGACGCGCTCGATTTCGTGGCCGGCTACACGATCGGCAACGACGTGACGGCACGCGATTGGCAGCTCCATTCCCCGACCCTGATGATGGGCAAGGGTTTCGACACCTTTGGCCCGCTCGGACCGGTCCTGGTCACGCGCGATGAGGTGCCCGACCCGCAGAGTCTCGAGATTCGCACGCTGGTCAAGGGCGTGGTCAAGCAGGACTCGAACACGCGTCACATGATCTTCAGCACGGCCCAGATCATCGAGTATCTCTCGGCGGCCTTCACGCTCCGGCCCGGCGACGTGATCTTCACCGGCACGCCGCCGGGTGTGGGTGCGGGCCGCGAGCCGCCCGAGTCGCTTGCCTGCGGTGACGTCGTCCGGGTCGAGATCAGCAGTCTTGGCGCGCTCGAGAACCCGGTGATCGATGAGCCCGCTTGAACCAGGCGGCCGGGGCGGGTGCGGCGCTGCCGTGGCGATGTCGACTGCAACGCCCTCCGCTCTCTGCTAGCCGGCGCACGGGATCATGCCGGAAATCACGCTACCCGACGGCTCGGTGAAGACCTTCCCCGGGCCGGTGACAGCAGCCGAGGTCGCGGCGTCGATTGGTGCCGGGCTGGCCAAGGCGGCACTCGGGTGTCGCGTCGACGGCCGTTTGCGCGACCTGTCGACGCGGCTCGAAGCCGACTGCCGGCTCGAGCTCGTGACGGAGAAGAAGCGCTCGGGCGAGCTCGATCCCGACGCCATTTGGCTCCTGCGCCACTCGGCGGCGCACGTCATGGCCGAGGCGATCATCAAGCTCGTTCCCGGGGTCGAGCTGGTCTATGGCCCTCCGGTCGAGAATGGTTTTTTCTACGACCTGCGTCTGCCCGAGGGACTGGCCCTCTCGTCGAACGAGTTCGCGGCGATCGAGCAGGAGATGGCCGGGGTGATCGCGGCCGACCGCCCTTTCCGGCGCGTCGAACTCGATGCCGAAGCCGGCCTGGCTCGCGTTCGCGCCGAGCGTAACAAGTACAAGATCGACAACGCCGAGCGTGCGCTCTCGGGCCATCGTCATGACGCGCGCGAGGCCGAGGCCCCTGATGCGCCGCAGGTCACGCTCTCGTTCTACGCCACCGGTGAGCCGGGCCGGGACTTCGAGGACCTGTGCGGCGGACCGCACCTCCCCAGCACTGGCCGGATTGGCGCCTTCAAGCTGATGTCCCTCGCCAGCAGCTACTGGCACGGTGACGCCGATTCGGACCGCTTGCTGCGCGTCTACGGTACGGCCTTCTTTCGCAAGGAAGATCTGGCGAGCCACCTCGAGCGGCTCGACGAAGCGCGCCGGCGTGATCATCGCGTGATCGGCCAGCGCCAGCGTCTGTTTGTGATCGACGAGCTGGTCGGCCAGGGCCTCGTGCTGTGGACGCCCGAGGGCTCGATCCTGCGCCAGGAACTTCAGAGCTTTATCTCGACGGAACTCACCCGCCAGGGCTACAAGCAGGTGTTCACTCCGCATATCGGCAAGCTCGGGCTCTACCGCCAGAGCGGCCACTATCCGTACTACATCGATTCACAGTACCCGCCGCTGGTCGAGCGCGAGACCACCGAGGCGCTTGCCGAGGAGGGCGCGAGCTGTGCCGAGCTGACCCGACGCCTCACCACAGGCGAGGTCGATGGCTACCTGCTCAAGCCGATGAACTGCCCGCATCACATCCGGATTTTCGCCAGCCGGCCGCACTCCTACCGCGATCTGCCGGTGCGACTGGCCGAGTTCGGCACCGTCTACCGCTGGGAGCAGTCGGGCGAACTCAACGGCATGGTGCGGGTGCGGGGCTTCACGCAGGACGACGCCCACCTCTTCTGCAGCGAGGACCAGGTCGCGGACGAGATTCGCGGCTGCCTCGGACTGGTCCGCACGGTGCTCGGCACGCTCGGACTCGACAGCTACCGCGTCCGCGTCGGCCTGCGCGACCTCGACTCGGGCAAGTACACGGGCTCGGCTGACGTCTGGGACAAGGCCGAGGAGGCCTGCCGGGCCGCGGCCCGCACGCTGGGCGTGCCCTTCACCGAGGAGCCGGGCGAGGCCGCGTTCTACGGCCCGAAGATCGATTTCGTGGTGCGCGATGCGATCGGCCGCGAGTGGCAGCTCGGCACCGTGCAGGTCGACTATAATCTTCCCGAGCGTTTCGATCTGAGCTACGTCGGCCGCGACAATCAGAAGCATCGGCCGGTGATGATCCACCGCGCGCCCTTTGGTTCGATGGAACGCTTCTGCGGCGTGCTGATCGAGCATTTCGCGGGCGCTTTCCCGACCTGGCTCGCGCCCGAGCAGGTGCGGGTGCTGCCCGTGGCCGAGCGGAGTGCGGCGTACGCCGCCCAGGTCCATGCGGCGCTGCGCGAGGCGGGTGTGCGAGCCGTGCTCGATGACTCCGACGAGCGCCTGCAGGGCCGCATCCGAGACGCCGCCGAGGAGCGCGTGCCCTACATGGCGATCGTCGGGCCGCGCGATGCCGAGGCCGGCACGGTCTCGGTTCGGGCGCGCGGCATCCAGAAGGATCTCGGTGCTTTGCCACTCGACGACTTCGTGGCGGCGGTCGCGGCCGAGATCGCGACTCGCGGTGCCCGCCGGGTGACGGAGCGCTTCGAGGCCGCGCCAGCAGCGGTCTCCTGACGAAAGAGGAGGAACTCGAATGACGCATTCCTGCGACCGTCGCCGTGCCCGTTTCCGGATCGGCGACGGGAGGCGAGCCGTGGCGCTCGCCCTCCTGTTCGCGGCCCTGCTGGCGGCCGTTCCGGCGCGGGCGGCCGAACTCGATGGCGTGAGCTTCCCGGATTCGGCGACGCTCGATGACAAACCGCTGGTCCTCAACGGCCTGGGTCAGCGCATCGCCTACATCTTCGTCAAGATCTATGTCGCAGCACTCTACCTGCCCGAGAAGACAACCGATGCCGAGCAGGCGATCGCCAGTGACGTGGCCAAGGAAATCGTCATGAAGTTCCAGCGCGCGGTCAGCGGCGACGAGATGCGCACGGCCATGCGCGAGAGTCTGGCCGAGGCGGCGGGCGACCCCGCGCTCGTCGATCGGGTGCGGACGTTCGAGGGGTGCTTCGACCAGCCGCTCGACGCGGGCGACGTGGTCGCGCTCGACTACCGACCGGGCCAGGGCACGGCCGTGATCGTCGACGGCAAGGCCAAGGCCACCATCGCCGGCGCCGACTTCATGCGGGCGCTGCTCTCGATCTGGCTCGGTCCGAATCCCCCCAACCAGTCGCTGAAGGACGGTCTCCTCGGCGACGCTTGAGCCCCGGCGCAGCCTACGAACTCAGGTCGGCAACGCCCGTCGCTGGAGGACGGTCTCCTTGGCGCGGCTCGAGCCTCAACGCAGCGCACGAACTCAGGTCGGCAACGCCGGTCGCTGAAGGATGGCCTCTTCGCCGACGCTCGAGCCCAGGTCTTTGGTCTTGTGGCAGCCAGCGGATGCGCTCTGGGGCGGCCCGCACCCGCCGTCGCGCGCTGCGCGGTTGGAACATGGCGGGGAAGGCGTGCCATCCTGCCCGGGCCAGGGCTTCTTCAGCGCGGAGGACGTGACGTGACACCAGCAGATCTGGTCGAGATCGAACTGATCAAGCAGCTCAAGTATCGCTACATGCGGCTCCTCGACCAGAAGGGCTGGGACGAGATGGAGGCACTCTTCAGCGCGGATGCCGAGGCGGCCTACAGCGGCGGCAAGTATGCTTTCAGCGGGCCGGATGCGATTCTCGAGTTCTTTCGCAAGGCGATGGGTCGAACGAGTTTTCTCTCGAGCCATCGCGTGCATCAACCCGAAATCCGCCTGACCTCGGCGACGACGGCGACGGGCATCTGGGCGCTCGAGGACCGGGTCATCGACACCGAGCGCAACATCACGATCCAGGGCGCGGCGTTCTACGACGACGAGTACGTCAAGTTAAAGGGCGAGTGGCGCATCCGTCGCACCGGCTACAGCCGCACCTTCGAGGAGGTCTGCCCGCGGGACGGCAAGTCACCGCCCATTCTGACGGCCTCCTTCTGGGGCACCGCCGGTCGCAGCGACCTCCCGGCGCCGGGAAGCTAGTCCAGCCCGCGTCCGGGCCGGAACGGATTCCGGGCACGGACGGCTGGAAAGCGGGCAAAATCGCGATCGAGCGTGAGCAGTTCGTTGATCCCATGCTCGACGATCAGGGCGGCGATGTGCGCGTCGTGGGCGAGGTTGCCCCGACCATCGCCATCGCTGAGCATGCGCCGGAAGTGGTCGGGGTGTCGCGACCCTTCGCCGAAAATATGCACGCTTGGCGAGGCGAAGAGACCGTCGAGGTTCGTCAACACCGCCTCGAGCGGACTCGGTGGAGCAAAGACGCGGGGGTGCGTAACCACCCGCACGAACTCGTAGATGCAGGGCCAGAGCAGCGCCCACGCAGTGGCTCCCTCGGCCAGCTCGCGGAGCAACGCCGCCGCTTCGCGGTGGTGGGGAGTCTCCTCGCGCCGCGCGTAGACCAGAATGTTCGTATCGAGCGCGATCACCGCGGCCGGTCCATCAGATCGAAGAGGGCGTTACGGTCCTCGAGTGACACTCCGGGCTGCAGGGTGCCGCGCTCGGTCCGCCAGTCGAGCACGAAGGCAGCGCCGCGCTCGGGGCGCCGTCGCGCGAGGTGACCCCGCAGGGCCTCTTCGAGCACCTGTCTCAGCGTCGTCTTGTCGTCTGCCGCGCGACGCTTGGCGCGCCGCAGAAGGTCGTCGTTCAATTCGACCGTCGTCCTCATGCATAAACCCATATCGTGAGGTATGGGTTTATGCAACATGACCTCCGACTCGCGCGGGCAAGGCGCCGAGCCGTCAGTCGGCGCGGGTCTCCAGCCGCGCTCGGGCGCGTGGCCGGGGGCGTGAGCCGCGAGCCGTTCGATGCCCCGGTGCCCCTCCGGAGGGATCGGCTGTAGCCCGCGGGCGCTAGGGAATGACGCCCGCCTCCTTCAGCGCGCCGATACGCTCCCAGTCGTAGCCGAGCTCGCACAGCACCTCCTCGGTGTGCTGGCCGGCCTCGGGCGACTGGCGCGCCACCGTGCAAGGGGTGCCGAGGAAATCGACGGGTGACGCCAGCTGCTCGGGTCGGCCAAGCGCGGCCTCGAAGGGAACGATCGCACCCGTGGCGCGCACCTGCGGGTCATCGGCGATCTCGTCGCAGCTCTGCACCGGCGCCCACCAGACGTTCTCGCGGTCGAAGATCTGTTGCCACTCGTCACGTGGACGGGCGCCGATGATCACATCGAGCAGATCGACCACGAAAGGAGCGTTCTCGCGCCGCACGACGATATTGCGCGTGCGCGCGTCGTCGAGCAGATCGAGTCGTTCGATGGCGCGACAGACGTCGGGCCAGTGCCGGTCGGCCTCCAGCCCGATCAGCCAGAGCCAGCGCCCACAGCCGGCGCGATAGGCGTTGGCGATCGGATTCGGTGCATTACGACGCGTTCCGGGCGGTGCGACGTGGCCGTAGCGCAGGCGCGTCGCGACATCCCAGCCCATGACGTAGAGCCCGGTGCGGAGCAGCGATGCCGAGACGTGCTGGCCCGCGTGGGTGCGGCCGCGCGCGACGAGCGCGGCGCAGATCGCCGACGCGGCGGCCAGGGCCGTCGTATGGTCGCCCATGCCGCCGCGCTGGATCGGGGGCTCGGCTCCGGCCGGCGTCAGCATCGCTGCCACCCCGGCGCGTGCCCAGAAGGCGCCGATGTCGTAGGCGGGGCGGTCGCGCTCGGGGCCCGCGATGCCGTAGCCCGTCACCGAGCAGGTGATGAGCCGCGGGTGGTCGCGGCGCAGCGCGTCGAAGCCGAGCCCGAGCGCGTCAAGCGCTGGCAGGCGGAGATTCGAGACGAACACGTCGGCGCGCGCCACGAGTTGGCGGGCGATCGCGAGTCCTTCGGCGTGCTTGAGGTCGAGAACGATCGAGCGCTTGCCGCGATTGTCGAGTTCGAAGGGCGGATTCATCGGCGCGTCGATCCCGACCGCGCTCTGGAAGATGCCGCGGAAAGGATCGCCGGCGGGCGGCGGTTCGATCTTGATGACCGCAGCCCCCCAGTCGGCCAGAAGCCCGGCCGTGGCCGGTCCGGCCACCCAGAATCCGAGTTCCACCACGCGGATACCCTCGAGCGGTCCGTTCATGCGGGTTGCGTATCACGCCCGGCCCGCCTCCCGCGTGTCGCCCAGTCGCCGGCCCCGGGGCCATGCCAAACCAGGACCAGCGCAGCGTCGGAGCACGCCCGAGAGCCGGTCCGGCCTGGGGCCATGCCGAATCAGGGCCGGCACAGCATCGAGTCGCGCTTGCCGCCGGTCCCGGCGCGCGGCCGAGTCGAGCCAGTGCCAGTCTAGCGTCGATTTGCGCCCGGCCACCGCGAGCCGGCCCAGCCTCGGATCAGGGTCGTGTCGTCTCCCGCCCGCGGCGGACTCTGCTCAGGGCTTGGGGGCCGGGGCGGCGGGCAGACGGCCCTCGTTGACGTTCCAGGAAAAATCGCCGGCCGCGAGCGGCGCCAGCACCTTCTTCTCGAAGCCCTCGCCCTTGCGGGTGTAGGCGCGCAACTCGTTCTGGTCCTCTGCGGCTACCACGATGTCGAGCGGTGCAGCGCCGTCGATCTCCGCCAGCAGCACGGGCTGCTCGAAGCCCGAGGATTTACCGTCTATCAAGACACGCTTCCAGCCGGTGTCGGTCTGCTCGAGCAGCCAGAGGCCCGACATCATGGTGCCGGCGACGAGATCGGCCTTGCCGTCACCGGTCACGTCGCCTGCTGCGGTGGCGCGGCTCAGTCCGTCGGGCAGGGTCGAGACCACCGTGTTCGTGGTCTTGTCGTCTTTCCCCCATTTGTATTGCTTGATGGTCACCTCGCGAACCAGGCGCCCCTGCTCGAACGCGCCCTCCCAGTCGATGAAGAGTTCGGCACGTCCGTCACGGTCCGTGTCGGCGGCGAGGATCTCCTTGGCGTGCGTGTCGCCCGGCGCATCGACGATCGAACGCGACCACGCGCCGGCCTTGCCGCGGCGGTACATCGTCACCTCGCCGAGTTGCTTCTCGCGCAGGCGGTTGGGCTTGCTCGGCGTGGCGAAGATCTCGAGTGAACCGTCGCCCTCGACGTCGCCGAGTTCGATCTCGTGGACGAAGGTGCTCGTCGTCCGGTCGATCTCCTCGACACGCCAGTTTTCGTCCGGATGCACGATCGCGATGACGCCCTGATCATGGGTCGCGATGACGATCTCGCTCTTGCCGTCGCCATCGACGTCGCCGACCTCGAAGTCGCGCAACCGGTTGGCCTTGCCTCCGAAGACGGGGTGCCAGCGCGTCTCGGCCGTCCATTTGCCGTCGGCGCCGCGCGTCCAGGTCTTGAGCAGAGCTTCGTTGCCCCCGATCGTCAGCAACTTGCCGTCGAGGATGACCGCTTTGTGGAAAACATTGCTCTCGGGGTCTTCGAGGATCTCGACAGTCCAGCCGCTCGGCGCCTGGCGGACGATGGTAAGTCGGGCCGGGCCGGGATCGGACGTGGTCGTGCCGTCGGCCTGCGGCGTATTGACGAAATGGGCCTGTGACACGAGCAGGACACGGTCGCCCCCGTCTCCGGCGGCTGTGTCTGGCGCGGCGGGGTGCGCCGGGGAGCCTGAGAGAAGTGTCGCACCGAGCGCGAGGCCGGCACCAGCCGACACGACGCGCACCCTTGAACGAAGGCCTGGGGCCGGAACAATCATGGGTGGCGATGGTAGGGACAAGGGCCTGCCGCGGGCAAGCGCCGAACCGGCACTCGGGCCGAGGCCGCCCTCGGCGATGGAGCCCCGGTGGCCGAGTCCGGGTTGCGGCCCACGGCTGGCTCTGCGAAGAGATCGCCGGGCATCGTCCCCCCGGGGACGGGGCTCGCAGACCCGCTGGAGTACGATATGCGCGAACTCGTGAGACTTTCATCGACTGCCGGAACCGGCCACTTCTACGTGACCACCAAGAACCCCAAGAAGAAGACCGACAAGCTCACGCTCAAGAAATACGACCCGGTGGTGCGCAAGCACGTCGAGTACAAGGAAGCCAAGCTCCGCTGAACAGGCGGAACGGGAGCGCGCGGTTGGGCCGGCAGGCGCCACCGGGCGCTCCGGGGAGCAGCCGATGGGCATGAAAATCGTCATCGACTACGACCGCTGCGAATCGAACGCGATCTGCATGCAGGTCTGCCCCGAAGTGTTCGAGATCCGGGCCGACGACAACCTCTACCTGACCACCGAGACGCCGGACGAGAGCCTGCGCGCCAAGCTGCGGGAGGCCGTCCGCCGCTGTCCCCGCCAGGCGATCTCGATCGTCGAGTGAGATCGCCACCGCGCGTGGCGACCGCGCCTCAGTCCGTCTGACCGAGCAGGGCCGCGAAGAACGCGCTGGCTCGCTCGACCTGATCGATCGCCACCCACTCGTCGGCGGTGTGCGCCTGGGCGATCGAGCCGGGCCCGAAGACGAGTGCGGGGATGCCGTGCGCGGCCAGCACGCCGGCATCGGTGCCGAAGCTCGCGACATCCCAGCGCACGGGGAGACCCGCCGCCGCGAGTGCCTGCGCGCAGGCGGCTTCGCCGGGGTGCCCCCCGGAGGGCCGTTCGAGGGCCGGCTTCTCGAGTCGCCACCACTCGATCGCGGCGTCATCGCCGGCGACTTGACGCAGCAGGGCAGCGATTTCGTTGTGTACCCGCGCCGGCTCCTCGTGCGGCAGCAGGCGGCGGTCGAGCAGGAACCAACCCGAGTCGGGGACGATGTTCTCTGCGTGCCCAGCCGCTGCGAGATCGACCGAGAGTGTGGCCGGGCCGAGTTCCGGATCGGTGTCCTGTACAAGTCCGGCCGCGTGCGCGTCGAGCGCCAGCACGCAGCGGGCGAGGGTGACGAGCGCATTGCGGCCCTCCCCCGGAATAGATGCATGACAGGCGCGGCCGCGCACGCCGACGCGGGCGTGCACCACCCCCTTGTGGCGGCCGACGAGCCTCAGGTCGGTCGGTTCGGTGGCCAGTGCCCAGTCGATCCGGCGTCCAGCGAGGTGCGTCAGGACCTGAGCCACGCCCGCGCTTGCGACTTCCTCGTCGGCCTCGCCGACCACGATCACGTTCCGCGTCGGCTTGCCGCGGGCGAGCACGCGCTCGAGCGCGGCCAGTAGTGCCGCCATGCCGGCCTTGGTGTCGCACGAGCCGCGCCCGGAGACGCGTCCGTCGGCGAGGCGCGGCTCGAACGGGTCGATGACCATGCCGTCCACCGCGACGGTGTCGAGGTGCGAGGCGATGAGCACGGTGTCGGCCGTATCGGAGACGTGGATTTCACCCACGACGCTCTGCCGATGGGGCGGACCGAGCAGGGTCGCGTCGATGCCGAGCCGGCCGAGGCGGGCGGCGACGTCTGCGGCGTAGCGGCTCTCGCCGGCAATCGCCGCCGGCACCCGACCGTCACGTCCGGGATTGACGGACGGGATCGCGATCAGATCGCGCAGGATCTCGATGCTGCGAGACAAGGGCACGGCGGGTCGCGACGCTCGGCGCCGGTACGGATCCCGGCGCGCGTCGCTCCCCGGTCTTGCCAGCGCCGGCTCGGTTGCGCAATCGGCGCGCTTCTCGTTGGACGTTCGTGCTGCGGCGACCGGCGGACGACGAAGTAGGCTGAACATCCGAGATCGGGCGCGCACCGCGTCGGACGTTCGTGCTGCGGCGACGCCACTGGACGTCCGGCACCTGCTCGTTTTGGCAGGGTTCGCCACACCCAGGCTGCCCCGGGCGGCGGGCCTATCGGGCCGCGTCCGGCACCCTCTCGTTCAGGCAGGGATCGCCACGGGTTGGCGGTATTCGATCACCTGCTCGCGGCGTGGGCCGACGGCGACGGCGACTCCGCCGGGGTGTGCTCTTGCCGGCGACGGCACGCCAAGTCGGTGGCGGACCTCCGCCAGCGGGAGCGGCAACAGTTCTTCCCATGCCGTCGGCGCGAGGTCGGGCGTCAGACGGCCACGATGCCAGGCCTCGAGCAGGTAGCGCGGCCAGTGCAGGCGGTCGCGCCAAGGACCGACCAGGGCCGCCGCCCCGACGATCAGGGCGATGCCGGCGTTGGGCACTTGCGCCAGGGTGAAGGCCAGCAGCCCGCCCTCGCCGGCGTCGTCCATGCCGTAGCCCGTCACCACGTGCCAGAGGTCGTGCGCGTCGCGCATGCGATTACCGAACCACTCGTGCTCGTCGTCAACCTCAGGACGCAAGGAAGCGGTTTGCTTCGTGGCGATCTGCTCGGCCTCGACCAGCCCATCCGCACTGAGCCCGCCGCGCGTCATGAAGTCGAGGTAGGCCCGGCCCAGCGAACCTACGGGCAAGGCCGCGAGACCCTCGTGGTCGCGCAGCCGATCGATCAGGATTGGCTTCTCGGTCCGCAGGCGCGCGCTCTGGGGAGTGTCGCAGAAGCGGCGGTAGGAGCGCTCGAAGGCCGGACCGGAGAGCGAGTCCAGGATTTCGAAAACGAGGTCGGTGCGCTCGGGATCGGCGATCAGTCCGCGCACCGCGCGCAACGCCCGCCCCCAATCCCGGCGACCACGTCCCGCGCTCGCGTGCTCCATCGTTTCTCCCGCCATCGCTCCGAACCTCCGCAGACTTCACGTTGCCGGTGTCGCTCGGTCGAGCCGAGCCTCGTCCATCCCGGTTCTGACGTCGCCCTAGGCCGCCGCAGCCGCCGTGGCGTCGCGGTCCGAAACCGCCACGATTTCCGTTCGACGGATGTTGGCACGCGGCGCGCGCGGGAGCGACAGGCCAAGCCCGATCAGCGAGACCGAGAAGGCTGCGATCGCCATCGCCGCCAGCGGCAAGTCGAAGGGGATGGAGCCGTGCAATGCCATCGTGGGAAGAATCGTCATCATCATCGTGAACCTCCGCTCCGTCTGCTTCGCACGCCGCGTGCCAGTCTCGGGCGGGCGGCCAGGGACCATTTTTCAGGCCTTTTTGGGGCAAGGGCCCTCTGGCCGCATGGTCCAGCGGGCGCTTGGGTGCATGGCGCGGCAGTCACCCAGCGCCTGAACCCCGGCCTCCGGCGGCGTTCGGCACCGCGATCGCGCCACGATGCCCGGCCGTGTATGCCCTCCGAGGTGAAGATCCTCGTGACCGGTGGTGGCGGCTTCCTGGGCTCGCATCTTTCTGACGCTCTGCTCGACCGTGGCGACGAGGTCTTTGTCCTCGAGCCGGGGGGCACGACCAAGGTGCGCCACCTGATCGGCCATCCGCGCTTCCGTGTCGTGCGCGACAGTGTGCTGAGCCTCGATATTCTGGACTCGCTGATCGCGCAGGTCGATCTGGTCTTCCACCACGCGGCGGTGGTCGGCGTTGAGCACTACGTCGGCGACCCCTACGAAGTGCTGAACGTCAACGTGAACGGCACGCAGAACGTTCTCAAGGCGGCGTTCAAGTACGGGCGCAAGGTGGTGCTCGCCTCGACCTCCGAGGTCTATGGCCGCAATCCCAAGATCCCCTGGCGCGAAGACGACGACCGCGTACTCGGTTCCACGCGCATCGACCGCTGGTGCTACTCGACTTCCAAGGCCACCGCCGAGCACCTCTGTTTTGCCTACCGCAAGATGGGCCTGCCGGTGACCATCGTCCGTTATTTCAATATCTACGGGCCGAGACTCGACAAACTCGACGCCGGCCGGATCATCACGATCTTCATGGGGCAGCTCCTGCGGGGCGAGCCCCTCACGGTGATCGGGGACGGCTTGCAGACGCGCTGCTTCACCTGGGTCGGCGACGCCATCCGGGCGACCATCCAGGCGGGTGTCGCTCCCGGTACCGAGGGCGGCATCTTCAACATCGGCACCGACGTCGAGACCTCGATCCTCGAGCTGGCAAAATTGATGATCGAGATCGGCGGCGGGAACTCGACGATCCGCTTCGTCGATCAGCGCGAAGTCTACGGCGAGAGTTACGAGGACATTCCCCGCCGCGTGCCCGATGCCACCCGGATGCGGGAGATTCTCGGCATCACGGCCGAGACGCCGCTGCGCGAGGGGCTTGCCCGGACCATCGAGTCGTTTCGCGACGAGGTCGCGCCCCGCGGCGTCGCCCGCGCCGCTGGCGCCTGACTCCCTCTCGATCTGCCGGCCGGGGGCGAGGCGCGTGCGCCTCGCCGGTGCGACACGCCTGGTGTTTTGGCGTGCCGGGGTGCTCGGTCGCTTCGGGGCGAGCGAGTTTTGCGCTCGGGCGATCGCGCGACGCGCCGGAGAGTTCGATCAGGGCACCGGAAGGCCGGCGCGTTCGCGGAAACGGCGGCTTGCCAGGAGGCGCGCCAGCATCGCCGGGGCGAGGCGCTTGAACCACCAGGCCAGCCGGGCCTCGGGCATCGGTACAGCGTAGAGCAGGCCGGCGCGGACCGCCGCCAGCGCGCGGCGCGCGACCTCACCTGCGTCGATGCGGCCGCGCGCCATCTCGCGCGCCGCCGACGTCACGAGGGCCGCGTCGGGCTCGGCCCACGAACCGAGCAGGTTGGTCTGGAAGAAGGACGGGCAGAGGACGGTCACACCGACACCGTGCGGGCGCAACTCGGCGTGCAGTGTCTCGGAGAGTGCGACCACGCCGGCTTTCGAAACGTTGTAGGGTCCAAGCAGTGGAGCCGAGAGCAAGCCGGCCAGCGAGGCGACGTTGAGAATCGCTCCGTGACGCTGGGCGCGCAGGAGCGGCGCGAATACATGGCAGCCGTGGATCACGCCGTCGAGGTTGACCGCGAGCACACGTCGCCATTCCTCGAGCGCCAACGTGCCGATCGCCCCCCCGCTCACCACACCGGCGTTGTTCACCACCAGATCGACCTGCGGCAGCAGGCGCTGCGCGAGGCGCCCGAGTTCGACGACCTCCTCGGCGCGGGTGACGTCGATGCGGACGATCTCGGCGTGGCCGCCGCGAGCGACCACGGCCTCGGCCGTCTCGCGGGCCGTGTCCTCGTTCTGATCGGCCACGACGACGATGCCGCCTGAGCGCGCGATCTCGAGGCAGAGGGCGCGACCGAGGCCGCTGCCGCCGCCCGTGACGATGGCGTGTCGAATCTCCATGGTTCGGGTTTCTCTTCTCGCGCGGCGCGACTCGCGACGTCAATCCGTGAGTCTCGCGGGCGGGAGCGAAGCGCCACGCTGCCGCCGGGGTGGCTAGAGCAAGGCGATGAGCGAGGTCAATCCCATCCACACCGTGATGCCGAAGCCGATCGACCAGGCGACGGTGCGGTGTGGCATCAGGCCCCGCGCGTAGGTCACGCCGTGCGCGATGCGGGCCAGCGGAAAGCCCGCGAAACAGAGCCAGGTGCCGAGAGAACTCGGTCCGGTCAAGGCATAAACCAGCCCGATCAGGGCGAAGGGCAGGGCGGCTTCGAGATCGTTCTGGTGCATGCGGCGCGCGCGCTCGATCTCGCTGTCGAGGCCCGTCTTCGTTTCCAGCCCCATGACCGCGTAGTCCTCGGGCGAAATGAAGATGCCCTTCTGCATCCGTATCCGACTGGTGTAGATGCCCGAGCCGAGCGTCTTCAGCGCGACCAGGATGCTTGCGAGAGCCCATGCCCGCACGGCCGGCACGGCCAGCAATTGCTGTGGATCCATCGTCTCCCCCTCCGGGCCAAGGCCCGTGTTGGCGCCGGGTCTAGCAGGTCGGGGGCGGTCGAAGAAACAGAGCCATGCCGGATGGCGCAGTTCCAGGGGACCCGTGCCGTATCGCGAACAGCGCACCGACACGGCGCAGCCGTCCGAATGCCGGATGGTGCGGCGCTAGGGGACCAGTGCCGTGGCCGCCGTGGTCGCAGCAGTGGCGAGGCATCCCGGCTCGGCGTCAGGGCCAAACTCGCAGCCCGAAATCCCGGTGGGTGTGCCACAGCGCGTGATCAGGCCGGTCACGGTGTCACGCATATGGGCCCCGTCGGCCGCCGTCGTCGCGAGGCAATCGACCGCGGGCTCGGCGTCGAGCGACGCGAGTTCGCAGGTGGCGATCGTCGCACGCAGTTTTCCGACAGCGCGCTCGATCCCCGGCAGCAGGCGCCGCAGGCAGAGGCCGTCGCCCGGCGCGAGTGTTGCGGGTAGATCTGGTGGCGCGACCCCGATGGCGGCGTCGAGTAGCTGGTTGGTGGCCTCCTCCTGGCGGCAGATCAGGCACTCGGCGAGCGAGACAAAGCCGCTAACGGTGAGGCTCGCACAGTTCCCGGCAACGCTGCATGCGGTGTCGTAGCCGGCAAGTCCCGGATTCAGGCCGGCGCCCTGACAGCTCCGGTCGAGCGCACCGCCGAGGACAGCGCGCAGTGCTGCCTGCGCCTGGGCGATGCGGAAATCGCGCTGCGGCGCGCCGCAGTCGAGGCCTTGCGCCTCGCGCGCAGCACAGCGGGTCCATTCCCGGAGGTGCGACCTCGAGTAGCGCGCGAAAGCACCATCGACCTGGGCGCGGCAGGGGCGTCGGATCTCCACGGCGGCAAGCGCCCGGGGCACGCCGATCCCGCTGAGCATCACGTCGAGCACGGGTTCGTCGGGGTCGTTCGAGGTCACGCGCAGGGTCGCGGTCGCGAACACCGCCGCCGCGGGAGAAAAACGAAGCGTGACCGCCGCGCGTTCGCCGACCGGGATCGCGAAGGGTGCGCTCGGGAGCGACGCGATCGACAGGCTGGAATGGGCTCCGGCGAGCAATTCGACCGAGGTCACGGCGATCGGCAACTGGGCGCCGTGGTTGATCAGCTCGAGTGTGAGTTCGGCGGTCTGTCCGACGTAGGCGACGAAACTCCAGGCGGCCGTCGAGAGGTCGAGGTCGATTGGATCGAGACAGGTCGCGACCTCGGGCGTGACGTAGGTGTCGAAGCCAGAGACGAACCCGACGGCGTCCTCGAAATTGGCGCAGGAGAAGCCGGGGAAGGTGTGGAAGTCCGCGAGCTCGGCGACGTTCGTTACCCCGTCGCCGTCGCTATCAAGGTTCTCGACCGCTGCCAGCGCCTGATTGATCGTCTTGCCGGCGTAGAGGTGCTGCTGCACGGCGAGCCCGAAGGGATTGCGCTGACCGGTGCCGGTCCAGCGCTTGTGGCAGATGCCGCAGCCGTAGATGCGGGAGTCGTCGCCGATGCCGTAGGTCGCGGTCGCGACCTCGAAGTACGTCGGGCGCGCCGCTGCGTGTGTCGCGAGCGCAAGCACGAGGCCGCAAGCGAGTGCGAGCGCCGCTGCGGCGCGCGTGGTGGCACGGGCACCTCGTCGGAGTGCACCGGGCGTCATGGCCATGCGACCTCCGCGAAGGCGGCCACCAGTGTCCCGATCTCGTTCTCGACGCAGGTCGCGATCGCCGCGGCGTCGCCCGCACTGCCGCAGCCCGGGAGATCGGCGCGGCCCGCACAGGTGCCGAGCTGGCGCTGGAGTCGCGCCCGCAGGGTGGCGAGCCGGGGTGCCACCGCGGCGTCACAGGCTGCGGCACTCGAACCCACGCGACCGGCGCAGCGCGTGAGTTCCGCCGTCCAACTCCGTGCGAACCCGGTCGCGGCGCGGGCGATGCGCGCCGCGCAGACGGCGGCATCGTGACTGCCGGGACTCGGCGTCTCGTCCGGTGCGGTGCCGTAGGCCGAGTGCAGTGCCGCCCCACCGAGGGCCTCGGAGACGCATGCGGCGCAGGTCGCGAGATCGCCGAGGTCGAAGAGGGTGATGGTGTCCTCGCACGGCGCCGGACAGACGGGGGCGTGTCCGAGGTCGAGCGGGCCGAGTCCGGCCGGAGCGCAGACCGGGTCGCCGAGTCCGCCGACGGAGGTGGTGAGTGCTTGCTCGGCTGTGGCCAACGCGTTGTCGCGCGTCGATTCAGCACAGGCGAGACCCGCTGCCTCGTCGGCGAAGCAGGGCTGCCAGGCGTCGAGCCACTCGCGCAGATGCCGGGCCTGCGCCCGCGCCACCTGCCTGGCGCATTTGAGCCGCGTCGTGTCGGTCGTATCGACGCGCAGGCGAGCCATGGCCACGGGCTCGGAGCGGCCGTGTTCCGACCACAGATCGTGCAGGATCGGGCCTGCGGCACCGGCCGCTTCGTCGTGCAGAAACTCGACATACTCGCGCCCGGCCGTCTGGTAGTAGAGGGCCACGTCGGCCCGCACCGCGCTCGTTCCTACCGGGTAGCTGACGTCGGCCCAGTACTGGCCGTCGGAGTAGGCCACGCCGACCGGAGCGCTGCCGAAAGCATCGAAGCTGGCGTTGTCGAAGCCGCGCGGCGGGATGCGGTTGTCCTTCAGGATGCGGTCGTTCAGCACGAGGTGGAACGATTTGCCGGGGTCACGTCCGATCGTCGCGGCCCACTCCTCGGAGAGGCCGTGCAACACCTCAAACACCTCGAGTTCGGGGTCGTGTCCCGGCTCGCCCAGTGCTGCGCCGTAACCGACCAGCGTCGCGGTCGCTGTGGTGTAGCGGCCGGATTCGAACACGATCCGGTCACGCGCGTCGTAGGCGCGCACGTGCAGCCACATGCGGCGGCCCTCGGGGTAGCCGGTGGGCAGCTTGTGGCCGGTCTCGTTGATGATCCGTAGCGCGAGGGTGCCGTTGACAAGTGATGCTTCTACCGTCGCTGCTCGCCGCAGCAGCTCGCGGGCACGCTCGATCCCCTCGTCAAGGATCGTCGCGTCGACCTCGCTGCCGAAGACCGGATGGTGCGGGATGATGCGCGGCACAAAGGTGTTGGCACCGACGAGCACGTGGCGCGGCAGGTCGTTGCGGGTCGGGGCATCCTTGGCGTCCTCGCCGCGCACGTCGGGCATGTGGCAATCCTGGCAGGTCGAGACCGTCTGGGCCCCGCCACCGAAGCGGGGCAGAGCGATGCCGCCCTCGGCGAAGTCGCTCGCGAGCCATTCGCTGTAGGTCGTCTGCTCGGGGAAACCCGTGGCCGCGTCCCCGGCCACGCCGAAGGCATTGGGCACGCAGGTGTTGGTGCCCGCACAGGTGAAGACGGGGTTGCGGACGTCGTGGCAGGTGCCGCAGAGCGCGGCACTTCGGTGGAAGGGGGACACGAGTGTCGTGCGCAGCGGGGCGTGGGGATCGCCGCCGTTGTCGGCCGTCACGTCGAAGGGGCCGCGCAGCCGATCGATCGGGTCGATCACGAAATTAGCGTTGCCCAGCGTGGTCACCGGCTGGTCGAGAGCTGCCAGCACGTCGGCATCCTCGGCAGGCGCGCCGGGCGCGCCTTGCGGGTCGACCATGCGGTGGCAGACGGTGCATTGCACGCCCTGGCGGTCGGCTGCGGTCATCTCGCTGCCGTCCTCGGGCGTCGAGCGCCCTTCGAGCCAGCCGCGCGGCAGATGACAGCGCAAACAGGTTTCGCCCGAGTGCGCCACGTCCTGGTTGGCGACGTCGAGCGCGGCCCACATCAGAGGGTCGCGTCCCGCCTGGGCCATCATCGAGCCCTGCCACAGGCGCCAGGGCTCGTTGCGTTCGCTTGCGGGGGTGCTCGGTTCGAAATCCGAGTGACAGCCGGTGCATTCCGTGGGCGTCGCGAGTCCATCCAGCAGATCGAGTGGCTGGGTTCCGGGGACGTGGAAATCCTCGATGGTGGCGGGCAGCGGCTCGCCCCGGGCGGGTCCGACGCGCATCGTCGCGGCGACAAGCACAATGAGTCCGACGCGTGCCACGGCGCGCAATCCGACCGACGGGTGGCGGTCGAGTCGTCGCCGGTCGGTCGCGTCGCGCCACTTGCTCCGGAGGAATCGAATCACACGAGCGCTCTTTGATTCGGGGATGGAATGTGAGGCGGGGGGCGCGAGTCCCCTCTAGGGAAGCGGGCAGATGGATCCCGCCAGGCCAACCCCGCCCACGGTGCCGAGGGTGTTGTTTTCGATGCAGTTGGGGGCGGCGATGCCTAGCAAGTATATGATATCGGCGGCAAGCCCGGCGGTGGCGGCGAGGTCGGGGGCGAGGCCGTTCCCGGTCAGGAGATTGTCGTAGAAATGATTGCGGCTCGTCGTGGCGTCGGCGCTCTCCGGGACGAAGCTTCCGGGGCTGACGACGTTGATGATCCGCTGGTCGAGGATCGCGACACCGAAGGAATCGTTGCCGGTGATGTAGTTATGGTGGAAATCTGTGGTGTCGTTCGAGATCACCATCAATCCCGTGCCGGTCGGGATCGCGCAGACCGCGCCCGCCTCACAGAAGTTCGGAGTGTTGTTGTTGATCAACACGTTGTGGGAGATGTCGTGGTCGAGCGAGATCTGGAGCGTCGGCCCCGGCAGCTTGAAGACCAGCAGTCCGCCGGTGTTGTCGTAGGCGAGGTTGTTGTGCACCACGGCGCGCGCCGAGTTCTCGATCTCGATGCCGGCGACGTTGTCCCAGGCCCGGTTGTAGCGGACGACAGGATCCTGGTCCTGACCGACGTAGATACCGGCGTCGATCACGCCCTCCGAGGTGCAGCCTTCGACCAGTACGTCGCTGCTCTCGACGGGGTAGATGGCGTAGACCGAGTTCAATTCGCCCGTGCCGACGATATCGCGCATCACGACGTGGTCGGAGTTCTGCGAGAAGATGCCGTTCTCGTCCCAGCCGGCGAATTCGAGGCTCTGGAAGGTGAGCCCGTCCACGCCAACCGCACGCATGCCATCGGTGTCGATCGAGGCCGGGGCCGGGCGGAAGATCGGCCGATCGTCGGAGGCGCCGCCACAGCCGACGATGCGGAGGCCCGTTGTGCGGACGACCGTGGCCTCGGTGTAGTTGCCCGACGCGATCAGGAGCTTGGCGCCGGGGCTCGCCGCGTCGAGCGCGGCCTGCACCGAGTCGCCGGGGCGGATCAGGGTGCTCGCGTCCTCGGCGTACTCCTGAGAAATCATCTCGACCGCGCCGTCCCAATTCGGGCAGACCACGCAGGCCTGGATCTCGTCGATGGTATCGGCGCCGGCGCAGGCGAAGATCTCGTCGGCCGCGCCCGCGGCCACGGCTTCGCTGCAGCCGGTGACGATGGCCGCTGCAGCCTTGTCGCGGATGTCCGCGAGCTTGTCGGCTGTCTTGACATCGCTCGGCGCGGTGAAGGCGCTCGCGGCCCACTCGCCGACGCAGACCGGAGCCAGGTCACCCGCGGTGCCGAGCTTTGCCTTCGCGTTCAGGCACGTGGCGATTGTCTTGGCCGAATCGATCGCGACCTTGTTGCCGGCCTTGGCGATTGCCTTGCTGCAGGTGTCGCGGACCTTCGAGACCGAGAGCGGCTTCGCCATGCCGACGTTGTTGCCGAGCAGGATCGTGGCGCGAGCGTTGTGCTGCCCGAGCACGCAACTCGAAATGGTGCTGGCCGCGTCCGAGAGGGGCGGGATGCCGTAGCTGCTGGCGAGGCCCGCTCGGCTCTCTGCGCTCGCGCAGGCCGCGGCGATTTTCTCCTGGGCCTTGGCGACTGTCTCTTGGATCTTCTCGCTGGTGGCCGCGTCTGGGCAATTCTCCGGACCGCTCTTCTGAATGCAGGTGGTCTCGGCGAGCAGCCTCGTCTTGACGAATTTCTGGGCCTCGGCAGCGACGGTCTTCAGGCATTTGAGGCCGGCCGCACTGCCCGCGCCGATCGGGGGCACGGTCGAATCTCCGCAGGTGTAGGCGAGTCCCGGTGCGGCCGACATCAGCGACAAGACAAGGGCGACCACAGCGGACAGGAGACGAGCCATTTTATTCCTCCGGAGCTTCGGTGAACTCGAGTTCGGGTTCGCAGGGTTCGATGCACTTTCGGGCGGCCACGCCGCCCGGACAGAAGAGGGTTTCGCACGAGCGTGCGTCCAGCGTCAACGGACTTCCCGCGCGGCGCTTGCCGCCCGACGTATTCCGCCGCGCTGTCGTGCCGTGGGTCCGGGCCAGTCGTCCCGGAATGTGGGCGGAAGCTCGCCGAGAAACGAACAGGGCCGCGTTGCGTGGGACCTGTTCGTGCACGGCCTTGTCGATCTCAGCGCGGCGCGGCGGGTCGCGCAGGGCGTTTGGTGGGTGGGCCAAGCTGCGGCACGTCGTCCTCGGCCTTGAGCCACAGTGGGTGCTGCCGCGTGCCCGGCCCAAGGTCGAGGTGATGGCCGCGCTGGTCCTCTGCGACCACCCGCCACCGCGCGGCTCCGCGGAGACCTCCGCGGGCACGCTACCTGCCGCCTCGCGCGCCCTTGCGGGTTCCGCCCTTCCGCGCGCCGTCGGCGCTCTACGTCGGCGATTCCAACGTGGTCATCACTCCCGAAATCATGAGATGCGTCCCGGAATCTGGGCCACCGGAAAGAAAGTACGATTGAAGTCCGGATCGCATGAAAATATCCTGCTCGATGGTCACGGTAATTTCGGCGTGCAACGTCTCGACCTTGCCGTGGCCAAGCAGCCGGGCTTCCAATCCAACCAACATGAGGGTACCGCAATGATGACCGACCGATTCGTGCAGAGGACCTCGCAGTCCTGGGGCCACCGGTTCCGATGGTTCGTCCTGAGTAGCGCGCTCGCGGTGCCGATGGCCGGGGTGCTGTTCGCGCCCCAGACGGCCAGTGCCGGGTGGTGGGGCTGCGGAGACGGGGAATGGGACGAGACGAGCGAGCAGTGCGACGACGGCAACGGCAGCCCGGGCGACGGTTGCGACCCGAATTGCAACATCGAAACGGGGCCGCCGACCCCGCCCCCCGCGCCGACGGCCACCCCGGCGCCCACGCCGACACCGACGAATAACTGCGGCGACGGCGTCATCCAATTCCCTGAAGACTGCGACGTCTTTGGCTCCTCCGGCGGCTGTACCGACAACTGCACCGTCGAGCCAGGCTGGGAGTGTTTTGGCCAGGCCAAGGACCAGTTCTGCCAGCCTATCGCCACCCCGACCCCCGAGCCCACGCCGACTCCCGAGCCAACGGCCATCTGCGGCGATGGCATCACCACCGCGACCGAGGGGTGCGATGACGGCAACCTCACCTCCGGCGACGGCTGCGAGGCCGATTGCACGGTGATGGAAGGCTGTGTCTTCGTCTCCTCGGGAGAGATAGAGGCTCCGATCCCTGATTATACTGAGGGCTTTCTTTTCAGCGAGATCACGATGCCCGTCGGGACACCACGCGGATTCATCCGCGTTCTCGGCGTGCGCGGAAGGCATACCTCTGTGGGAGACTTGATTTTCGGTCTCTGGAGCCCGGCCGACGAGACTGTGACCCTGCGAGGCACCGCCTGCGCAGAATATCCAGATTTCCATTTCAGCTTTGCCGACGGCGAAACTCTCGAGACCCCATGTCCACCAACCGACGGAAAACTTCACGCGCCAGTAGAGTCTCTCGCCGACCTCCTTGCCAACACCCCTTCGCTGGACGGCGTGTGGAAACTCGGTATTCTTGATGTTGCAGCGATTGATAGAGGCGTGTTGAATTCTTGGGGCATCCTGGCCTGCGGCGCGGCGCCGACCCCGACCCCCGAGCCGACAGCCACTCCCGAGCCGACCCCGACTCCCGAACCCACCGCGACCCCGGCCAGCCAATGCGGCAACGGTGCTCGCCAGACGGGCGGCTGCACTGACGTGAAGGGCCAGGGAATTGTCCTGAGTTGCGAGGAGTGCGACGACGGCAACACCGCCGCGGGCGACGGCTGCGACGCGACCTGTAACGTC
>SXLG01000012.1 GCA_005777805.1 Pseudomonadota bacterium
GATTGGCATCATGCCGGGTTACATCCACCAGCCGGGACGGATCGGGGTGGTGTCGCGCAGCGGGACGCTGACCTACGAGGCCGTCCATCAGCTCACGCAGCTCGGCATCGGGCAATCGAGCTGTGTCGGGATCGGTGGCGATCCGGTGAACGGAACGAGCTTTCTCGACGTGCTCGAGTGCTTCAACGCCGACCCCGACACCGATGGCGTGATCATGATCGGCGAGATCGGCGGCACGGCCGAGGAAGAGGCGGCGGACTACGTCCGGCGCGAGATGAAGAAGCCGGTAGCCGGTTTCATCGCGGGGCAGACCGCACCCAGCGGCAAGCGCATGGGGCACGCCGGGGCGATCATCTCGGGCGGCAAGGGTACGGCCGCGGCAAAGATCGAAGCCATGCAGGTGGCGGGGATTCGCGTCGCACCCACACCCGCCGATCTCGGCGTTACACTGAAGGCTGCACTCGGCGCCTGAAGAGGCGCTCTGGCCGCACGGAACACAGACCGAACGAGCAGGCCGCCGGCCCGAGACCTCCCCGGGGGGCAGATGGGGTCGCGGCGCAACCGCGCCCGGCAATCACGCCGGTGCTTCTGGGGAAACGAAACATGATCGAACGCACTCTCTCCATCGTGAAGCCCGATGCCGTCGCCAAGCACGGTATCGGCAAGGTTCTGGCGCGCATCGAGGAAGGTGGTCTCGAAGTGGTGGCCGGCCGCTTCCTGCGGATCACGCGCGCCGAGGCCGAGGGTTTCTACGGCGTCCATCGCGAGCGGCCGTTCTTCAACGATCTGTGTACCTTCATGACCTCGGGGCCGGTGTTCGTCTCCGTGCTCGAGGGCGAGAACGCGATCGCACGCTACCGGGAGATCCTCGGCGCGACCGATCCGGCCAAGGCGGCGCCGGGCACCGTGCGGGCGCTCTTCGCGACCGACATCGAGAAGAACGCGGCCCACGGTTCGGACGCGCCCGAGACGGCCCGTATCGAGATCGGGTTCTTTTTCCCCGGCTGCGAGCTGGTCTGATCGACTTCGCGCGAGTCGCGCCGGCCAGCGGTGGGCCTTTCGTCGCGGCTCGTGGCGAGCCAAGCTCCACCCGGGAGCAAGGCGGGTTGAGCGGTAGCGGAGAAGAGGGCAGTCCCGGGGGGACTCTGCTGGCGGCCCCGGCCTTGGCCGAGCGCGGTACGGAACCGTCGCGCTTGGCGCCCCTTGCCCTCCGTCCCGGCCTCTTGGCCGCGCCCCTTGCCGCTCTCGGCGAGCGGCCTTTCCGTGAAAGGCAGATTCTTTCATGGGTTTACGGACGCGACGTGCTCGATCCGGCGGACATGAGCGATCTGCCGCTCGGGTTGCGAACCGCACTCGGGGGGGTGCTCGCCCCTCTGGACATGCGCATCGGACACGTCTCGCGCTCGGCCGATGGTACCCGCAAACTGCTCGTCGAGCTCTCCGGCGGCCACCGCGTCGAATCTGTGCTCATTCCCGACGGTGACCGGCTCACGCTCTGCATCTCGACGCAGGTGGGCTGCGCGATGGGATGTACATTTTGCGCGACGGCGACCCTGGGGCTCAAGCGCCACCTCGGCGTCGAGGAGATCGTCGGTCAGGTGGTCCTGGCGCGCCGCGAAGTCGCCGCCGATCCGCTCGGCGCGGGGCATCTCACGAATCTGGTCTTCATGGGCATGGGCGAGCCCTTGCACAACATCGAGGCGCTGTTGCCGGCGCTCGAAATCCTCACGCAGCAGTGGGGGCTCGTCATCTCGCCGCGCCGGATCACGGTATCGACGGTCGGCGTGGTGCCACAGATGAAGCGATTGCTCGAGGAGACCCATGTCCGTCTGGCGGTTTCCCTCGGTGCGACGACCGAGGAGGAACGGCGCGCAATCATGCCTGTGACGCGGCGCTGGTCGCTCGCCGAGCTTCTCGAGACCTGCCGCACGCTGCCCATCAAGCGCCGTGATCGGATCACGTTCGAATACACCCTGCTCGCCGGTCACAACGATTCCGACGAGGCTGCCCGCCGCTTGGTGCGTCTGCTCGGGGGGATCCGGGCCAAGGTCAACCTGATCTTCTGGAATCCGTTTCCGGGCGCCGAGCATCAGCGCACCTCGCGCGAGCGCATCCAGCGATTCCAGCAGATCCTGCTGGACCACGGCGTGAATGCCACGATCCGCGAGAGCCGCGGTCCCGACATCCAGGCGGCTTGCGGCCAGCTCGCGGCGGCTGCGGACTCCGAAGAATTCACGGCGCTCGATGTTCCGGGCACCGTGCTTGGACGGACTGAGTACTGAACGGCGCGAGGAGAAGGACCAGAATGCCACGATTGATCCCGAGCCCCACCGTTGTGCCGGCCGTGGGCATGCCGCCCAAGCGGATCGAGGAGTTCGTCGGGCGCGTCAACAACGGCGAGGCGCGCCTCTCGATCGCCCGCATGTGCTCGCCGGCGGGCTGGACCGAGCCCGGCCAGCGTCCTGCCTTCGACGAGTACACCTTGGTGCTCGCCGGGGCGTTGCGGGTCGAGGGCGAACACGAGACGCTCGAGGTCGCGGCCGGGCAGGCGGTACTGGCACGGGCCGGTGAGTGGGTGCGCTACTCGTCGCCGCATCCGGGTGGTGCGGAATACGTCGCCGTCTGCCTGCCGGCGTTTTCGCCCGAAACCGTACAACGCGATCCAGTCTGACCCCGCGACGATCCGTCCGGTAGATGCCCGACGTCTGCACGCCCTTGAACCGTGCAGCGTGATCCTCTCTGACCCAGCGGCGAAGTGCCCCATAGGTGTCCGACGTTGGCTTGCCCCTGAACCTGCAGCGCGATCGGCTCCGACCCCGCAGGGCTGGTGGCGGCGTTGGATCTTCCAGGCGGGAGGGGCAAGGCCGCCCGCTCCTGCGGCGCAAGGTGGCGACGGGGTAGCCCACGGGACCGCCCGCGTTGCCCGTTCTGGCGCGCTCTGCGATGAAGGCCGCGATGTCTACACCCGTGAATCCACGGAGCGATGCCGTGTCGGCGCAAGGACGCCTCGGAGTGATCGGGGGGAGCGGTCTCTACGATCTCGAGGTTCTCGCGGATGTGCAGCGCGTCGCCATCGAGACCCCCTTCGGCGATCCCTCGGACGAAATCGTCGTGGGCCGGCTCGGCACGCTCGAAGTGGCTTTCCTGCCGCGTCACGGGCGCGGCCATCGAATCTTGCCCGGGGAGTTGAACTTCCGGGCCAATGTCCACGCCATGAAACAGCTCGGCGTGACGACCCTGATCTCGGTCGGGGCGGTCGGGAGCCTGCGCGAGGAAATCGTGCCGGGCCATCTGGTCGTTCCAGATCAGTTCATTGACCGGACCCAGGGGCGGCGCGCGACCTTCTTCGGCGAAGGTGTGGTGGCCCACGTTCAGTTCGGCGATCCCGTGTGTGGTCGGCTTGCGGCGGCACTGGTCGAGTCGGCGCGCGAGACCGGTGCGACGGTTCACGCGGGGGGCACCTACGTCTGCATGGAAGGACCGCAGTTCTCGACTCGTGCCGAGTCCCGGATCTACCGCTCGTTTGGCGCTGCAGTGATCGGCATGACCAACCTCCAGGAGGCGAAGCTCGCCCGCGAGGCCGAGATGTGTTTCGCCAGTCTTGCCCTCGCCACAGATTATGATTGCTGGCACGAGAGCGCGAGCGAGGTCGATATCACGGCGATCGTCGCGGTGATCCAGGCCAATGCCCGGCGCGCCGCCGAGACGCTGGTTGCGGTCGCGGATCGGCTTCCCCCGGGCGATTGCCGCTGCCGGCACGCGCTCGAGAGCGCGATCATCACCGACCGCGCCATGATCCCGGCAGAGACGCGCCAGCGTTTGCGCTGGATCGCCGGGCGGTACCTCGAGTGACCGGAGCTCAGGCCGGCGGCGTGCCCTCGGGAGCCCGAACGGTGCCGGAGCTGAGTGTCGTCATCCCCTTCTTCGAGGAAGAGGCCGCGGTTGAACCGCTCCTGGACGAGCTGACCTGTGTACTCGAGGGCATCGGGCGACCCTTCGAGGTGATCGCGGTTGACGACGGCTCGCGCGACCGCACCTTCGAGCGGCTGGCCCGCTCCCACGAGCGCGACGGGCGCGTGCGCGTGGTCCGGCTGCGCCGTAATTTTGGCCAGACGGCGGCATTGGCTGCGGGGTTCGCCGAGGTCCGGGGCGAAATCGTCATCACCATGGATGGCGATCTGCAGAACGATCCCGCCGTCCTCCCGGACATGCTCAAAAAGCTCGACGAGGGAGAGGGCTTCGATCTGGTCTCGGGCTGGCGCCGCGAGCGCCAGGACGCCACCCTGACCCGGGTGCTGCCTTCCCGCATCGCCAACAGCATCATCTCCCGCGTGACCGAGGTGCAGCTCCACGACTACGGCTGTGGGCTCAAGGTCTATCGCACAATGATCGTGCGCGAGCTTCGTCTCTACGGCGAGATGCACCGCTTCCTCCCGGCCATCGCGGCGGATCTCGGGGCGCGGGTCTGCGAAATGCCCGTGCCGCACCGGCCGCGTACACTGGGTCGCTCGAAGTACGGCCTTTCGCGCTCGCTGCGGGTCGTGCTCGATCTTCTCACCGTCAAGTTCATCGCCGACTTCTCGACCCGACCGATGCAGATCTTCGGCCGCTGGGGCCTGCTCATCGCCACCGCGGGCACGGCCCTCCTGGCCTGGCTCGGTTTTGAGAGGATCGTGCGCGGAGTTCCACTCGGCGGGCGCCCGATCGTTCTGCTGGCGATCGTGCTCGTGCTGAGCGGCGTCCAGTTCGTGACCTTCGGGCTTCTCGGCGAGATGCTGGCCCGGAGCTGGCACGAGTCGCAGGGCAAGCCCATCTACTCGATTCGCGAGCGCCGAGGCTAACCGTGGCGCGCATCGTCCTCGACGCACGCGAGGTGCGGGCGCTGGGCCGCGGTGAGCGCCTGCGCGCGTTGCTGCATCGCTTGCCGCGGCTCGCGCCCGAACACGTCTTCGTGGCACTGGTCGCGCCGGCGGACGTGATCGGCTTCGGGCGCTCGATCTCCGGTGTCGAGGCGGTGGCCATCGGAGCGGGCCCGGGGTCGTTGCGCGAGCGTTTCGAACTCGGGCGGGTCCTCCGCCGCGCCGGTGCGGACCTTCTTGACGCGACGCCGCTCAGCGTGGCGCGCGCCGGGGGGCTCGGCTTCGTGACCACCGCGACCGAGCCGCACGCCGCCGATCTGCGCCGATCGAAGTCCGTTCTCGAGGGAATTCGGGCAGGCCGTGGGGAGTTGCTCGTGTCATCGCGGGCAGCGGCGACCGATCTGGCGCGGGGACTCGATCTGCCCATCGAGAGGCTGCGCGTCGTTCAGCCCTCGGTCACCCTGAGCGGCGCCGACGGGGGGGCTGCCGGCGAGATCGCGAACGCGGCGTTCCTGCGGCGGGTGGGGCTGCCCGGCACGTTCGTGCTGGCTTTTGGCGAGGAGGCCGAGAACCCCGACATCGATCTAATCTGGCAGGCCATCGCGCCGCTCGCCGAACTGGCTCTCGCGGTGGTCTTTCGCGGGCGGCCCTCGGCGTTGGTCGAGACTCGCCTCGAAGGGGCGGGTGCGGTGCGGCAGCGGGTGCGACTCCTCGGCGAGGTCTCGGACCGGGAACTCGGCATGTTGCTGCGGCGAGCCGCCGGGGTGGTCGCCACCGGAGATTCGTGGTCCTGGCCCGACGGGGTGCTCCGCGCCTTGGCCACCGGCGTGCCGGTCGTTGCGGCCCGCAGCGGAGGCTTGCCCGAGCTGGTGGGCGAGGCCGGGCTGCTGGTGCCCCCAGGAGCGGTTGATCCCCTGCGTTCATCGCTCTACAGTACGGCGCTCGCGGCGGGCCCCGCCGACCGGGAGCGCATGGCCGTTCGGTCGCGGGAGCGGGCGGCGCGCTTTGGCTGGGAGCGGGGCGCGCGCGAGGTTCTGGCCTCGTATCAGGCGGTGCTCGGAGGACAGGCGTGAAAGTGGCGGAGAGGGCACAGCGCCGATGCTGAAGGAGCACCGGCAGTTCTTCGCCGCGCTCTTCGCCGTCACCGATCTGGTGGTGATCGGCCTCGCCTGGGCGCTGGCTTGGGTCCTGCGCTTCAACCTCGAGCTGGTCCCGGTGACCAAGGGTGTCCCGGCGCTCGGGCACTATCTCGTCCTGCTGCCGGTCATCTTCGGCATTTGGTGGCTCGTGCTGCGGGCGAACGGCCTCTACGAGCCGGGGCGCGGTCGGGAGATCCTGGCCGAGAGCCGGGCGCTGGTGCGGGCGTCGAGCCTGGCGATGCTGATCTTCACAGCGGTGAGCTTCCTCGGCTTCGAGAAGGCCTATTCGCTCTCGCGGCTCATGATGGTTTATTTCTGGGGCCTCGTCACTGCCGGACTCGTGGTCGAGCGCGTACTCGTGCGCGAGGTGTTGCGCGAAGTGCGGCGACGCGGCTTCAACCTGCGGCGGGTCCTGATCGTCGGCGACGGCGATCTGGGTCGCGCTGTCGCCGAGCGGCTCTCGGCCCATCCCGAACATGGCCTCAAGGTGCGGGGTTTCCTGACCGATGATGCGACGAGGGTCGGCCGGACCATTTCCGGTGCGCCGATCCTGGGGGTCTGGGACGACGTGGCGACGATGGCGGGTAGCGTGGCGGTGGATCAGGTGGTCTTCGCGCTGCCCTTCGAGGCGATGCCGCGGCTCGAGAAGCTCATCGCGTCGGTCGACGACCTTGCGCTGGACGTCCGGGTGGTGCCCGATGTCGAGCGTTTCGTCAGTCTGCGCTCGCGCATCGACGATCTCGACGGCATGGCCCTCATCACGCTGCGGGCGACACCGCTTTTGGGCTGGTCGCGTCTTATCAAGCGCGGGATGGATGTCGCCGGGGCGCTGCTGGCACTCGGGATCTTCGGGCCGGTCATGGGCCTGATCGCATTGGCCGTCAAGCTTGGTTCGCCCGGCCCGGTCTTCTACCGCCAGGAGCGGATGGGCCTCGACGGCCGGGTCTTCACGGTGTGCAAGTTCCGGACGATGCGCAGTGACGCCGAGAGCGCCACCGGTCCCGTCTGGGCCACGGCGGATGATGCCCGCACCACCGTGTTCGGGCGCCTGCTGCGGCGCTTGTCGCTCGACGAATTGCCCCAGCTCTTCAACGTCCTGCGCGGCGAGATGAGTCTGGTCGGACCCCGTCCCGAGAGGCCCGTGTTCATTCAGGAGTTCCGCACGCGCATCCCGCGCTACATGCTGCGGCACATGGTGCAGGCCGGCATGACGGGTTGGGCGCAGGTCCACGGCTGGCGCGGCAACACTTCGATCGAATCCCGCATCGAGTACGACCTTGAGTATGTCCAGAACTGGTCACTTCTGCTCGATCTGAAGATCCTCGGCCTCACGATCGTGCGAGGATTTTCGAACCGCAACGCTTATTGATCTGGCCGCCAAGGCGTTGCCCCCACCTCGTTCAGGCCCGTCGGCCCCAATTCCAGGAGAAGCAAAGACATGAAGCTCTGTGTGATCGGTACCGGCTACGTCGGTCTCGTGGCCGGCACCTGCTTTGCCGAGAGCGGCAACGACGTCATCTGCGTCGACGCCATTCCGGCCAAGGTCGAAGCACTCCGGCGCGGCGATATCCCGATCTACGAGCCCGGACTCGAAGAGCTGGTCAAGCGCAACGCCGGGGAGGGCCGGCTCTCCTTCACGACCGACCTGGCGAGTGCTGTCGCGGCGTCGGAGATCTGTGTGATTGCCGTGGGCACACCCATGGATCATTCCGGTGCGGCTGACCTCTCGGCGGTGATGGCGGTGGCGCGCGCGATCGGCACGGCCGCCAACGGCCCCAAGGTCGTCGCGATCAAGAGCACGGTACCGATCGGCACGGCCGATCGCGTACGGCGCGAGCTTCAGGAGACCTCGTCGTATCCGATCCCGGTCGTTTCCAACCCGGAGTTCATGAAGGAAGGTGCCGCGATCGAGGACTTCATGAAGCCCGACCGCGTTGTGCTGGGCAGCGACGATGCCGTCGGGCTCGCGAAGATGCAGGAGGTCTACGCCCCCTTCGTGCGTACCGACAATCCGATCCTTCTGATGGACAATCGCTCGGCCGAGATGACCAAGTACGCGGCAAACTCACTGCTTGCTACGAAGATCTCGTTCATCAACGAGGTTGCGAATCTATGCGAGAAGGTCGGCGCGGACATCACCATGGTGCGCAAGGGCATCGGGCATGACCGTCGCATCGGACATCACTTCCTCTTCCCCGGCGTCGGCTACGGCGGCAGCTGCTTCCCCAAGGACGTGCGGGCGGTCATCAGCACGGCCCAGGACAACCGTCTCGACTTCACGCTCCTGCGGGCGGTCGAGGAGGTCAACGACCGCCAGAAGCGGATCCTCGTCGGTCGCATTCTCGAGCACTTCGCGGGCGACATCCACGGGCGGCGGTTCGCGGTCTGGGGACTCGCCTTCAAGCCGCGCACCGACGACATGCGCGAGGCACCTGCGGTCATCATCATCGAGCGACTGCTCGCTGCCGGGGCGCAGATCTCGGTCCACGATCCCGAGGCCATGGACGAGGCGCGTCGGATGCTCGGCGACCGTGTGAGCTATGGCCGGACCAACTATGACACACTCGACGGTGCCGACGCTCTGATCATCGTCACCGAGTGGAACGAGTTCCGCCGTCCCGACTTCGAGCGCATGAAGGGGCTTCTGAAGGAACCGGTGGTGTTCGACGGGCGCAATCTGTACGAGCCCGAGCAGATGGCACAAGCGGGCATCACCTACTACTCGATGGGTCGGCCGACCGTGCGTTCCGGGGTCAAGTGAGCCTGCGCATCCTGATTACGGGCGGGGCGGGCTTCATCGGCTCGCACCTCGCCGATCGCCTGCTGGGCGAGGGGAACTCGGTTCTGGCGATCGACAACCTCGCCACCGGGCACGTCCGCAACATCGAGCACCTCGCGGGCCACGAGCGCTTTCGCTTCATCAAGCACGACGTGACGGAGTTCATCTACGTCGAGGACAAGATCGACGTGGTGCTTCACCTGGCTTCGCTGCCGAGTCCGGTCGACTACCTGCGCAAGCCGATCCCGACGCTCAAGGTTGGTGCTCTCGGCACGCACAAGGCGCTCGGGCTGGCACGCGACAAGGGGGCTCGCTTCATGCTGGCCTCGACGTCCGAGGTCTACGGCGATCCGCTGGTTCACCCGCAGCCCGAGACCTACTGGGGCAACGTCAATCCGGTCGGGCCACGTGGCGTCTACGATGAGTCCAAGCGCTTCGCCGAGGCGCTGACC
Source organism: Pseudomonadota bacterium (assembly GCA_005777805.1). Lineage (GTDB taxonomy): Bacteria > Desulfobacterota > Binatia > UBA12015 > UBA12015 > SXLG01. The sequence goes on from SXLG01000012.1 coordinate 9,230, forward strand.
ATGGCCTATCACCGCTACCACGCTGTGGACACGCGCATCTTCCGGATCTTCAACACCTACGGCCCGAGGATGCGCGCCGACGACGGCCGGGTGGTGACCAACTTCATCGCGCAGGCGCTGCGCGGCGAGCCGATCACGGTCTACGATGATGGCCAGCGCACGCGCAGCTTCTGCTACGTCAGCGATCTGGTCGACGGCATCATCCGGCTGATGCACTCGACCGAGGTCGATCCGGTGAATCTCGGCAATGCCGCCGAGATGACCATCATGGAATTCGCAGACACGGTGCATCGCCTGACCGGCGGTCGCTCGGAGATCACTCACGTGGTCCCGACCGACGAGCGGACCAAGGACGATCCGCAGGTGCGCCAGCCCGACATCACGCGGGCGCGGAAGATTCTGGGCTGGGAACCGCAGGTGAGTCTCGACGAAGGTCTCGGCCGGACCATCGAATACTTCCGCCAGCTCTTCGCGCGCGAAGCGGCTTAGGGCCGAGACGGCCGGCGGAGCGCGACGTGAAGGTCCTCATCACCGGCGGCGCGGGCTTCATCGGCTCTCACCTCGCTGGCGGCTATCTCGCCGCCGGGCACGAGGTCGTGGTGGTGGATGACCTCTCGTCCGGACATCGGCGCAATCTTCAGGAGGGCGCGACCTTCCATCAGGTGGATATCCGCTCGCCGGAGTTGGCGCGGGTGATGGCGCACGAACGTCCCGACGTGGTGAGCCACCACGCGGCCCAGATGGATGTGCGGCGTTCCGTTGCTGATCCGGCATTTGACGCCGATGTCAACGTGATCGGGCTGATCCGGGTGCTCGAGGCGAGCCGCAGCCATGGGGTGCGGCGCGTTCTCTTCGCCTCCTCGGGTGGAGCCGGCTATGGCGAGCAGCTCGAATTCCCCGCGACCGAGGATCATCCGCTCGAGCCGATCAGCCCCTACGGCGTGAGCAAGCGGGCGGGGGAACTCTACCTCGGCTGCTTCCGCGCGATGTACGGGATCGAGACGGTCGCGATGCGCTACGCCAACGTCTACGGTCCACGCCAGGATCCGCACGGTGAGGCGGGTGTGGTGGCGATCTTCACGCGGCGGATGCTCTCGGGCGGGAAGCCCGTCATCAACGGCGACGGAGGCCAGACCCGCGACTACGTCTTCGTGGGCGATCTGGTGCGCGCTAACCTGATGCTTGCAGAGTCGTCGATCTCGGGAGCGTTCAACTTCGGCACCGGCATCGAGACCGACGTGGTCACGCTGGCCCGCCGGATCGCCGATGCCGCAGGCGTAGCCGCAGCCTTCGAGTACGGCCCCGCCAAACCCGGTGAACAGCGCCGCAGCGTGATTTCACCGGCGCGGGCTGCGGCTGTGCTCGGCTGGCGGCCCGAGGTCGATCTGAAGGCGGGACTCGCCCGCAGCGTGGACTGGTTCCGCCAGCACCCGGCGTGAGGCGTCTTCTGGCCTTGCGGGGAGCGGCGGGCGTGACGGTTTGATAGACGGCCGGGCGCCTCTCATGGACAGCTCTCGCATCCGCAACTTCTCGATCATTGCCCACATCGACCATGGCAAGTCGACACTCGCCGACCGCCTGCTCGAGGCTACCGGCACGGTCTCGAGTCGCGAGATGCAGGACCAACTGCTCGACGACATGGAACTCGAGCGTGAACGGGGCATCACGATCAAGGCACGGTCGGTCCGGATGGACTACCGCGGCCGTGACGGCAAGGACTACGTCCTCAACCTGATCGACCCGCCCGGACACGTCGACTTCTCCTACGAGGTCTCGCGCAGTCTCGCGGCCTGCGAAGGGGTCCTGCTCGTGGTCGATGCGGCCCAGGGTGTCGAGGCCCAGACGCTGGCCAACGTCTACCTCGCGATCGAGGGCAACCTCGAGATCGTGCCGGTCCTGAACAAGATCGATCTTCCCTCGGCGGATCCGGCGCGCGTGCGGGCCGAGATCGAGGATCTGATTGGCCTGCCCGCGGACGATGCGATCGAGGCGAGTGCCAAGCAGTGTATAGGCATCCCCGAGATTCTCGAGCGGATCGTCGAACGGGTGCCGCCGCCGGCGGGTAGTGCGTCGGACCGCTTGCAGGCGCTGATCTTCGACTCGTGGTTCGATCCCTACCACGGCGCCGTGGTCCTGATCCGGGTGAAGCAGGGCAAGGTTCGTCGTGGTGAGCGGATCCGCCTGATGGCGGTGGATTGCGAATATGAAGTGACGCGGCTCAGCGTGCTGGTGCCGCGCGAGCGGGAGGTCGACGAACTGGGGCCCGGCGAGGTCGGGACCCTGTGCGCGTCGATCAAGCAGATCGAGCATGCGCGGATCGGCGACACCGTGACCCATGCCGCGCGTGGTTCAACCGAGCCTCTGCCGGGCTTCCAGGCCGTGAAGCCGATGGTGTTTGCCGGCCTCTATCCTTCGGATGGCCGGCAGTACGAGGCCCTGCGCAGCGCGATCGAGAAACTCAAGCTCAACGACGCCGCGTTCTCCTACGAAGCCGAGAGTTCGGTGGCGCTGGGCTTCGGCTTCCGCTGCGGTTTCCTCGGGCTGCTTCATATGGAGATCGTGCAGGAGCGACTCGAGCGCGAGTTCGGTTTGGCGCTGATCACCACCGCACCCACCGTGGCCTACCGCGTGACCACGACCCGGGGTGAGGTGCTGATGGTCGACAGCCCCGCGAAGCTGCCGGAGCCGACGGTGATCGAGTCGATCGAGGAGCCGATCATCCTGGCCTCCATTCACGTGCCCTCCGAATACCTCGGCGCGGTGCTGGCCCTCTGCCAGGAGAAGCGCGGCACGCAGCGCGGTCTGCGCTACGTCGGTGCGAATCGGGTGATGTTGACCTACACCTTGCCGCTCAATGAGGTCGTGATCGACTTCTATGACCGACTCAAATCGGGCACCCGCGGCTATGCCTCGCTCGATTACGAGATGGAGGGTTTCCAGCCAGCCCCGTTGGTCAAGCTAGATATACGGATCAATGGCGACGTCGTGGACGCGCTCTCGTTGATCGTCCACCGGGACAGTGCCTACCCGCGCGGGCGTGACCTCGCTGCCAAGATGAAGGAGCTGATCCCGCGGCAACTCTTCGAGGTGGCGATCCAGGCCTCCATCGGGGCGAAGATCATCGCGCGGGAAACGGTCAAGGCCATGCGCAAGAACGTGACGGCGAAGTGTTACGGTGGCGACATCTCGCGCAAGCGCAAATGGCTCGAGGCGCAGAAGGAAGGCAAGAAGCGGATGAAGCAGGTCGGGCGGGTCGAGATCCCCCAGGAGGCTTTCCTGGCCGCGCTCAAGCTGGGGACTTCGTGAGCCGACCCCGGGGCGAGCGGACAGGGGCCCAAGCGGGCACGGAGGCCGCGCGGGATCCCTCGGGTCGCGGCGAGCGGACGGGGTCGGGGCGGCCGCAAGGCGAGGCCGGTGGCGGCAGGCCTGCGGGCAAGTCCGCCTTCCGGGAGTATGCCGAGGCCATCCTCAGCGCGCTGGCGCTTGCGCTGGTGATCCGGACGTTTTTTGTCCAGGCCTTCAAGATTCCCTCGGGTTCGATGCTGCCGACCCTGGAGATCGGCGACCATCTTCTGGTCAACAAGCTGCTCTATGGCCTGCGCGTGCCGCTCTCGGGTCAGCGATTCTTCGACTATTTCGAGCCCGAGCGCGGGGATATCATCGTCTTTGTCTTTCCCGAGGATCCGTCGAAGGACTTCATCAAGCGGGTGGTCGGTCTCCCCGGGGACACCATCGAAATTCGCAAGAAGCAGCTATTCCGAAACGGCGTGCCGGTCGATGTTGTTGAAGAACCCTATGCCCGATGGGTCCGTCCCCTGGAGCCCGGGCCGCGGGATCAGTTCGGGCCGGTCACCGTGCCCGAGGGCCATGTGTTCGTGATGGGGGATAACCGCGATCAAAGTTACGATTCTCGCTTCTGGGGCTTCGTCCCCTATGAGAACATCAAGGGGAAGGCGTTCGTGATCTACTGGTCCTGGGACAGCGACCACACCTGGCCCCGGTTCGGTCGGATCGGCAACGCCGTAAAATAGGTCCACAATCCGCGTTCATTCGAGGGAGGATCGGTGACCCGCTCGGGTGCCACCCCCAATTCCGGAGGTTCAGATGCAGCTCAGTGAAAAACTCAAGGCCCGCAACGCTCGCCTGGCCGTCATCGGCCTGGGATACGTCGGCTTGCCGCTCACCGTCGAAATGGCCGAGGCCGGCTTCGAGGTGATCGGATTCGACGTCGATTCCCGCAAGGTCGACGAGATCAATGCCGGGCGGTCGTACATCGCCGATGTGCCTACGTCGGTCCTCGAACCACTGGTCCGTAGCGGCAAGCTGCGTGCGACCACCGACGATTCGGTTCTCGCCGACGTCGATGCGGTCAGCATCTGTGTGCCGACACCTCTCTCGAAGACCAAGGATCCAGACGTCACCTACATTCTGGATGCGGTCGCCAAGATCAAAAAGCACCTGCACCCCGGTCAGCTCATCGTCCTCGAGAGCACGACCTATCCGGGCACCACGGACGAGCTGATCCGCGCCGAGCTCGAGACGGCCAAGCTGCAGGTCGGTCGGGAGTTCTTCCTCGCGTTCTCGCCCGAGCGCATCGATCCGGGCAACAAGACCCACGGCACCCGCAACACTCCGAAGGTGGTGGGCGGCATCACGCCGCGCTGCACCGAACTCGCGGCGTTGCTCTACTCACAGTTCATCGATCACGTGGTGCAGGTCTCGTCGGCCCGCACGGCCGAGATGGTCAAGCTGCTGGAAAACACCTTCCGCAGCGTGAACATCGCGCTGGTCAATGAGCTCGCCGCCATGAGCGACGTGCTCGGCGTGGATGCCTACGAGGTCATCGACGCGGCCGCGACCAAGCCCTTCGGCTTCATGCCCTTCTACCCCGGACCGGGTCTCGGCGGACACTGCAGTCCGATCGATCCGCACTATCTTGCCTGGAAGCTCAAGGCGCATGACTTCACGGCGCGGTTCATCGGGCTCGCGGCCGAGGTCAACCAGCACATGCCGGTGCACGTCGTCGAGAAGATCGCGGCCGGCCTGAACCATCAGGGGCGCGCGGTCAAGGGCTCGCGCATCCTGGCATTGGGCGTGGCCTACAAGAAAGATGTCAATGACATGCGCGAGTCGCCGGCGCTGACCGTGATCGAGAAGCTCGAGCAGCGCGGCGCGCGCGTGAGCTACCACGATCCCTTCGTGCCGGAGTTCGCCGGCGAGCACGGCTCGATGGCCGGTGTCCCCTTGACGGAGGAAGCGCTGCGCCTGGCCGACTGCGTCGTGATCCTGACCGATCATACCTGCTTCGATATCCCGAATATCGTCGCCAACTCGCGCCTGGTGGTGGACACCCGCAACTCGACACGCGGACTCGAGGCGCAGTACGGAGAGCGCATCATCAAGGTCGGCGCACCGGCGGCCTTCGAGCATCCGGTCGCGACGAAGCTCGCCGAGTCCGCCTGAACGCGGCGGCGGTGTGGCACAAGGCCCGGGTCGAGGGGGCGATGGCGGAAGAGCGGGCGAACGCTGAGAGCGCCGATGTGGCGGCCGTTGCGGACGTCGCAAACGTCGCGGACGTTGATCGCGTGCTTGTCGGTCGCGTTGCGGCCCGCGTGAAGGGTGGCCTCGAGGTCGAAACACTCGAGGGGCTGGCCTTCTGCTCGCTACGCCAGGCCGACGATCGTGGTGGCGAGACGGCTTCGGCGCTGATCGGCGCGGAACGCGACTTCGCCGTGATCGGGCAAAGGCCCGACGGCGTGCTGCTGCTCTCGCGACGACGCCTGCTCGACCGCGAGCGGCGAGACCGCCTCGCCGAGGCCGGTGACCGGCTGACGGAGGGGGCTCGCGTCCGGACTCGCGTGGTCCGGCTCAGTGAACACGGCGTGACCGTGGTCCTGCTGGAGGGGCCCGATGCTGGCCTGGAGGGGCACGTTCGGCGCGAGGAACTGGCCCACGGGCGACCGCCGCGCCCGAGTGATGTTCTGCGCGTCGGCGAAGAGATCGAGGCGCAGGTGCGACGTTTCGACGCCACCACCGGTGCGCTGGCGCTGAGCCGTCGCGCGGTCCTGCCCGAGCCTTGGCGCGAAGCCGAACGAGAGCTTCGTCCGGGCGCGACCATCGAGGGACGGCTGCTGCGGGCCACGGAGTTCGGGGCGTTCATCGAGATCCGGCCGGGTGTCGAGGGGCTGCTTCATCGCGACGAAGTGCCCGATGCGGCCTGGCCTCGGCTCGAGGAGGCGACCGCCGCCGGCGCCATGATGTGCCTGCTGGTGGTCAGCATCGATGCGGGACGGCGGCGCGCCGAGCTGGTGCCGGCCCCTGCCGGCCTCGAACCCGGCGAACGCTTCGTCTGGCCCGCGCTGCGGCGGGGCGACGTCCTCGAGGCACCGGTCGAGCGCAGCGGCCGCGACGGCGTCTGGCTCTGGCTCGGGCCGGGGCGGCACGGCTTCATCGATCGGCGCGAACTGGGCCGGGACGAGGTCCCCGAGGCCTTCCCTCTGGGCACACTGCTGCGGGTCGAGGTGGTTCTGCTCGAACGCGGCGGCCGCCTGGCGCAGCTCTCGCGCCGCAAGGCCCAGCGGCGGGACGAGCGCGACGCCGTGAACGACTGGCGCCGCCGGAACGCTCCCGTCGCCCTGAACACGCTCGGCGCCTTGCTCGAAAAAGCTCGCGCCGAGCGGCGGGGCTGAGCCGGGCGGGTTGGCGCCGGCCCGGGCACCGGTGGAGATTCGTCCGCTTTCCTCCACCACACCTCACTTCCGACGCCGACGGCTGAGTCGGCTGAGCCTCATGCACTCGTCCGCTGGCCTTTGTCGCGCAGCAGGCGCAGCTCCACGCGGATGGGCCGGTGTCGGCTGAGCCCCATGCGCTCGTCCGTTGGCGTGGCCCGTGAGTGGAGCGGGATCGGGTGGTTCCAGCTGCCGGCGCTCTCTTCCCCATAGAGGCCCGCTTGGCGCGTGAAGGAGGCCGTGGCCTCCCTGCCATCGGATCGTTGCGGGCGCTCCCGGCGGACCTTTGACATGCGCGGGTGGCCCAAGTACCTCCGCCCCGGACTGCACCTTTTAATCGGGCCCGGCGAGGTCCGGAAGGGTAGCGTATGGAGAACGGATCACAGGCGAAACGCGTCGTCCTTGACGCACCCGGGCTGAAGCGCGCGTTGGCGCGCATCGCGCACGAAATTCTCGAGCGCAACAAGTCCGTCGATGGGCTCGTCGTGATCGGCATCCGCTCGCGCGGCGATGTCCTGGCGCGACGGCTGGCGGCCGAGATCGGCCGCCTCGAAGGCGTCGAGGTGCCGTGCGGCGCGATGGATGTCACGCTCTACCGGGACGATATCTCACGCGGCGCCGATCAGGCGCTGGTGCAGATCACCGATATCCCGTGGGAGATTGACGGCCGGGTGGTCCTTCTGGTGGACGACGTGCTTTACACCGGCCGCACGGTGCGGGCCGCGCTCGACGCCTTGATGGATTTTGGGCGGCCACGCGCGATCCAACTGGCGGTGCTGGTCGATCGCGGCCACCGCGAATTGCCGATCCGACCCGACTACGTCGGCAAGAACCTGCCGACCCATCGCACCGAGCGCGTCACGGTCGAACTCCTTGAATCGGAGGGGCGTGACGGCGTGACGCTCGTCCAGAGCGGCGCCGGGGAAGGGGGAGGTGCGACGTGAGTACGCTCTTCGAGCGACCGCATCTGCTCGGCCTCGAGGGTCTCTCGGCCGAGGAGATCACGTTCCTGCTGGACACGGCCGAGACCTTCAAGGAAGTCTCCGATCGCGAGATCAAGAAGGTGCCGGCACTGCGCGGCCGGACCATTGTCAATCTCTTCTTCGAGGACAGCACCCGTACCCGGACCTCGTTCGAGATCGCGGCCAAGCGCCTCTCGGCCGACACGATCAACCTGAGCGTAAAGTCTTCGTCGGTCTCGAAGGGGGAGACCCTGGCCGATACCGCGCGCAACCTGGCCGCGATGCGTCCCGACGCGATCGTGGTCCGCCACCCGGCCTCGGGTGCGCCGGAACTGGTCGCCCGGCACGTGAGCTGCCCGATCATCAACGCCGGTGACGGCGCCCATGAAC
>SXLG01000075.1 GCA_005777805.1 Pseudomonadota bacterium
CCACCACGTTGATGGCACCGTATAGATTTCGCGGTTCGTCTTGAGGGCGCCGATTATGACCCAGTAGGTTGGAATGCCTACCACGACAAGGGCGAGGCCGAGACCGAGGTCTCACGCTGACCGCGCCCGATCGGGATGAGCGCGTCGATGGCCTTGAGGCCCGTCTGCAAGGGTTCCTTGACGGGCTGCCGCGCGACGATGCCCGGCGCCTTGAGTTCGATTTGGCGGCTGGTCGTCGCCTTGATTTCGCCCTTGCCGTCGATGGGCTGCCCAAGTGCGTTGACGACGCGGCCGAGGAGTTCGGGCCCCGCCGGAACTTCGGCGATACGGCCGGTGCGGCGAACCTCGTCGCCCTCGCCGATCTCGTGGGCCTCGCCAAAGAGAGCAGCGCCGACGTTGTCCTCATCGAGGTTCAGCACCATGCCGAAGATGTTGCGCGGGAATTCGAGGAGTTCACCGACCGCAGCCCTCTCGAGGCCGTAGATGCGGGCGATGCCGTCACCGGTCGAGAGAACCCGGCCGGTCTCGTGAACCTCGATCGAGCGTGTGTACTCCTCGAGCTGCTGGCGAATGATGTCGCTGATTTCTGCGGCGCGGATCGCCATCGTTTCGGATCTCCCTCAGTGCTTCCTTAGTTCTGACGCTTCTCGGAGGTGCCGGGCGGCTAAGCCGCACTCCGGCCTCTGGCGAGGCTTCGGGCCAGGGCCCGGAGCTGTGTACGGGCGCTGCCATCGAAGACGCGTCCCTCCATCTCGAGGCTGATGCCACCGATCAAGTCGGGCTCGATCTCGACCGAGAGGAGCACCGTGCGCTGATGAACCCTCTCGAGTTCCGCGCGCAGCCGTGCCAGCTCGGGCTCGGCGATGGGCTGAGCGACCCGGACTCTTCCGCGAATCCGGCCCGCATCGACGTCGGCGATTTCGCGCAGCGACCCGGCAATACTTTGGATTTCGCTGATCCGGTGGCGATCGCCCAGAAGCGAGACGAAGTCACGAGTCGTGTCCGAGAGTTCGAGCACGCGAACCATCTCGGCCAGAATGGCCGCGCGGCGCGAAGCCGCGAGGACGGGCGAAGCCAGGGTGGCCGCGAGAGCCGGGTCGGCAAGCCAGCTCTCGACACGTTCCATTTCGGCCGCCACCGCTTCCAGGCGACCCTTTGAACGAGCAGTGCCCGCGAGCGCGCGCGCATAGCGCCGGGCGAGACCGCCGATCACGACAGGGACTCCCGCGTCCGGACGATGAAGTCCTCGACGAAGCGACTCTGATCGGTGGCGGTGAATTCGCGGCGGAGAATTTCTCCTGCGAGTTCGGCGACGCGATCGGCGCATTCCTGCTGCAAGTGGGCGCGTGCACGAGCGATCTCTTCGTTCGCGACCAGGCGGGCGTCGGTACGGATGCGTTCTGCGGCCTCACGCGCGTGGGCCAGGACTCGCTCGGCTTCCCTGCGGGCGATGGTCAGGAGTTCCTCACGGGTACGGACGGCATCTTCTTCGATCGAACGCAGACGCAGGTCGAATTCGGCGCGGAGATCGGCCGCCGCTCGCCGTGCGGTCGCGGCAGAATCGAGGGCGTCGACGACCCGATCGCGACGATCCTGCAGGTAGGACTGGATCATCGGCCAAGCGAAGCGGCGGATGATGAGCGCGAAGATGGTGAAGTTTACCGCGGCCAGGAGAGTCATGGACCAGCTTGGGTGATGATGCCCAGCCGATTCACTGGCAGCAGCGGCCGATGACCACCCGAGGAGGGTGATCAGAGTCGACGTGCGCCCGAGGAATCGTGCGCCGGAATTGCGCGTCATCATGCGGCCACCGCGCGGCCAAGGATTCGAGAACTCGCTTCGCGTGCCAGGTCGCGGGCATCCGAGCCGAGCCGGGTGCGGGCTTCGGTGGTCTCGGCGGTGATTCTTGCACGGACGTCGTCGAGAGTCCGTGCCGAGTCCGCCCGTGCCGCGGCCAGCAGTTCCTGCTCGGAGGCGTCAGCCTCGCGCCGGAGCTGGTCGCCTGCGACCAAACCTTGTTGGCGGGCTTCCGCCAGGCGCCGGTCGAGGTCCTGGCGGATTTGCTCTACCTCGGCTCGCGCCTGCTCGGCCTCGAGGAGGACGCCTTCGGTACGGTTATGGCGTTCCAGGAGGAGCCGCTGTGTCGGCTCCAGGATCAACGTCCGGAGGATGGCCGCGAACGCAAGAAAAAGGACAATCTGGACGTAGAAACTGACGTCGGGCGGGAGCTCGAGCACGGATCCGGACTCCAGGCGCGATCAGTTCTGGGAACTCGCACGTCGCGCTTGCGGGGCGCCTGCTCCGGCCGTTGCCGCGGTCGCAGACGGGGCCTCCTGGGCAAGCAGAGTCACGCGCTCGCCGCGGGCCTCGGTCGTGCCCATGGAACACTGGCCTTCGAAGACGACACCTTCATCGATCACCAAGCTCGGGGTGATGATGTTGCCGAAGAGCTTGCCCGGGCTCCGCACTTCGAGTCGCTCACTCGCGCGGATGTCGCCCGTGACGCGGCCGTGGACGACGATCGAAGTGCCCGTGATCTGGGCGTTGACCACTGCGTGTTCGCCGATCAGCAACGGCCCTTTTGCTTCGATCTCCCCCTCGACGTGGCCGTCGATCCGGGCGGAGTTATCGAAGGAAACGCGACCCGTGATGCGTGTTCCCCGTCCCAACAGTGCCGTGTCGGCCGTTGGCGTCGTGGCGATGCCCCTCGTCATCTCGCGGGTCTCCTTGCTCATCGGATGGTGCTCCTCGACCGCCCGGACAGCGTCGGACGGCTGAGATGCCCGCTCGGGTGCGGGCCGATCCTTCCGGAAGAGCGCCATTTTACCGTGACTCTGATGAACGCAGGCTTTCCGCCGGAGAGATTCTCCAACGTTTGCCTAGGTTGCGGCTACCACATTGAGGTGAGCTGTCAAGGCGAATGGCTCTGCATTAGGCCTGCGAATGACCGAGAGGGCCGTCCCGCACCTCGGCGGCTGAGCGGGCCGGTGCGAGAGCAGGGGACGGAGGAGCCTCGGCCGGATGGGCCGTCGCCGCGGAGGCCCGCGACGGTCTCGATGGCCCGTCCGAGAAGTGTGGGCTTGGGCCCGTTGCGGGAGTGGCGTGGTGGCACAGGCTCGGAGCTGTGGGCCGGTGGGCCGGCGGCCAGCCACGCGAGTCGTTGGGGATCGGGAACCCAGCGGGAAGGTGGCGCCAGGAGTAGCTCGCAGCACGCTGTTGGATCGGGCCGCTGTATCAGGCCCCGCGCTGGAGTCGTTCGAGGAGCCGGGCCAGATCGTCGTCTGAATAGAACTCTATCTCGATCCGGCCGCGCCCCCCGCTCTGTGTGCGCAGACGGACCCGCGTGCCCAGGCTTCGGCCGAGGTCGCTCTCCATGCGCGCCAGATCCGGATCGACGCGGGCGGCTCGCGGCGTGGGGCCGTGCTCTCGGGCGGCGTTCTCGGTGTCCCGCACGTTGAGGCCGCGGCGAACGACTTCCTCGCCGAGGTTCTTCCGCGCGGCGTCCCCCTCGATGGTGAGGAGGGCGCGGGCGTGACCGGCCGTGAGCCGGCCGGCAGCCAGATCCTTCTGCACACTCTCCGGAAGTTTGAGCAGTCGCAACGAGTTCGCGACCGCTGGTCGGCTGCGGCCGACGCGGCGCGCGACCTCGTCCTGCGTCAGATCAAATTCTTCGATGAGACTCTGAAAAGCGCGCGCTTCTTCGAGGGGGCCGAGATCCGCGCGCTGGATGTTCTCGACCAGCGCGATCACGAGGGATTCGTCATCGTCGAGATCCTGGACCAGGGCCGGAATGGTGCCGGCGCCCGCCAGACGGCTCGCGCGCAGGCGGCGCTCACCCGCGACGAGCTGGTAGCGGCCGTCCTCGAGGGGACGCACGAGGACGGGCTGGATGACACCACGTTCCCGGATCGAGCGGGCCAGATCCTCGAGCATCTCCTGCTCGAAGTGGCCGCGGGGCTGCCTGGGGTTGACCTCGATGCTCTCGAGGGGCAGCTCGAGGACTCGCCGGACCCCCTCGTCGCCCGCCTCTGGTTCGCGGGGTTCCGTTTCCGCGGGCCGCCGCGAATTCCCGCCCGGAATCAGAGCACCGATACCCTTGCCGAGAGCCTGCCGGACGCCGGGGCGGATCGACTGAGACATTGTTTTATTCTCCAGGGACTTCGCCCAGCAATTCCTGCGTCAGCCGAGCGTAGGCCACCGCGCCCTTGGAGGAGGGATCGTAGAGGAGGGAGGGCAGACCGTGGCTCGGGCTCTCGCTGAGTCGGACGTTGCGCGGGATGACCGTGTTGAGTGCCTTGTCGGGGAAGTGGGTCCGCACGTCGTCCGCCACCTGCCGCGACAGGGTGTTGCGGCCGTCGAACATGGTGAGGAGAAGGCCGTCAATTTCTAGATCAGGGTTCAGCTTCTCGCGGACCAGACGGACCGTGGTCAGGAGGGCGGAGAGACCTTCAAGCGCATAATACTCGCACTGCAAAGGAATCAAAAGAGCGTCGGCGGCCGTCAGTGCGTTCAGCGTGATCAGGCCGAGGGAAGGGGGACAGTCGATCAGGACGAAATCGTAGCGCCAGCGCAGGGCCGCGAGCGCCTTTCGCATCTGGTACTCGCGCTCCCCCATGCCGACGAGCTCGATCTCGGCACCGACCAGGTCACCGCTGGCGCCGATCACCTGCAGGTGCGGAATCATCGTCCGCCGCAGAGCACGGTCGGCGGGCGCTTCGCCGAGCAGAACCTCGTATGTCGAGAGATCTCCCGGGCCCAGCCGAATGCCCACGCCACTCGTGGCGCTGCATTGTGGGTCTATGTCGACCAGCAGGGTGCTACGACTGCGGAGGGCCAAGCCAGCCGCGAGGTTCACGGCCGTAGTGGTCTAGCCCACCCCGCCCTTCTGGTTGACGATCGCGATGACTCGTCCCATGGCCGGCCGGCCCTGCCTACCAGATCCATCCGTGAGGTCCAGCATCACGGGGAGAAACCTCGCAAAATCCTTCTATGCCCGAGAGATCAGGGCAATGTCGCGGGATTCAAAACCTCCATCGGGACTCGCAAAACTCCACTCCCGAGGCGCGGCTGGGACGGCTGGTCACTTCGACGCGTGGTGCCCTATGCCGCGATGGCGGGCGTGGCTCGGCCGCCGAATGTTTCACGTGGAACACCGAAGGCGCCAGCTCGCCGGTCGCCGTCACGGTCCATGCCGGGGGGACCATGAGCGGGAGTTTCCACTGCTCGCGGAGGATCTGCGTCCGCGAGGCGAGGCGGATGACCTTGGTTGGATCTCCGTGAGAGCCGAACGTTCTTGAAGTTTGCGCAGCCCTGCCCGGCCCTGCTGCAGACGTCGCGGATGATCCCTCCGCCGGTTGGACGCCGGTCGCATCAACGCGGGGAATCGAAGGCCGCGATAGCGCGAGTGTCCCAGCCAGCGGATGTTTCACGTGGAACACAAAAGCTCCCAAGGTCGTGCTGACCTGCGGACTTGCTCGGTCTGCATCGGTCGCAGCGAAGGTCCGGTCGCAAGGCGGTTCCTTTTGCCCGTCTGGGACCCGGCGACTTTGTCCGGCCGCCGACACGGAGCGCCCTAAGTATCGGAACTTCGCGGTGGCGTCCGCAGCCGGAAGTCGCCTAACCCGTGAAGAACGTTCCACGTGAAACATCAGAACCGTCTGCAGACGTGGCGGTAGAGAGAAGCCGTTCGTTCGACGGGTAGATCTGCTGGAGCAGCCGTCGGGATGTTTCACGTGAAACAGTTGAGTCGAGAGTTCCCTCCGGTTGCGAGCTTGGAGACTCCTGCGCCGGAGGGTGAGCGCATCGCCGCATCCGATGAGCTGCCTTCGGTTTTGGCGAACGCCAGTCTTCAGCAAGGGCACAGGTTCGCCGGCTCACGAAGCCAAGAGATTGAGGTCTGCGGGCCGGGTTGCTGCCCGTCGATGCGGAGGCGGCGGGCGCGCTGTGGCTGGCGCGGTCAGCCGGTCCTTGGTCAGAATCCTCGGAGAAACCCCAGAGCAGTCCGGAGGGGGCTTCCGTTCGTCGGCGGCTTCAGCCGCGCCGCCACACCGCGAGTCCGCTGACCGGACTCGCCTGGGAGGAGAGGATCCGGGGTGCCCCGAGATGCGGGTCGATCAGGCCTTCGACCGGCACGTCGCGCGCGATCCATGCGAGCAGTAGGCCCCCGCTTGCCACGAGCGGTCCGCACTCGGGCGCCACGCGGCTCGGCGGAAAGGTCGCGCGGGTGACGACGGCGTCGAAAACGGCACCTTGGGCGACGAGGTTCTCGCTGCGCGCTTCGACGACCTCGAATGAGTGGTCCTCGAGGGCGCGGTCGACGGCGCGCAGAAAGTTGGCCCGGCGCCGACGCGGCTCAAGTAGAACCGCCGTCGGGAGTTCGAGGCCGAGGGCGAGGGGAACGCCGGGAAGTCCACCGCCGCTGCCGACGTCGATCAGTCGCAAACTCCGCCCGGCCGGATGGTCCCGCAGAATGCCCACGGCCCTCCAAGCGTCAGCGAGATGTCGGGTCCCGAAACGCTCGGCTTCGTCCGGTCCGATCAGGTCCATCTGGGGCGCCCAAGTGGCTAGGACCCGGAGATAAATTTGAAGGCGCTCCTGGACCGCAAGGGAGACCGGGAGACCGGTTTCGGTCGAAGCCTGCAGCAGGTCGGCGAGAGCCTGCTCCTGCCATGGCCGAGAGGGACGCGGTGGGGCGCCCGGCTCCGGCTTACGCCCCGCCACGACTCCGCTCTCCCGCACGACGCCGGAGGTGGAGTGCGATCGTGGCGACTGCGGCCGGTGTGATCCCGGGCGCCCGGGCGGCTTGGCCGAGGGTTGAGGGTCGCGCCCCGGTCAGGCGCTCGCGGACCTCGGCGGAGAGGCCCGGCAGGGTGGAGAGATCGAGCCAGGCCGGGATGAGGGTCGCGTCAAGGCCGGCCACCTGGTCGGCCAGCACGCGCTGGCGGTCAACATACCCGGCGTATTTGAGATCGAGCAGCACCGAGAGATGATGGGACTCGACGTCGGTGGGCAGTTCGACCCCGAGCGTGCGAAGCAACGCCCAATCTGCCTCGGGACGTCGCAGGAGGTCGATTGCTCGGACCGGCTGACGAATCGGGGAGGAGGCCCGCTCGGTGAGCGCTTGGTTTGTCTCGTCGGCCGGGCGGATCAGGGTCGATTGCAGAAGCGCGCGGAGGCTCGCGGCCTCCTGGGCACGAGCCTCCACGGCGCGCGCCAAGGGCTCGTCCAAGAGCCCGATCTCCGTGGCGAGCCCGCCCAGCCGAGCGTGGGCGTTGTCTTCGCGGAGGAGGAGCCGGTGTTCGGCACGTGACGTGAACATTCGGTAGGGCTCGCCGCCGACGCCTCGGGAGACCAGGTCGTCGATCATCACGCCGATATAGGCCTCGGCGCGACCGAGCACGACCGGAGGTTCCGCCCGCACCGCCCGGGTGGCGTTCAGGCCAGCCATCAGGCCCAGGGCAGCGGCTTCCTCGTACCCCGTCGTGCCGTTGATTTGGCCCGCAAGAAAGAGGCGCTCCAAGGTGCGGCATTCGAGGCTCGAGTGCAGGGCTCGAGGATCCACGAAATCGTATTCGATGGCGTAGCCGGGTCGAACGATTTCGGCTTGTTCCAGGCCGGGGATCGTGCGCACCATCGCCGCCTGCACGTCGACCGGCAGCGATGTGGAGAGGCCGTTGGGATAAATCTCGACCGTTTCGAGGCCTTCCGGTTCCAGGAAGATCTGATGGCGTTCCCGGTCTGGGAACCGGACGATCTTGTCTTCGATCGAGGGGCAGTACCGAGGACCCCGACTCTTGATCCGGCCCGAGTACATCGCCGAGCGCTCGAGGTTTCGAGCGATGAGGGCATGGGTTTGGGACGTCGTCCAGGTGATGTGGCAGGGCACCTGGCGCTGGGTGAGTCCAGCCGAGCGGAAGGAGAAAGGCGTGGGGGATAGGTCCCCAGGCTGGACCTCGAGCCGGGAGAAGTCGATCGTGCGCCCGTCGAGGCGGGGACAGGTTCCGGTCTTGAGACGCCCCACGGGCAACCCGAGGGCTTCGAGGTGTGCGCTGAGTCCCCGCGACGCGAGATCTCCGGCGCGGCCGCCCGGCATCTGGGCGTCCCCGATGTGCATCAATCCGCGGAGGAAGGTGCCCGTGGTCAGCACTGTGGCGCCGGCCTCGTAGCGTTCGCCCGTCTCCGTCACGACCCCGACGACCCGCCGGCCGGCCACGAGCAGTTGTTCGACCATGCCTTGGCGCAACCCGAGGCCCGGCGTCCGCTCCAGCCTCGATTTCATTCTCTGACGATAGAGAGCTTTGTCCGCCTGGGCGCGCGAGGCCCGCACCGCCGGACCCTTGCGCGTGTTGAGCGTTCGGAACTGGATCCCCGTCTCGTCGATGGCGAGTCCCATCTCGCCCCCCAATGCGTCGATCTCCTTCACGAGATGGCCTTTGCCCACGCCTCCGATCGCCGGATTGCAGGACATCTGACCCACATGATCGAGATTGGAGGTCAGGAGCAGGACCCGGGCGCCGAGCCGTACCGCAGCCAGCGCGGCTTCTATGCCGGCGTGGCCGGCACCGACCACGATGACGTCGAGGTTGTTCATGAGCATGGGGCGGGCACTCTACTTGCCGACGCAAAAGCGCGAGAAGATCCGATCGAGCAGATCCTCCACGTCGCACTGGCCGAGGATTTCGTCCAGCGCGGCCATGGCGGCTCCGATCTCCAGAGCCACGATCTCGAGATCATGACCGGACCGGAGAATCGTACCTGCCTCGTCGAGATGCGAGGCCGCCCGCGCCAGGGCGATCGCGTGACGTTCGTGCAGCACGACAAGGCCATCGGTGTCGGTCTGGCGCAGGAGTTTGCCGGCCACCTGTGCGCGCAGCTCGGCGAGACCTGACTCCTCCACAGCGGAGACCGCGACCGCGACCTGGGGCAGGGCTCCCTCGGTTGGGGCCCAGCCCGGAGCCAGATCGGCCTTGGTGCGCACGACCAGCCGCCGCAGGTCCCGCGTGGCTTCGACCAGCCGTCGGTCGTCGTCGTCCGGTGCCCGGCTTCCGTCAAGAAGAAGCAGAGTGAGATCGGCACCGCGAGCGAGTTCAAGGGCGGCGCGAATCCCTGCTTGCTCGACAGCTTCCTCTGCCGTCCGGACCCCGGCGGTGTCGCGCAAGAGCACGGCGACGCCGGCGATGGCGACCTCTTCCTCGATCCAGTCGCGGGTCGTCCCTGGATCGGCCGCCACGATGGCCCGCGGGCGACCCAGCAAGGCGTTGAAGAGCGAGGATTTTCCGGCATTGGGCGCGCCGAGCAGGACCACAGTTGCGCCGTCGCGCAGGCGGCGACCGGACTCCCAGGTTGCCGCGAGAGCGGAGATCGCCAGCTTCAGCGCGTCGAGCCGGTCCCGCAGATCGCTTTCCAGAGTGAGCGGTAGCTCCTCGTCGGCGAAGTCGAGGCTGACCTCTGCCAGGGATCGTGCGTCAAGCAAGTCAAGCCGCCAGGCGGTGAGACGTTGCGAGAGTTCTCCCGCGACCTGCCGGGCCGCGGCGTGTGCCGCCTCGGTCGTCCGCGCTTCGATCAGCGCCGCCACGGCTTCGGCCCGGGCGAGATCGAGGCGGCCGTTCAGGAAGGCCCGCTCGGTGAACTCACCGGCGCGAGCCACCCGAGCCCCGGCAGCTAGGCATTGCTCCAGAACCAGACGCGGCACGGTTCCGCCGCCGTGGCACTGGATCTCGACGACGTCCTCGCCAGTATAGCTGCGCGGTTTGCGCATCGGCAGCACCAGCACTTCGTCGACGACGTCGGGTGCATCCCTGCCATCGCCGGAAGTCCGGCCCGACAGTCCAAGCCGCGCCAGCCGCGCCCGGTGGGATTCGAGACCGTCTGCCCCGAGGCTTCCGCCCGCGTTGCTCCGCAGGACGCGCCGGGCCACGGCGAAGGCGTCCGGGCCACTCAGACGCACAATGGCCACCGCCCCGGCGCCGGGGGCCGTGGCGATCGCGGCGATGGTGTCGGCCAGGTAGGGCGCTCCCATCAGGCCCCCGTACTGAATTTTACCTTTAAGCTGCGAATAGCCTTGACAGGGGCCTCTTTCCGCATTGGTAGATTTTCCTATTTACGTCGTTGCGGGCGAGCGCAGATTGAGCCACTGCTGGGCGATCGTCAGCACGTTGTTGGTCAGCCAGTAGAGGGTGAGGCCCGCCGGGAATCCGATGAACATGAAGGTGAACACCAGCGGCATGAACATCATGATGCGCTGCTGCGTTGGGTCGCCTTGGGCCGGCGTCATGCGCTGCTGGAGGAACATCGTCGCGCCCAGCAGCAGGGTCAGTACGGGGACCCCGAAGCCGAAGAGTTCGAGACGCTCCGGCGCGGCGAGGTCATGGATCCAGAACGCAAAGGGAGCTTGGCGAAGCTCGATTGTGTTGGCGAGGAGCTGGTAGAGCCCGAAGAACACAGGGATCTGCAGGAGCATCGGCAGACAGCCCCCCAGCGGATTCACCTTGTGCCGCCGGTAGAGTTCCATGATCTCCTGGTTCATCTTCTGGGAGTCGTCCTTGTAGCGCTCCCGGATGCGCGCCATCTCCGGCTGCAGCCGCTGCATGTTCTTCATCGACTCGAAGCTTTTCCGCGTCAGCGGCCAGAAGCCGAGCTTCACGAGGACGGTCAGCAGGATGATGTCGACGCCCCAATTGCCCGAGAAGCGGTGCAGGAAGAGCAAGAGGTCGAGCAGCAACAGCGAGATCGGCCCGAACCAGCCGAGGTTCAGGCCGCGCAGCAAGTCGTGCCCCGCCGCGATGAGGTCAGTGCGCTCCTTGGGGCCGAGATAGAGCATGTATTGCGTGGTGGTCGGGCCCGCGGCGTCACGCGGGCTGAGGAGCCGGGATTCGATGGCGTGGCCGCGTGTCCGCACGCGGACCGCGGTGCCCGCGGAAGGTGCGGCGACCGTCAGGAAGTAGTGGTCTTCGAACCCGGCCCATTCGACCGGTCCAGGAAGCACGACGGGGGTTTCGAGATCGCCGGGCTTTTGCAGCTCGAGCTTGCCGTCGATGAGAGCCGCCGCCCCTTCGGTCTGCGTGCTTGCATTCGCGTCGGCGGCGTCGATCGCCCGGGTCCACACCAGCGCCATCGCGGGCGGGCTGCCATCGGGACCGTCTTCGCGCAGGCCAGCCGGCAGAACCGTGGGCGAAGGCGTCTCGATGGTGAGGTCGATCGGGTAGGTGTTGCCACGAAAGACGAAGCGCTTGACGACGGGGGCGGTGCCCAGCGTGGCGCGAAGCTCGAGAGCAACCTCCGTGGCCCCGGAGATCGAGATCGATTCGCGGTCAGCCTGATACGTCGTGCCGGCGTCTGACCACACCTGTGCGCCCCGGAGTTCCACGCCCAAAGGCAGGCCAACCTCGGGTGCGGCCATCACGAGGTCGAGAAGCGGGCTCTCGGCCGCCAGTGTCTGGCGGTAGGACTTGAGCTTGAAGTTCTCGAGACGACCGCCTGCGGTATTGATGGTGGCCCGGTACAGGTCGGTCTCGACTAAAATCCGGCGCCCCGGGACGGGAGCCGGCGCGGTCGCCGGTGCCGACGCATTCTCGACCGCAGGGAGGTCCTCTGCGGGCGGCTGACCGACCGTGGCTGCCGGTGCTGCGGCCTGCTGCGCGGCCACACCGGGACTCGCCGTAGCTGCTGCGTCGGGCTCCACGGGCGGGGGCGCCAGGCGGTTGAGAACCAGTTCCTGGTATCCCAGCAAAATTCCGACCGAGACAACGACAAAGAGCAGGGTTCGGCGATCCACTCAGACCTCGAGTCGCGGCCGGACGTGCCGGTGGCGCGATACACGGATTGAACCGGCGGCGTCTCGGGCATGCAGGTGCACGCATGCTCCGCCGATCGGTGCGGTAGGGGGGGCGACGCGGCGTGCAGGCCGCAGATTATCGAGTCCGTGGCGCAGGGGGACGGGATCGAAACCACCGGGATTCCAGGGATGGCAACGGCTCAAGCGCCTGAGCGTGAGGCCCAGACCCGAGAGGAGACCGTGGCGCTCGAGGGCCTCCAGTCCATAGCGTGAGCAGCTCGGCTCGAAGCGACAGGCAGGGCCCAGCAGGGCGAGGCCGATCGCGTGCCAGACCCGCAGGGTCAGGCGAAGGATCGCCAGCGCACCACGGCACGCGGTTTCCCTCACGGGTGCCTCCGGTGCTCTGCAAGATCGCGGGTGTTTCGGCGGCTCGCCTCGGCCAGCAGAGCGGTCGCTTCCGTCGTCAGCTCGGCCCCGGAACGGCAGGCCGCCTCTTCGCGGGCGATGAACAGGAAATCGCTGTCCGACGGCAGGCCGTGGCGGAGGTGGCGAAACACCACGCGCAGGTGCCGCTTCACCCGATTGCGCAGAACGGCACCGCCGACCTTCTTGGAGATGGTGATGCCGAGTCGCGCCAGCGATCCACCATTCTTCTGGACCAGCAGGATCAAGCTCGCCCCGCGTACTCGGTGGCCGCAGCGCTGAACCTGGAGAAACTCCGAACGGCGCCGGAGACGGGCGCCCTTCGGCAGCGTCTGGGGCCGCAGGCATTCGGCCCCGACCGGCATCGCTCGCTCAACCCGGCTGTTTGGGCGGAATTTCCGCCGCGAGACGGTGGCGTCCCTTGCGGCGACGGTTCTTGATGACGTTCCGTCCGGCCGGCGTGGCCATGCGCGCGCGGAAGCCAAGGGTGCGCTTTCGGCGGCGGTTACTCGGTTGGTACGTTCGTTTCATCGTGAGATCCCGGGGCGCCGGGAGGAATCCCGGACGCAGAACAAGGCGCGACCGAAGCATCCGAGCCCGAGCCTGTCAACGCGGATGAAGACGAAGACCGAGGCGGCCCTTGCCCGTGCGATCGGCGGGCTCGACGTCATGGCCCGGGCACTCTTTGGCAAGCGTTGGCACTACACCCTGTCGGTCCGTGTTCGGGGTGCAAAGCCTTTCAGGAACCGGAGACCAAGCCGGCCGCGCCGCAGCGCTCGATTGCGCACGGGTCAGATCACGCGGCGGATGCGGATCTCCCGCGGCGAGGGCGGGCCAACGACTCGAACGAACTCCCCCCGGGCAGGATGGACATGCCGGCGGGTGTGCGAGCAGTGGCTCTCAGCCCGCGGCCGGCGCGGCTTCCGACCCTGGTGCGGGCGCGATCTTGGCGTGCGTTGCGCAACGTGCCTTGGCCACCTGGCGGCCGTGGCAGCCGGCCTCGACGCAGGTCTTGTAGCGCGCCTTGGGCAGTGCGCCCTGTTTCCACTTCCGAAAATGCCCGCTGCAGTAGCCCCTGCCGACCACAGGCTTGGCACAATTCTCGGCCTTGCAGCTCCCTTTATCCGCCATGGGGTGGATCCTTAGGCGTCGCGCGCGGGCATTTCCACTCGCGCCCGAACGGCGCCGCGCTGCCGTCATTCACGCCGCAGGCGTCGGCCCATCAGGCCGACGACGGCTTCGCGGGGAGACTTGCCCTCGAAGAGCAGGGCTCTCATCTCCGCCGTGATCGGCATCTCGACCTCGAGCGATCGGGCGAGATCGTGGATTGCGAGCGTATTCCGCACGCCCTCGGCGACCTGGTCCATGTTGCCGAGGATCTCGGCGAGCGGCTCGCCCTGTCCGAGGCGCAGACCCACGCGTCGATTCCGGGAGAGATCACCGGTGCAGGTGAGCATCAGATCCCCGATCCCCGAGAGTCCGGCCAGGGTGCGCGGGTTGCCGCCCAGTCGTTCTGCCAAGCGGGAGATTTCGGCAAGGCCGCGCGTCATGATCGCGGCGCGCGCGTTGTGGCCGAGGCCGAGTCCGTCGCTGACCCCGGTCGCGATCGCGATGACATTCTTGACCGAACCGCCGATCTCGACTCCGATGACGTCGTCGGTCGTGTACACGCGGAACATCGGGGACGAGAAAGCAAGTTGGACTTTCTCCGCGACGGCAGGGTCGCTGCAGGCGGCCGTGACGACGGTGGGCATTTCGGCCGCCACCTCGGCGGCGAAGCTCGGGCCCGAGATCACGGCGACGGGCGCGACACCGGCAGTGGCCACGCGAATCACCTCGGACATCCGTCGCAACGTGACTTCTTCGATGCCCTTGGCGGCGCTCACCAGCGTCGTGGTTGCGGCGAGGAAGGGCCGCGCCGCAGCACAGGTCTCGAAGACCGCATGCGAGGGGACGGCGATCACGACCAGGCCCGTCGAGGCGTGTAACGCTTGCTCGAGGTCGGAAGTCGGATCGACCCCGGTGGGCAGGGGTCTTCCCGACAGGTAGCGGCGGTTCTCGCGCTCGGCGCGCAGGGCCTCGGCCTGGCCGGCGTCACGCGTCCAGAGATGAACCGCGTGTCCAGCGCGTGCGAGCTGCATCGCGAGCGCTGTCCCCCACGAACCCGCACCCAGGACGGCAGAGACCATCACGATGGGTTGGCACGGCGGCCCGGTCGGGATCAAGTCCGGGTAGTAGTGGTGGTGGTCGCGGGGCGGCCGCGGATGTGGCGCAAGAGTTCGGTCATGCGGCGCGCGTCGAGGAAACCGACGACGCGCTCGACCTCGCGGCCCTCGGCATCGAAGAAGAGCATCGTCGGCACGCCGGCCACGCCGAACCGCTGCAACAGGGCATCGGTCGTCGCATCACTCGTGGTCACGTCGGCCTGCAGCATGGCGACGGAACTCGCCTCGGCGACGACCGCGGGATCGACGAAGGTGGTGCGCTCCATCTCGACGCAAGGCAGACACCACTGCGCCGAGAATTCGACCACAGCCGGCCGACCACCGCCAATTGCGCGGTCGACAGCGGCGAGGGTGAGCGGTTCCCACTTGACGGCGTCTTTCGGCAGGGTGGCCGGCAGCACCATCCAGACGGCCGCGGGCAAAGTGACGAGGCCGCCGAAGCGGCGCAGCGTCGCGAAGGTACCGGACGTTCTCCCGGAGGGTTCGAGGAAGCCCAGGTAGACCGCGCCGGTCGCCAGCAGACCCGCGGTCGCCCACTGCACCACGGTCACCGGCAGAAGATGGCGGACGAAGAAGATCGCCATGCCGAGCAGAAGGAACCCGAACAGTCGGTTCATCCAGCGCAACCATTCCCCGGCCCGGGGCAGACGGTGCAGCGAGTCGGCGACCACGGCGAGCAGCAGGTAGGGCGCGCCCATGCCGAGGCCGAGCACCGAGAAAAGCAGAAGGCCGAGCCCGGTCTGCTGCCGGGCACCGACGTACACGACCAGCGCGAGCACCACCGGGCCGATGCAAGGCGCGGCCACGACCCCCATCGTGAGCCCCATCGCCGCCGCGCCACCGGGGCCGGTCGAGGCGGTGCCGAGGCGATTGACGATGGCGTGGGGCATCCGCAGCTCGAAGAGCCCGAAGCTCGAGAGGGCGAGCGCGACCATCACGCCTGCCAGACCGGCGACCACGAGCGGTTGCTGGAGGGGTGCGCCGATGACGGCCCCGGCCAGCGAGGCCATCGTGCCGAGTGCGGCGAAGCTCGCCGTGATGCCGAGCACATAGGCGATCGCGAGCGACCACGGCCGTTTGCGTTGGCCGGCCTGTGCTCCAAAATAGCCCAGTGTGACCGAGATCAGCGGGTAGACGCACGGGGTGAGGTTGAGGCCGAGTCCGAGCAGGAAGATCGCACCCAGCGCGACCGGCAGCGACGCGTCGCTCAGCAGGCGGGTCAGATGGGCATCGATCCCACTGCTGGCGGCGGCGGGTGCTGCCGGAACGAGCCCCGCGCGCGGTTCGGGAAAGCGGATCTGCACGGTCACCGGCGCGAGACACCGCGTCTCGTCGCAAGCCTGGTAGTGGAGACTGGCCTTGACCGGTCCGGCAGGCGCAGGCGTGGCCCGGGCGCGGATCTCGAAGCGGCCGTCCATGACAAGGAGAGATTTACCGGGCGCAAAGGCGAAGCTCCGGCGCGCCGGCTTGGGGTAGAGTGGAGCCGCGAACTGGCTGCCGGCTGCCGCCAGCGAAAGATCGGTCGGAATCAGGAACGGATCGAGGGGCTCGTGGGCGTTGATGTGGAAGCCTGCGGCGACTTGCGCGGTCACGACGATCTCGGCCGAGGCGTCGTCCCGCGGCACGATCTGTCCGCTCAACTGAACCAGCGAAGCTGGGTCGACCGGCGCCACCGCCAGTGCGCCGGCACCGCCAAGCGAGCTTGCCAGGAGGAAGGCCAGAAAGAAGGCGATGACCCTGAGCCTCAGGGCGCAGGCTCGCACGCGCACGCATCGAAGAAAGAAGGCCATGGCCCGGTCCGCGACCCTATCACGGCCGCGCCGTGTCATCCTACCGGGACAGTCTCGACGATCTCGAGCCCGTAGCCGGGAAGGCTCACGAGTACGCGGCGGTAGTTGCTGAGCAGGCGGATCTTGCTGACGCCGAGATCGCGCAGGATCTGGGCGCCGATGCCGTACTCACGGAACACTTTGAGATTTCCGGTCGACATGGTGCTGGGCCGTTGCATGTCCTCGTCTTCGACGCCGACGCCGCGCGGGTCTCCCCGCGGCGCAAACATATCGCTGCCGGCCTCGCGCTTGAGGTAGAGGATCACTCCGGCCCCCTCGGTGGCGATGCGTTCCATCGCGCGATGGAGCACGGCGCCGGTGTTGCGTCGCAGCGAACCGAACACATCACCGGGCAGGTACTCGGCATGGGCGCGGACGAGGGTGGGGATGTCTGGCCGGATCTCGCCGCACACCAGAGCGAGATGCTCGCCTCCATCGACGTCGCTCCGGTAGACCACGGCCCTGAACTCGCCACCGTAGCGCGAGGCCAAGCGGCATTCGGCGACGCGATGCACGAGCGAGTCATGGCGCAGGCGGTACTCGATCAGGTCGGCGATCGTGATCAGCTTGAGCCCGAAGCGAGCTGCGAAGATTTCGAGGTCCGGCCGGCGGGCCATCGTGCCGTCGGCCTTCATGATCTCGCAGATCAAGGCGGCGGAACCGAGGCCGGCGAGGCGAGCCAGATCGACGGAGGCTTCGGTCTGTCCGGTGCGCACGAGAACGCCGCCACGGCGGGCGCGCAGAGGGAAGACGTGACCGGGTGTCCGCAGATCCGCGGGCCCGGCACCTTCGCGCACGGCGACCTTTACTGTGTGCGCCCGGTCGGCGGCCGAGACGCCACTGCCGATTCCCCGCCGGGCATCGATCGAGACCGTGAACGCCGTGCCGAGGGGTGCGGTGTTTTCCTGCACCATCATCGGAAGCCCCAGCTCGGCCAGCTTCTCCTCGGTCAGCGAGAGGCAGATCATGCCGCGGCCGTGCATCGCCATGAAGTTCACGGCCTCGGCCGTGACCTTCTCACCGGCCATGCAGAGATCGCCCTCGTTCTCGCGGTCCTCGTCGTCCATGACGATGACCATGCGACCGGCGCGATATTCGGCGATCGCCTCCTCGATCGAAGCGATCGCTGCTGTCCGACGGGTGGCCGGCGGTGCGATGTCTGGGCTTGGGTCGGACACGGTGAGCCGAGCCTAGCCCCGAGGTGTGCAGGCCGCCACGCGGGCGGCGACACGAATCAGCACGGGCCCTTACGCCACGCGACCAGCGGCCGCCCTCTCGGCGCAGAGCCGAGGTGGGCCAAGGATGGTGCCGGCCGGACCCGCTGCGCGAGCTGCGCTACTCGACCGTGACGCTCTTGGCGA
>SXLG01000076.1 GCA_005777805.1 Pseudomonadota bacterium
GCGGTGGTGGCCAACGAGGTCAAGGAGCTCGCCAAGGAGACCGCTCGTGCCACCGAGGACATCGGTCGCAAGATCGAGGCGATCCAGCAGGACGCCCGCGGCGCGGTCGGTGCCATCAACGAGATCACCTCGATCATCAATCGCATCAACGAGATCCAGACCACGATCGCAGCCGCGGTCGAGGAGCAGACGTCCACCACCAACGAGATCACGCGCAACGTCACCGAGGCTGCGCGGGGCAGCAGCGAAATCGCCCAGAACATCACGGGCGTCGCCAGCGCCGCGCAGAGCACGACCACGGGGGCGCTGGACAGTCAGACCGCGGCGGGATCGCTTGCCCGGATGGCCTCGGAGCTGAGTCAGCTCTTGTCCAAGTTCACCTACTGAGCAGGTCACTCATAGTCTTATCGAGCGGACGTGCGATGAAGACGTGCGACCGAGAGGGTGGGGACCTCGGGACGGAAGTCCCGGGGGCCCCGGCCCGAAGCCGGGATGCCGCCTCTGCCGGGGCGGCATCTTTGTCCCGGGGGCCCGCGCTGGTGCTCCTGGGGGTCAACTTCCGCAACGCAACACTGGCGGTGCGGGAGGGGCTGCGACTCGATGAGGAGGCTCAGGGCGCCTGGGTCCGGGCCGTTTTGCAGCGCGGTGGGATCGAGGCGTTCGTGGTCTCGACCTGCAACCGGACCGAATTGCTCGTGGTCGGAGCACCCGGGCGCGAGGATTTCGCGGTCGAGGCTGCGCTCGGAGCGCTCGCCCACGTGCGGTCGGCATCGGCGCCGCTCTGTCGTGAAGCTTTGCGCTGGCGGCTCGACGGGCTCGCCGGCGTCGAGCATCTGTTGCGGCTCGCGAGTGGGATCGAATCGGCGATTCTGGGCGATGGGCAGATCCTCGGCCAGATTCGGGCGGCAGCACGCCTGGCCGCGGCCCAGGGGGGCATCGGCGCTTCCCTGAGCGAGGCGTTGGCCAGCGCGTCTCGCTGCGGCCGAAGGGTACGGCGCGAGACCGGTATTGGTGGCGGCGGTGCTGGGGTCGCGAGTGCAATCGTCTCGATGATCGCACCGGCGGTGGCTGGAATCGCCGCGGGTGTAACCGACAATGATAAAAGCAAGTGCGCGGTCGCGGGCAGTGCTGCCCGGATCATCGTCGTCGGCGCCGGACCGATTGCGCGCGATGTCGTCCGTGGACTCGTCAAGACCGGACTGCGTGATCTGGTCGTGGTCAACCGAACGCCCGAGCGGGCTCGGGAACTCGCGGCGGAGACGGGCACGGCGGCCGCGTTGTGGTCGGATCTACCCGAGGTCTGCGGGCGCGCGACCGTCGTTGTCGCCGCGACCGGTGCGCCCGGAGTGATCCTCGGCCCGGCGGAGCTCATGGCTTGTCGCGGTCAGGAAGCACCGCCGCTGCTCGTTATCGACGCCGGCGTGCCGCGCAATGTGGCTCGGGCCGGGCCTGCGCGGGTCCTCGACATCGACCGGATTCGCGAGCGGCAGGCGGGTGCGCTCGCCCGCCGGACCACGGCCGTGCCGGCAGCCTGTGCGATCGTCGTCGAGGAGATGGAACGCTTTCGCCGATGGTGGTGCCGGCGCCCCCTCGAGGCGGAACTCTGCCAGCTCTTCAGCAGCCTGGCCTCGCTCGAGGCGCGGCTCGGCAGCGTCGGTGTCGACAGCGCAGATCTACTCCCGTTGCGCCGCCGCATCGATCGGCACGCGCGTGTCGCGCGCGGGTTACCGCCGCGCCGGCGCGTCCCTCAGAGGGCGATCGCGTCGGCATAGGTGATTCGCTCGATCCCATCGAGCGTCGAAAGAGGAGAGGCGTTCAGAACCCGCACGCCGAGTCCGGTGGCGGCTTCGACCCCGCGCAGCATCATGCGGGCCATGCGCGGGAACTCGGTCGATTCGTGGTCGCGGGAGCGGAAGTCGTTGCCAAAGAAATGGGTCTGGCCGTCGCGGTGACAGAGGTCGAGGCCAAGGTAGATGACCTCGCTGAAGCCCATGTAGACGGCGACCTGCAAGGCGAAGTAGGCCACCGTGTAACCGGAATAGATGCCGCGGCACAGATCGAGGCTGAAGCCCTCGGCTCCCAGCAGTCGCAGCGGGATGCCGAAGGGCCGGTCCTCGAGAGTGAAGAGATAGCGCGCGGCGCGCAGGACGTCGGGATGCTCGGCGAAGAGCCGCTCGTCCATGGTGCAGTGGTAGTGGGTCTCGGGCCAGATCAGCGGGCTGCGGTTGAGTCCGATCGTGAGCCGGCGCCGGAGCGGGGAGAGGTCGTGGTCGCGGAGCGAGGGGCCCGAGGCGAGGATGAAAACCCGCTTGCCGCGATGGAGGCCCCGGAAGCTCTCGATGCCGGGCGTGGTGGCGGCCACGGGCTGGGCGCTCATGCGATCTCCTCGAGCGCGTGGGCGGGGATCCTCACGTGCTTCATCATCCGCCGGTTGTACGTGAAGACGCCTTCGACCAGGCCACCCATCGCGTCGACAAAGCTGGGATAGGAGACCTCGAAGGGGGCGTTCTCGAAATGTTGTGGAGCGCCGAAGCTCAGGCCGAGATCCCGTGTCAGGGACACGCTCAGCGGGAAGCGGGAGTGCTCCTCGGTGTGGTTGTAGACGATGCCGAGCGCGTTTGGCGTGGCGAAGGCCGCGATCCCGCTCAGCGGGCACGGCAGAGGTGTGGGCCGTGGCGGACTGAACGAGCGACCGTCATCGTTCGAAACACTGCGCCAGATCCGGCGCGGATCAGTCGCCGGCCGGAAGAAGGCCACCAGCGCATCGTTGGGTGCGCGCACCAGCGCTGGCTGGATCGCCGGCACATCGCCGAAGGGCTCCTCGGCGGCCCACTTCATGCCGTCGGGACTCGAGCGTAGAACGAAGGACGTTTTGCGGGCTTCGTCGTAGACGGGCAGGAGCCAGCTGCCCTCGGTCGTGCGCAGTGGCCGGTGGCGGATCATCCATCCCTTGCGCGACGTCAGTTGCCGTGGCGGCTCGAAGGTCCGACCGCCGTCGCGCGAGCGCGTGAGGAGAAGGCGGGCGGAGTTCCAGTAAGCGCCATCGAGTAACGCGTAGAGCAGCACCAGGGAGCCGTCAGCGGACTCGAAGAGCACAGGATTACCGAGCGAACGCGGACTGGTCTGCACGACCGCCGCGGCGGACCAGTGCGGCGAGCCGCGCTTGCGTCGGGCGAGCACAATAGTGCCGTCCCGGGTCTCGATATCGGGATAGCCGTACCAGGCGGCCACCAGATCACCCTCGCTGGTTCGGGCCAGGGTGGCGGCGTGACAGTGCCGACCGGCGGGCTCGGGCGTGTGCAGAAACTCGGCGACCAGAGGCAGACGTGCCGCCGGTGTCGCTTCCTTGACAGGCGGCGGCATTGGGCGGGTTGTGGAGCAAGCCCGACGCCAATCGCGGCTCGGCATGTAGCCACGGGCGCGACGCGCGCCTGACAGAGACCGTCGCGACGTCAGTCGCTGTCGCGACGGCGTTGCCGGTCCAGCATCGCGAGTCCATCGCGCAGGGCTTGGCGAAGACCGTCGAGCGGCACGATCGTATCGACGAGGCCCCGCTCCGCCGCCCGCTCTGCGGCTGTTTCCTGAAGTCGGTACTCGTCGGCCAGGGCGTCACGTCGGGCCAGCGGATCGTCGGCGCTCTCGATCGCGTGGCCGTGCAGCCACTCAAGGGCCTGATCGGGCAGGGTCGCGGCGAGCTGTGTTCC
>SXLG01000077.1 GCA_005777805.1 Pseudomonadota bacterium
CGGACCGGCGGAGATGGACATTGTGACGCCGAGTGGGGCGACCTACCGCGGGGTGGCGCCGAATTGCCGCGGCGGCGTCCCGCCCGAGGAGCGCCTCTTCTGCCTGGGAGGTGTGAGCTGAGGCCAGTAGCCTAAGCTGCTGGTGAGACGCGCGGCCGTCCGGGGAGAGAGTCCCCGGGCGGCCGCGTCGTCGTTTCGGGGCCAGACGTCCAGCGATCGTGTCAGGCCGCGCGGGGGTGATGGCGCGAGGTTCTGGTCGGCCAATCAACGGCCCAGAGGGAGGCGGCGACCTCGTCGAGGCAGCGGCCGACGTTGCTGTGTTTCTCGAGAGCTGTTCGAACGGAATGGCCGGGTCTGCGCGCCGGGGTGGTTTCGCCCGTGGCGTTGCGGATGGTAGGCAGGGCCGCGTGACAGAGGGGTATAGCGTACGTCTGGAGTCCTTTGAGGGCCCGCTCGACCTGCTCTTGCACCTCGTTCGCAAGCACGAGGTGAACCTCTACGAGGTGTCGGTGGCGGCGGTCACCGAGCAATATCTCGCTTATCTGGCCGCGGCGAAGGACCTGAACCTCGACGTTGCCGGCGAGTACGTGCTGATGGCGGCGACCTTGATCTACCTCAAGTCGCGCGCCCTCCTGCCACCGGAGGAGCGCGAGGATCTCGAGGAGGAGGAGCCCCTCGACCCCGAACTCGAACTCATCGAGCAACTGCTCGAGTATGAACGCTACCAGGCGGTGGCCTCCAATCTCGCAAGTCGCCCCGTGCTCGGTCGCGATGTGTTCGAACGCCGTGTAGTGGAGAGCGTGCCGGGGCTCTTCAGCGAGCCTTTCCGCGCACTCACGCCGGGCGATCTGCTGACGGCGCTCGATCGCCTGCTGGCCCGGCGCGCGCACGCGGTCGTTCACCATGTCAATACCGAACGACTCTCGATCCGCGACGGGATCGACCTGGTGATCGAGATCCTGCGCGTGCAGCGGCGGTGCGCCTTCGAGGCGCTCTTCCCGCCCGATGCCTCGCGCTTGCGGATCGTCGTGACCTTCCTGGCGATCCTTGAATTGATGAAGCACGGCGCGCTTGTGGCGAGGCAGGAGCGGACCTTCGGCGAGTTCGAGGTCGAGCTGCTGCGCGAGGTCGACGCGGACAAGTTCTTTGACGTGGATTTTCAGGAGGCGGCCGGCTGAGGCGGGTCGCTCGGGGTGAGGTGGGTTGGGCGTGACGGAGATCGAGCAAGGGCCGGAGGAGTCCGTGGACCTCGCGGTGGTGGCTGGCCCCGGGACGGTCGGGACGGTCGGCGGTGACATCGCACCCGAGTCCGGCCTCGCCGGCGAGAGTCCGGCAAGCGCGGCAGCGGGGGGGGACTGCACCGAGACGGCTGCCGTGCCCGAGGCGACGCGCCCCGCGCTGGCCGGGTTGCTCGAGGCGATTCTCTTCGCGGCGGCCGAGCCGCTGGCAGCGAGCCGTCTGGCGCGCGCACTCGCCGGAGTCACGCGGGCCGACGTCACGGCAGCACTCGAGGAGTTGCGCGCCGGGCTGGAGAGCAGTGGTCGGGGCATTCGCCTGGTCGAAGTGGCGGGTGGCTGGCAGCTTCGTTCGGCTGTCGAGATGGCGTCCTGGGTGGCGCGCTTCTTCGACGAGAAGCCGCCGCGTCTCTCGCGGGCTTTCCTCGAGACGGTCGCCATCGTGGCCTATCGGCAACCCTGCACCCGTGGCGAGGTCGAGGCCGTGCGCGGCGTCAACTGCGACGCGGTGCTGAGTTCGTTGCTGCAGCGCGGCTTGCTCGAGATCACCGGGCGGCGCTCGTCGCCGGGGCGTCCGGTGGAATACGCCACTACGCGCGGCTTCCTCGAACTATTTGGTTTGCGCGATCTCGGGGAGCTACCGCCCCTGCCGGATCCCAAGGCGCTGGCGGACCTGGTGACGGACGCGCCGACCGACGACGAGGAGCTGGAGGCGGCCGGTACCGATCCGGCGTGGGCGGAGATGGATGGCGATGGTGGAGTTGGAGCGTCTACAGAAAATTCTGAGCCGAGCGGGGATGGCCTCGAGACGAGCGGCGGAGGATCTGATCCGGGAGGGTCGGGTCCGTCTGAACGGCAAGACGGTGACGGATCCGGGGACCCGAGCCGATCCGCTGCGCGACTCGGTGACGGTTGACGGCCGGGCCGCCCGTCCCGCGCGCCTGCGCTACATCCTGTTCCACAAGCCGGTCGGCATCGTCAGCACGATGGCCGACCCCGAGGGCCGGCCCTGCGTCGGCGACATGCTGCGGGCGCACCGGGCCCGCGTGTTTCCCGTCGGACGCCTCGACTACGAATCCAGTGGGCTCATGCTGCTGACCAACGACGGCGAACTCGCCGAGCGGCTGAGCCATCCGCGCTTTGGCGTGTCGCGGGTTTATCGCGTCAAGGTCAAGGGGCATCCCACGTCCGCGGCGCTGGAGCGGCTGGCGCGCGGGCTGCGGCTCGCCGACGGGCCCACCGCGCCCGCCGACGTCGTCGTCGAGAGTCTGCTCGAGAACAAAGCTCGCGTGCAGATCACCTTGACCGAGGGCCGCCAGCGCCAGGTCCGACGCATGTTCGAGGCCATCGGCCACCCGGTCGATCGCCTCTCGCGGGTGGCCATTGGCCCGCTGCGGCTTGGCAGCCTGCCGGTGGGCGAGATGCGCGAACTCGAGATCCGCGAACTGGCGGCGCTCGAGCGTGCGGCGCGTACCCGCCCCGAGCCGCCGGCCGGTCGGGTGACGGTCAGGGAACGCGCAGCGAGAGCGGGTTCACGGCCGCGTCGAAGCGCTGCCACAGCGCAAACGCCTCGTCGTAAGCGGCCCTGAGATCGTCCGGCGGCGGCGGCAACACGCGCGTCCGCACCATCGCTGCCAGCGCGGCGTCGAGGGACGGGTGGATGCCGCTTGCTGCGGCGGTGAGCACCGCCGCTCCGAGCGGCGTCGCGTTGGGTTCCTCGCCGACGCGAAGTGGCCCCGGCAGGACGGCCGCTATGGTCGCCAGCAGACTCGAGCTGCGCACCAGACCGCCCGACAACGTGAGCCCTTGCGGTCGGCTTCCCTCGACCTCGGTTTCGATTGCAAGTTGTTCGAGATTGACGCGCAGCGCGAAAGCGAGATTGTCCTGGAAACTGTGCAGGATCTCCGCGCGTCCCGGTCGCTTGGCATAGGTGGAGTGACGGAAGGCGAAGCCGAGCGGTCGGTCGGGATTGGTCGTGTTCGGTCCGAACGCGCGCGGTCCGCTGAAGCCCACGATGGCGGACGGGGCCCGGGCGAGCGGGCCCACGAGGCGCTCGGCGCGCTCGAAATCGCCGGGCAGTTCGAAGCCGGTGAGGTCGAGCAGCCAGTCCCATACCGCCCCGGCTTCGCCGGCGTTGCTCTCGCGCACCCAGAGTCCAGGCAGGACGTGCGTGCCGGTCCAGAGCGGGCCGCTCGCCGTGACTCTGGGGCGTGCATCCACACGCATCAGCGGGGCGGTGGTGCCGAGCACGGCGCCGCAATCCTCGGCCGTGCGAACGCCGGACCCGAGCAGTGCGCATTGGGAATCGGCGCCGCCGACGTGGACCGGAGTCCCCGGTCGCAGGCCGAGATCGGCCGCGGCCGCAGGCGAGAGTTCACCCGCGCGTGATCCGCCCGGGACGAGCTTGGGCAGGAGCGAGCGGTCGAGATCGAAAAGATCGCAGATCTCATCGGACCAGTTCGCCCTGCTCACGTCGAGCAGGCCGGTCGGACCCTGGATCGACGGCTCGGTCACGAGCGCGCCGCAGAGCCGCCACGTGATCCAGTCGAGCGGGGTGAGGACGGCCGCCACGGTCTGCTCGGGGTGCCGGCCGTGAAAGGCGAGGAGGCGTGCCAACGACCAGATCCAGGGCGGCCAGTGGCCGGTGATCTCGTTGCCGCGCGCCTCCTCGAGTCGTGCCATGATTTCGAAACCACCGGCCAGGCCCGAGACATCGACGTTGGGCGCGCAGAACAACTCGCGCCCGGCACCGTCGAGCAGGACCGTGCCGATGCGGAGCGACGAGGCGGTGACGGCGCAGATGGCCTCGCCCGGCAGCCCGGCCTGTCGCAGGGCCGCTCGCGTGCTGCGCACGAGTGCCGCCCAGAAGCGATCCGGCGCGAACGACCAACCGGCGGCGAGCGCCGAGTGTTCGTGCAGGTAGGGATCGTAGGTCCATGCCTCGCGGGCTGCCGCGAGGCATCGACCCTGCGCGTCGAAGAGGACGCACTTGCCGCCACTGGTGCTGAAGTCGAGCACGGCGATGACGCCGGAGCCACTTGCCATGGCCTCCGATAGGCGGCCGCGTGAAGCGACTCAAGCTTGCGGCCGCGTCGCCGTGACCGGTCGCGTCAGGGCGCGCCGACGCGAGGCGGCCGGTGGTGCGTCTCGACCGGGATCGCGGCGGGCTCGGCCGCCGCCGGAGCGGTGTGGCGCGCTTGTTCGAGTGCGCCGTGGAAGGCCGTCAGGCTGATGCCGAACGGAATGCCGAAGTAGATCACGCGGAAGAGCAGCACGGCGATCATCGTGGCCTCGAGGGGCTGGCCCATGGCGACGAAGACGGTCGTGAGCGAGCCCTCCATGAGCCCGAGGCCGGCCGGCAGGACCGAGACCATCGAGAACAGGATACCGATCGCGAAACCGACCGCGACCAGTAGAAAAGGGACATTGACGCCAATCGTCCAGAAGCAGCTCCAGAGCACGCCCAGCGTCACCACCCAATCGAGGAGGATCCAGAAGGTGGGGACGATCATCGCCGGCCAGCGTTCAACCAGGAACTGGAGGCCGCGGTCGATATTGTGCTGCAAGCGCCAGAGCGTGGCGCGTGAAGGTGCGCGTGCCGGCGCCAGACGGAGCGCGGCGCGGTGGCCGACAAGCGTCGCTCGCAGCAGGAGCCGTCGCCGCAGATGAGGACGCAGGATCACCACGACGCACGACGCGACGCCCAGCGTGAAGATCAGCAACGCCAGCGCCGCGCTGACCAGTGCGGTGGGTTCGAGGGTGGCGCGCCCCAGCAGTGCAATGAAGCCGGCGATCAAGAACCCGATCAGCGTGACGTTGGTGACCAGTCCCTGCACGAATGAAATCGTGACCGCCGGGCCGAGCGGGATACCGCCCTGCCGGAAGAAGAACATGCGCGCCGCGAACCCGGACAGACCCCCGGTGGCGACGATGTAGTTGATGGTGTTGGAGACGAAGGTGATCCGCACCATCCGGGCGAAGCCGAGCGAGTGGCCGGCGGCACGTGCGATCCCCTCGTAGCTCAGACTCATGAAGAGGTAGCTCGTCAGGGTCGCGAGGATGGGCACGATGGCGCGAGGGGCCGAGAGATTGTCGGCGGCCCGCGCGAGTTCCTCGCCATCGCCCCACAGGTACAGAATGCCGACAGCGGCGAGCGCGACCAGGAGCAGGAGCGAGAGGAGCCGGTTCATCGAACCGACCGGCGCGGTCTTGGCCGCACGGCGCGATCTTCAGCGCCCATGCGAGTTCCCCCGACGTGTCGCGCCCCCGAGCCAGGCGACGAGCCCGGCCGCCGGGCCTCC
Organism: Pseudomonadota bacterium; assembly: GCA_005777805.1. GTDB lineage: Bacteria > Desulfobacterota > Binatia > UBA12015 > UBA12015 > SXLG01. Next base: position 5,537 of record SXLG01000077.1, read on the forward strand.
GACGAGAGCCCCGATCACCAGTGCAGCGAAAAGTTCACGAAAGCCCGGCGCCGGTTCGGCCAGGCTGACGAAGGCGGCTGTCCCGAACACGGCCGCCCCGGTCAGGATGGTGGCCGAGGCGGCTGTGGCGCCCGCACCTGTGGCCCGATCGAACGCCAGCGCCGCCGCGGCGAGCAGCGCTCCACCCGCCGCGAAGAACCAGAGCGGGGCCCGTGTGCTGGGCAGTAGCGCCAGTTCGAGCACGGGCTCGGCCCGGCCGATCACGTTCAATGACAGCACTTCGAGATCGCCTCGTCCGGGATTGTCGATGGCAAAGAGGGCGGCGGTGCGCGACCGCCAGAGTTCGGCCCGGCCGCTGCGTTCGCGATGCCCGAGGGCGCGCGTTTCGAAGAGGTCGCCGTGCAACTCGAGCGGCGCGGCGCCCCGCCGGCCGAGCTCGAGCGTCCAGCGGGCCGACCGGGGCTCGCCGGGGCGGCCTGGACCGAGCCGGCCGCGCACGACGAGGTCGAGGCGCGCCGGTGCATTGCGGAGCCCGAGCAGCACGGGAGTCTCGCTCGCCGCGACCGTCCGTTGCAGGAGGGGCGGTGGCGGAAGGACACGCCACACCAGTGCGGCTTCGAGGAAGGTAAACCAGGTCACTGCGAAGAGCGCTGCCAGAACGCGCCAGCGGCGCTCGAGTCGGACCGCATAGCGCAACGGGAAGTAGAGTGCGGTCGCGAGCAGAAGGCCCGCGTCGATCGCGACCATCGGTGGTGTCGGTGCGATGTCGAGTGCCCCGAGGATGTAGAGGGCGACGAAGAGCCCGCCCGAGGCGAGTGGCGGCACCCAGGTGCGGAGCATCTGCCGGGCGCGGGCGCTCTCGCGCCACGGCTTGCCGGCAGCCTGTGCTCGCGACGCGCGCGCAGCTCGTCCGGCCATCGCCTGAAGCCCTAACACGGCCGTGTTGTGTGCATAAGCCGGCGGTGCTGCGGCGGGCGATGCCGCAGTTCGCCGCGCCAGGCCCACGCGCCGCCGACGCCTGCCGGGCGCGCACTGATCCGAGCGGAATGCTTCTCGACACTCCCGGAGGCCCAGTCGTTGTGCAGGCGCTGCGCGACAGGTGCGCTCGGGCCTACCAGCCGCGCAGATCGATCGGCCAGGATTCGAGGACGCGCTCGCCGTCGATCACGTGCAGCTCCTCGTGGTAGGCCACGGTCGGATCGACGTGCGCTGGCCAGAGGCGGATTCGATCTCCGACTCCGACCGTGGGCGGGGCGCCTTCGGGGCCGCCGAACGTGGTGTGCTCGTCCGAGCAGAACCATACGGCGTGATCATCGATTCGTGGATTGCCATGGTCCATGCCGAGCGCCTTGAGCCCGCAGTCGGCGACGGCCCAGTCCGCCCGGCGCGAGACCACCGTCGCGAGGATCGAGAGCGCGCACACGAAGGGCAGGCCGAGCCGTTCGTAGGCCGTGTCCATCAAGGCATACGACCCGGCCTGAATTTCGGTGGCCCAGGTATTCTGGTCGAAGGTCCCGGTTCCGCCGGCCGAGATGATCTCGCCACCCGTGACGGCGTGGGCCGCGAGCAGCAGCTCCATCGACCGGCGAGTCTCGGTGGCACGCCGGTCGCGATCCTCGACGCCGACGACGTGGCCCTCGTAGCCCATCACTCCGCGCACCACGAGACCGGAGCGGCGCGCCTCGTCGGCGAGAGCGCCGGCCCGGTCGGGCGGGCAGCCACAGCGTGGCAACCCGACCTCGACGTCGATCAAGACTTCACGCAGGCCGGCCCGGGCCGCTGCCGCGATCGTCTCGGACGAATCGACCGCGAGCGTCACCCGCGCGTCGAGTCGGGCGAGGCCGAAAAGCCGCTTCGCATCGAGGATCTCGTTGGCGAGAAGCAGGTCCGCTCCGAGACCCGCCCGGGCCAGACCCTCCATCTCCCGGACGGTGGCGCAGGTGAAGCCCCGATGCCCGAGGGCGGCCTGGCGGGTGGCGAGGCGAGTGCATTTATGTGCCTTGACATGCGGTCGCAAGCGCGGGCCGGGAAGCGCTGCCGCCATGGTGGCGAGGTTGGACTCGAGGGCCGCCGCCTCGACGACGAGGGCGGGAGTGGCCAGATCGGCGAGCGTCATGGCTGTGCGAATAGCCGATCGCGGGCCGGGCGGGCGAATCGCGCCGGCACGCCCGCGCGTCGGCCCCGACTCAACTGCCGGCAACGGTCATTTCGGCGATATGCAGCGAGGGGCAGGAGATCGTCGCGTCTGGCCGCGGGTCGTCGGCCACCGCCTCGATGCCGAGAAACATGTCGCGCAGGTTGCCGGCGACGGTGATCTCATCGACCGCGTACGCGATTTCGCCGTTCTCGATCCACAGCCCGGTCGCACCGCGCGAATAGTCTCCCGTCGTGAGATTGACGCCCATGCCGGAGAGCCCGGTGACGAGCAGGCCGCGCGGGATCCCGGAGATGATCCGGGCGAGGGAGAGGGGGCCCGGCAGGAGCATCAGATTAGTCGGGCCCGATGCCGGCGCGCCGCCGACGCCACGACTCGCGTTGCCGGTACTGGCGAGAGCGAGCCGACGCGCGGCATAGCTGTCGAGCATGAAACTACTGAGGACGCCGCCTGCGACCACCGTGGTGCGGCGGGTCGCGACGCCCTCGCCGTCAAAGGGACGGCTGGCGAGGCCGCTTGGACGGCGGCCGTCGTCGACCACGTCGACGAACGTGGGCAGGATGCGCGCGCCCCGCGCCGAACATAGAAACGACATGCCGCGGTAGAGCGAGCCGCCGCTGGCGGCCGACGCGAGGTGGCCGAGCAGACTCGCGGCCACCGGTGCCTCGAACACCACGGGCAAGCGTGCCGTTGGAATGCGGCGCGCCCCGAGTTGGCGGAGCGCGCGGCGTGCAGCCTCGGCGCCGATGGCCTCGGGTGATTCGAGGTCGCCCAGCCGGCGCGCCGAGTGGCCCCAGGCGCCACGCTGCATCCGGCCGTGTTCCTCGGCTACCGGAGCCGCGTGCAGACCGAAGCGAGTGCTCTCGTAGCTGCCGCGGAAGCCCGCCGCTGTCGAGGCGAAGACAATCCGGCCGCGTGCGGCGCCGAGCTCGGCACCCTCCGAATTGACGATGCGTGGATCGCTGCTGCGTGCCGCCGCTTCGGCGCGGCGCGCGAGCGTGGTGGCTTCGGCCGGGTCGGGCAGGGGCTGACCTTCGTCGGCGATGGCGAGATCGGGCCACGGCCCACGGGCCATGGCGATGGGATCGGGCAGGCCAGCGTGCTCGTCGCGCGGCAGGACGCGCGCCATCGCCGCCAGTTCGACGGCAAAGGCCGAGAGCGCGCTGCGCTGCAGGTCCGAGGTCGAGGCGACCGCGGTCGCCCCGCCGACGAGGCAGCGCATCCCGACGCGGCGCTTGCGCGCCACGGTAACGTTCTCGGTCTCACCGAGGCGCACGCGGACGTCGATCGATTCGCGTTCGACCCCAAGCGCGTCACAGGCATTGGCTCCGGCGGCTCGGGCTGCATCAATCAGAATCTCTAGCGCGTCGGCCAGGGCCACGTCGTTGCGGCCACTCATGCCGCCGTACCGCCGACGGTGAGGCCGTCGATCCGGAGTGTCGGCAGGCCCACCCCGACAGGCACGGACTGGCCCTCCTTGCCGCAGGTGCCCACACCCTGGTCGAGGGCCAGATCCGATCCGACGCGCCGGATCCGGGTCAGCACGTCGGGACCGTTGCCGATCAGCGTCGCACCCCGCACCGGCGCCGTCACTCGCCCGCCCTCGATCAGGTAAGCCTCGCTCGCCGAGAAGACGAACTTGCCGCTGGTGATATCGACCTGTCCGCCGCCGAAAGAGACCGCGTAGAGACCGCGATCGACCGAGCGGATGATGTCCTCGGGCGCCTCCTCTCCGGCCAGCATGAAGGTGTTGGTCATGCGC